>CAYLHS010000053.1:0-14642 GCA_964383535.1 uncultured Acidimicrobiia bacterium
GGCGAGGGCGCGACTCCCCCCGTGAAGAGCACACCTGCGATGTGTGGATCGGAGTTGAGCCCTACGCGCTCGGGCGCCGGCGCACCTCATCGCGCGTGCGCGAACCCTCGGCTCACGCACGAAAGGGCGATCGAGTGGTGCCGAGCCTCTACCGTCGTTCTTCGAGCACCGCTCCAACCGCAGCGGGGTCGATCCCGCGCTCGGCCAGCAGCACCAAAATGTGATAGGTCAGGTCGGCCACTTCTTCCGCCAGGCGCCGGTCGTCCGACACTCCTGTGGCATGGTCTTTCGCCGCCAGCACCACCTCGCCTGCCTCCTCCAGCACCTTGCGGGCGACCGCGTCGACACCACCCTCCAGGAGGGAGACCGTATACGACTCTTCAGGACGTTCGACGGTTCGCTGAAGGATCACCGACCACAGCTCTGCGAGCATCCCGAAGCCGGTCAGCCGGCCGGCGCCGGCTCCGTCGAAGCAACCGGCGGCGCCCGTATGACAGGTGGGTCCATCGGGACGGACGATCAGCAGGAGGGCGTCCCCGTCGCAGTCGACGCGAGCCTCGACCAACCTGAGGGTGTTGCCGCTGGTTGCTCCTTTGCGCCACAGTTCCTTGCGGGAACGGCTCCAGAAGTGCACCTCTCCGGTCGATAGGGTCAGCCCGAGAGACTCGCTGTTGAGGTATCCCAGCATCAGGACCCGGCCGGAGCGCTGATCCTGCACGACACCGGGCACCAGACCCTTCTCGTCGAAGGACACTTCCGACGGAATCATGCGACCTCCCGCACCGGCACGCCGGCTGCCGCCATTGCAGCCTTGACGGCACCGATTTCGAGTTGGCGCCGGTGAAACACGGATGCCGCCAGAACGGCATCGGCGCCGCCCTCCACCACCGCCTCGACGAAATGGTCAGCACGGCCGGCCCCGCCGGAGGCGATGATCGGCACCTCCACTGCGCCGCTGACGGCCCGAAGCTGCTCGACATCGAACCCCTCCTGGGTTCCGTCACGGTCCATGGATGTCAGCAAGATCTCACCGGCGCCATGCTCGGTCCCGGTGCGAGCCCATGAAACCAAGTCGATGCCGGTCGGTTGGCGTCCCCCATTCACATAGACCTCCCACCGGTCTTGGCCTGTCCGTCCGGCATCGATGGCCAGCACGACACACTGCCGGCCGAACTGACGGGCACACTCGGTGAGGAGCTGCGGGCGTTGCACCGCCGCCGTGTTCACCGCCACCTTGTCCGCACCGGCTCGCAGCGTCGCCCGCATGTCCTCCGGTGATCTCACCCCTCCTCCCACCGTCAACGGCACGAACACCTGCGACGCCGTCTCTCTGACCACCTCGAGCAACGTCGCCCTGCCCTCGGGCGAAGCGGCGATATCCAGGTAGACGATCTCATCCGCGCCTTCGGCCGCATAACGTGCCGCGAGTGCCACCGGATCACCCTCATCGACCAGATCGACGAACCGGGTGCCTTTGACCACCCTGCCGTCCCGCACATCGAGGCACGCGACCACCCGTCTACGCAGCATCGGCGGCCTCCCCACATTCCGCAACGAAGTTGGCAAGCAGCAGGGCGCCGTTGCGCCCACTTCGCTCAGGGTGGAATTGCACGCCAACGCGGCGGCCGGTCCGGACCATTGCCGGGAAGGGCATCCCGTATTCTGCAACTGCGACCACCACGTCCGGATCGGACGGCACCGGCGCGTAGCTATGGACGAAGTAGAACGTGGGCCGCTCCTTGAGCCCGACGAGGAGCGGGTCCGGACGGAGTATCTCCAGGTCGTTCCAACCGATGTGAGGCAATCGTGGAGTGTCCTGCAGGCGTTCGACACTCCCCTCGATCAGCCCGAGGCACCGGGACCCGTCCTCTTCGGCGGTGTCGAAGAAGAGCTGGAGCCCCACACAGATCCCGAACAGAGGAACGTCGAGTTCGGCGAGCGGCCCGGCGAAGCCCGCACTCGTCAGGCGCTCCATGGTGGTACCGGTGGAGCCCACCCCTGGGAGGACGACCCCGCTCACACCGGCGAGGTCCGCCGGTCGGTCGGCGACCCTGACGTCGGCGCCGGCGCGTTCGAGCGCCTGCCCAATCGACACGAGGTTGCCGGCACCGTGATCGATGATCGCCAGGGCTGTCACGAAGTCCCCTTGGTGGAGGCCACTCCGTTCCGGCGAGGGTCCTCCTCGACCGCCATGCGAAGGGAACGGGCGAGGGCCTTGAAAGCCGCCTCAGCAATGTGATGGTCGTTGGACCCGGACGCGCGCAGGTGCAGAGTGATCCCGGCCTCGCGGGTGAACGCCTCGAGGGCATGTGGGATGTTCTGGGTGGTCAGATTGCCAATCCGTTCGGTGCGGAGGGCAACATCGAGCACTGCGTAGGCACGTCCTCCGACATCGACGGCGGCCGTGGCCAGGGCTTCGTCCATCGGGACCTTCGCATCGCCGAACCTGGAGATGCCGGTTCGGGGACCGAGCGCTTTGGAGAAGGCGGCCCCCAACACCAGCATCGTGTCTTCGACGGTGTGGTGGTCATCCACCTCGAGATCCCCCGCGACGCGCACGTCGAGGTCGAACAGCGCGTGGTGGGCGAGCGACCCGAGAAGGTGATCGAAGAAGCCCACGCCGGTGTCGACAGACGCCAGGCCGGCCCCATCCAGCTCGAGGCGCACGTCGACTTCGGTCTCTCTGGTGGTACGGGCAAGTACTGCGATCCTCGTCATGAGGTGACCTCCTCCAGGGCGGCGAGCAGCCGATCGTTCTCGTCAGCAGAGCGAATGGTGAAGCGAAGGTGATCCCCCAGTGGGCCGTCTTTCGAGAAGGACCGAACGACCAACCCTCGCTCCCACATGAGCGAGTGGCTGATCCGTGAAGCCTGTGGTCCGAGCTCGACCAGCAGGAAGTTGGCCACTGAGGGATGTACCCGAATACCGAGCCGCTCCAGTTCGCTCCGTACCCGGGTTCTCTCCGCCGTGACGGCCGCCACGTTTGCCATGGCCCGCTCCTGCTCGTGCAGGGCGCGAGCGGCCACGGCCGCAGAGACGGTCGAGATGCTCCCCGGCGGACGCCGGCCGTGGAGGGCGGCCGCGAGATCGGGGTCGGAAATCGAGTACCCGACACGGATCCCGGCCAATCCGAACGCCTTCGAGAGCGTGCCCAGCACGACGAGATTCGGGTGCTGTGTGATCCATTTCCCCCAGCGGTCCCCTGCGTACTCCGCGTAGGCGCCATCGATCACGACAACTCCCGAGGCGGCGCGAACAACCGCGCGAATCATGTCGTCGGGGTCGCGATGCCCGGTCGGGTTGTTGGGCACGCACATCCACACAAGGTCGACCTGGCGAGCGGCCTCCACCAGCTCGGCATCGTCCGGCCGGAAGCCAGGCATCCGGCGGCCGACTTCGCGAAGTGTCGCTCCGCGGCCCGCGGTCGCGATACGGAACATGGGATAGCTCGGTGGTAGATCTACGGCCGTTCCTCCGGCCGGAAGGAACGCCTTGGCACACAGGTCGATGAGTTCGTCGGCCCCTGCACCGGTGACCACCTGATCCGGAGAAACACCCGCGTATGCTGCTACAGCAGTCCGGAGAGGGAGGTAGTCGGCGTCCGGATACTCATTGATTCCGAACGCCGCCAGGGCGGCTTCCTCGGCGGCCCACGGCGGCGGGAACGGCGCCGTGTTCTGGTCGAAGCGGATCACCTGCGCGGGATCGACCCCTGCTCGTGCGGCGACGTCCCGGGTGGCGGGCTCCCACTCGTACACCGGAACGCTCATCTGTCCAGCTCGGCGAAGCGCATCTCGGCTGCCATCCGATGCGCCGTGAAACCCTCGGCGTCGGCGAGCGTGCAGATCGTGGGAAGGAGACGTTCGAGGCCCGCCTGGGTCAGGGTCTGCACTTGCCGCCACGAGCCGAAGTCCTCGACGGAGAGGGGTCCGGCGGCGCGGGCCAGACCGCCTGTTGGCAACACGTGGTTGGCCCCGGTCGCGTAGTCGCCAGCCGACTCAGGGGACCATCGACCGACGTACACCGACCCTGCACCGAAGATGCTCTCGGCGTCGGATTCCGGATCGGCGGTCAAGATCGAGACGTGCTCGGCGGCGTACTCATTGGCGAAGTCGAGGGCCGAGGAATGATCGGGAGCGATGACGGCTAGCCCATGGTCGGCAAGCGCCTTGCGCAAGACGTCGCGGCGTTCGAGTTGCGGAAGCAGCCCGGCAAGCAGGCGTTCCACCCGGTCCGGCAGGGTCGGATCGGTCGTGACGAGCACAGCTGGGGAGTCGGGGCCGTGCTCGGCCTGACACAGCAGATCGATCGCAACCAGCCTGGGGTCTGCGGTCCGGTCGGCCACGACCAGCACCTCGGACGGTCCGGCAGGCAGGTCGATCGCGCAGTCTCCAAGGACCGCCAGCTTGGCGGCCGTCACCCACGCATTCCCGGGCCCGACGATCTTGTCGACCGGGGCGATGGTCTCGGTCCCGTAGGCGAGTGCGGCTACCGCCTGGGCACCGCCCACCACATACAGTTCGTCGATCTCCAGCATGGCCGCCGCAACCAGGAACGCAGGCTGGAGCGATCCATCGGGACCCGCGGGACTGGCCACGACGACCTCCGGCACACCCGCCACTCGTGCGGGAATCACGCTCATGATCATCGACGACGGGTAGGCACCCTTCCCTCCCGGTACGTAGGCGCCGACGCGCCGCAACGGCTGCCACACTCGCCGTATCTGCACCCCCGGTTCGGTCTCGGTCGTAGTCGACACCGGACGCTGGGCGCGATGAAAGGCCGCCACATTGGAGATGGCGCGTTCGGTCGCCTGAATCAGCCGCGCAGGGGCCGCCGCTCGTGCCGCTTCGAGTTCCGCAGCGGTCACCACGAGACCGGAGGAACGTCCACCGCCGAAGCGGCGGCCCGCGTCGACGACCGCAGCGTCGCCACCCTCGCGAACCGAATCACAGATCTCGCCGACGGCACGCCGAATGGCCGGATCCGGAACGGCGCGGCGTCGAACGAGGGCGCTCCGCTCCCGGCGATCGAGCCGGGCCAGTTCTACGAGTCGCAGCGTGGGCGTAGTCATGGAATCAGCTGCTCGATCCGAAGCACCAGGATGTCCTGGGCGCCGGCGTCCTTCAGTTCAGGGAGGAGGTTCCAGACGTCGCCGGCACCAACGACGGAATGCACGGCGACCATGCCCTCCTCGGCCAGAGGCACCACGGTCGGGCTTTCCATACCGGGGATCAATTCGGCGATCTGTGAAGTCGCCTCGGACGGTGCGTTGAGCACCAAGTAGCGGCGCCGGCGACCCGCAACCACGGCTTGGAGTGCAGTGGCGACCCGTTCCAGTTCCGTCGAGTGGACCCGGAGCGCGGCTGGGTCGGCAATCAGCACCGCCTCGGACTCGAGGATGGTGTCCACGCGGCGAAGGCCGTTCACGAGCAAGGTGGTGCCCGTGGAGACCAGATCGACGATGGCATCCGATACTCCCAGCTTGGGCGCCACCTCGACAGAGCCGTGGAGGGCAATGATCGTCACATCCACCCCCACGCGGGCGAAGAAGGAGGCAGCGAGTCTGGGATGGGCGGTCGCGATGCTGAACCCAGCGAAATCCTCAGCCTTCTCCGCCGTCGAATCCTTGGGGACCGCCGCCACCAGCTCACATCGTCCATACCCGAGCTCGGCCAAGACGGGAAGATCGATGTCACTCTCGGCGAGAGCGTCCCTCCCGGTGATGCCCAGGTCCGCCGTTGAATCTCCCACCAATTCGACGATGTCCTCGGTACGAACGAACAGGAGATCCAGATCGACGTTTCTCACCCGCACCGACAGTGCCCTATCGGTCTGTTCGAACACGAGTCCGGCATCCCGCAGCAACGCGACCGTCGGTTCGCGCAGTCTTCCTTTGTTGGGAATGGCGAGTCGCAGCACACGCCTCACGAGCCCTTCTCCTCCTCCGACCGGTCGAGGACCAGCCGGTAGCCACCCGAGCCATGACGAAGCCACTGATTGATTCGGGTCACGGTCGCAGTCGACACCCCGACTAGTTCCGCGATCTTGCGGTGCGGAAGACCACGATCCAGCAGACGGGCCACGGCCCACCGATGGCTGAACTCCTCCAGCTCGTTCCGAGTGCAGAGATCACGGAAGAACGCAGCAGCCTCGTCGGGGGCTCGCAGTTTGAGCACCGCGTCGAGCAACGCCTCGAAGTCTTCGGTACGCCAATCCTCGGTTTCGATTGTCATGAGTCTCCACCCCATGTCTTGATGTAGTAGTATGCTACCACAGTAATACATTACTCCATGGGCGCTGATGCGAACGAGAGACATCCTGTGAACGTGATTCCGGCGGTCGATGTGCTGGCAGGCAGGGTTGTGCGACTCCAGGAAGGCGACTTCGGTCGATCGCGTCGATACGGCAGCGATCCGGTTGCGGCTGCCGAGCGGTGGGTGGAGGAGGGAGCGAGCTTGGTGCACGTCGTCGATCTCGACGGCGCGCGAACCGGTCGACCCGATCCTGTTCTGTGGAACAGCTTCACCAACGCAGGAGTCCCCTATCAGATCGGTGGTGGCATCCGAAGCGTCGTATCTGCACAGGCCGCAGTGACCGCAGGCGCTCGCCGGGTCGTGCTGGGAACGGCCGCCGTCTGGAATCCGGCACTGTTCTGCGAGATCATCGACGCGCTCGGTCCTGACCGGATCGTCGCAGCCGTCGACGTGAGAGCAGGCAGGGCCCTCGGCGACGGGTGGCTCGACGCGGGGCGCGAATCGAGCCGGGTCCTTGCAGATCTCGTCGAGGGAGGCGCTCGGCACGTCCTGGTCACGTCGGTGAACAGGGATGGAACGATGCGCGGCCCCGACCTACGCCTTATTGATCAGATCCGTGCCGCTGCACCCTCGATCGCAGTGATCGCCTCGGGAGGTGTGGGCAGCCTCGACGACCTCCGATCGCTGTCGGCGATCGGAGCCAGCGCGGCAATTGTCGGGCGGGCACTCTATGAAGAGCGATTCACGTATCAGGAGGCGGTAGAGGCCGCCTCTTCTGCGCACAACGCGCCGGTCCCACGTCTGCAGCAGTGAGTCGGCATCTCCGCTTGGCGTATCCTCTGCAAGATCGGCACCGTCAGGAGCGCCCGTGAACACGGATCCGATGCTGGAGTTCGCCATCGAACTGGCCCGCCAATCGGGAGAGCTGATCGCCAAGATGTTCCTCAGGGCGGACCTTGCGGTCGAGTTCAAGGCCGATTCTTCACCCGTCACACCTGCCGACAGACAAGCCGAGGACCTGCTTCGGACACGCATCCGCTCCCGCTTTCCCACCCACGGGATCGTGGGCGAGGAGTTCGGTTCCGAACGTGACGACGCCGAGTACGTCTGGTACCTCGACCCGATCGATGGAACGATCTCGTTCGTGGCAGGAGTGCCCCTTTTCGGCACATTGATCGGTCTGGTGCACGACGGCGAGCCGATCCTCGGGTTGATCCATCAACCGATCACAAAGGAGCTCCTGATCGGCACAGAGTCGGCTACCACGCTCAACGGCCGGCCCGTGCGCGTGCGTGACACGAATTCGCTGCAGTCTGCGACCCTTCTCACGACCGACCTGGACCTCATCGAGTCGTTCAAGGATCTCGATCGGTTCGAGGCCCTCCGCAGGCGCACGGGGCTCTACCGGGGATGGGGTGACTGCTACGGCTACCTGCTCGTGGCCACTGCACGGGCCGACATCATGGTCGATCCGATCATGAATCCTTGGGATCTGATCCCGCTCGTGCCTGTGATCCGGGGTGCAGGCGGGGTGATCACCACCTGGGAGGGTGACGACCCCATGCGCGGAGACTCGGCAGTGGCTTCAGTACCGGCCATTCACGGCCAAGTTCTCGAGATCCTGAACGGCCCGAACGAACGGGTCGGCGGACCGTGAGTGGATGGGCACAGGGTCGGTGAAGACCTTCGAACCACAACCGCCGACGCTGTCCCCGTCGAAACGGACCACCACGGTGCTTCGGTGAACGGCGGGGACGACGCTCACAACGGCACTTCCTGCACGCGTAGCCCGTCGAGGAACACGCCGGGATCCTCCCCCCGATCGATCGCATCGATGAGAGCGCTCCCCACCACCACCCCGTCGACGTGACCGGAAAGGGCTTCGACCTGGCTCCGGTTGCGGACCCCGAACCCGGCCATCACCGGAAGCGAAGCCGCAGCACGCACACGATCCAGATACGCCAATTCCTCCGCGCCCAACTCGACCTCACCACCGGTCACCGCCGTCATGGTGACTGCATACACGAACCCACTACTCGACGACGCGATCCGGGCCAAACGATCAGGAGCCGTGGTTGGTGTGACGAGCTTGACCAGGGCCAGACCCTCCGGTGCCAGCACTTCTCCGATCGGCGCGTCTTCCTCCAACGGGAGATCCGGGACGATCACACCCGACGTGCGGGTGTCGACCATCGCCGTAGCGAGTCGACCGAGACCGAACGCCAGGAACGGGTTGTAGTAGCCCATGAGCAGGTGAGGAACGCCGAGATCGCGGCGGCCCGCGAGCAGTTCGAAGATCCACTCCAGGGTGACGCCGTTGCGCAACGCGATGTGACTCGCCCGTTGTATCGTCAGCCCGTCGGCCATCGGATCCGTGAACGGCACCCCGATCTCCACCACGGTGGCCGATCGCGCCACCGAGACGAGGACGTCCGGAAAGGACTTCAACGTCGGGTAGCCGGCCGGTACGTAGGCGCAGATGGCGAGGCCCGAAGCGCCGCGAATGGCGTCCGAGATCGTCTTGGAGCCAAACGAATCAGGCATGGGAGACCCCCCCTGTCAAGATGTGAAGGTCCTTGTCGCCCCTCCCCGAGAGGCCTACGAGGATCCGGCCGCCCTGATGGTCCCTCGCCCACCGCCGGGCGCCGGCGAGCGCATGTGCCGACTCGAGCGCGGGGAGAATACCCTCCGATTCGCTGCATTCGTGCAGCGCATCGAGAGTCTCGTCGTCAGTCACCGACTCGTATCTCGCCCGACCCAGGTCACGCAGGAGCGCGTGCTCGGGACCGACCCCGGGGTAGTCGAGGCCGGGAGCGATCGAGTGTGTCTCGAGAATCTGACCATCGCCATCTTGGAGGAGCGGTGTCATGGCGCCGTGCAGCACCCCCGGGCTGCCCGCTCCGAGCGTCGCGGAGTGCGGATCGCCGGCGTTTCCACGCCCGGCCGCCTCGATTCCCAACAGCTCGACACCAGGGTCGGCCATGAAACCCCGGAACAGGCCGATCGCATTCGACCCGCCGCCGACACAGGCCACGGCCACGTCGGGAAGGTCGACCCCCGAAGCGAGCAGCTGCGAGCGAGCCTCCTTGCCGATGACCGACTGGAACTCGCGCACCATCCACGGATAGGGATGCGGACCAACGACCGATCCCAGCAGGTAGTAGGCGCCCTCAGGGTCGGCGACCCAAGCCCGCATCGCCTCGTCGACCGCCGCCCGCAACGTCTGGTCGCCGGATTCGACGAGAACGACTTCGGCACCAAGCAGTTTCATCCGGTCCAGATTGGGCCGCTGACGCCGCGCGTCGACCGCACCCATGTACACGGTGCAGGGAAGGCCCACTCGTGCGGCGGCGGCCGCAGCGGCGACCCCGTGCTGTCCTGCTCCCGTCTCGGCGACGACCCGCTCGACTCCGAGACGGCGCGCGATCAGCGCCTGGCCCAGCGCGTTGTTGATCTTGTGGGCGCCGGTGTGACACAGATCCTCTCTCTTGAGATAGACCTCCGCCCCCCAGCGAGCACCCAGCGAGGGGGCGGGGGTCAAGGCTGTGGGTCGTCCGATGAAATCGCGTTGTTCGCTCTCCAGCTCGGCGAGGAACCCGGGGTCGGCAAGTAGCTCGACGGCGTAGCGCTCGAGCCTCTCCAACACCGCGATCAACGTCTCGGGAACGAACCTTCCCCCATAGGGGCCGAACCTGCCTTGTGGCGGCGGTGTGCCTTCAAGTAGTCCTTCCAGGAGCGAGCCGGCGTTGGCCGTCATGTTCCCACCATCTCTTTCTCGGCCTCTCGGACCGCTTCGACGAATGCCCGGATCCGGCCCGGATCCTTCACTCCGGGCTCGGACTCCACACCACTGCTGACATCGACACCGAAGGGGCGAACCGTTCTGATCGCCTCAGCCACGTTGTCGGGAGCCAGACCTCCCGCCAACGTCACGAGACCGCGACGGGCGACGCCGTGTGCACGGGCCCAGTCGACCGTGCGGCCCACACCACTACGGGGTCCCTCGTACACGAGCCGCCGGTCGGTCGTGTCTCCCAGGTACGCGTCGAGTTCGTTGTGCACATCCTCCGTTTCCCGAAATACCGGCAACAGCCGGGCGCGATCAAGATCATGGAGATAGCCGTGGTCGGCTTGAACGATGTCGGCGTCGAAGCCTGCCAGTATCCGAGTGAGCTCGCCGACCGTGGGCCGAGAGAGCACAGCTACCCGGTCGATACCCTCCGGAACCCGTGCCGCCAGCCGCGCCGCCTCGTTCGGTGTGACCTGCCGGATGGAGTGTGCGAACACGAACCCGATCGAGTCGACGCCGGCCTCCGCCGCAGCGGCCACCCCACGTGCATCGGTGACACCGCAAATCTTGACATGAACCCTCATGTCATCGATCCGGCACGCACTGCCGTCCGGCCGGCGGCGATCAGGGCCCTGGTGGTGGCCTCCGGCTCGCTGGAGGTCACCAGCGCCGTTCCGACCAGAGCCAGCCGGTACCCGAGCCTGGCAGCGGCCGCGGCGTCTTCGCCGGTCCTCACGCCGCTCTCCGCAACCCGGGGGAGGTGCTCGGGAAGGAGGGGAGCAAGTGACGCCAGGCGTGTCGAGTCGACCTCGAGTGTCGTGAGGTCCCGAGCGTTGACCCCGATGAGCACATCGGCGTCGAAGACAGCCGATGCCGTCTCCAGATCGCGCTCGTCGAAGACCTCGACGAGCGCGAACATGCCCAGCTCGGCGACGAACGCCGTCATCTCCCGGAGAAGCGAGGAATCCATCATCTTGGCGATGAGCAGCACCCCCGATGCCCCGGCGGCTCGAGCCTCGATCACCTGGATCGGATCCACCAGGAAGTCCTTGCAGAGTATTGGTACGTCAACCGACGAAGCCGCGGCCTCCAGGTACTCGAGGCGGCCGCCGAAGCTCACCGGCTCGGTCACGACCGATATGGCCGCAGCGCCACCCTCCGCATAAGATCGAGCGAGCTTCTCCACGGCGCCCTGCGGGTCGTTGCCCGCGTGGAGCGGACCGTCGGCAGGGCTGACCAGCTTCGCCTCGGCGAGCAGATCGAAACCCTCAGGGGACAGGTGCAAAGCCCGGGCAGGTCGAGCAGACAGTGCCCGCGAGGAGAGTCGCTTCACGCCGATCGTGCTCCTCGCCGCTACGGCCCGGCTTCGACTCGATTCGGCCATGGCGTTGAGGAAATCAGACATGCTTCGTCCCTCCGAGACGATCGAGGAGATCTGCTGCGCTGCCGTCATCGATGGCGGCCGACGCACGGGCCAGGGCTCGGATCGGATCGCGCTCACGACCGGTCACGCGAAGGGCCAGTGAGGCACCCAAGACGAGCGCGTCACGGTGGGGTCCCACTTCTCCGGCGAACACCCGGCGCACCGCGGCGGCGTTGAATGCGGGGTCACCGCCCTCCAGGTCCCGGGGTCGGCATCGTCGGAGCCCAAAGTGACCGGGATCCTCCACCGAGTCGATGACGGAGCCCGGGGTCACGGCGAACAAGTGATACGGTCCTATCGGGGTTGGCTCGTCCCAGGCCGGTTCTCCGTGTACCACGTAGGCTCGCTGGATCGGCATCGCCGAGAGCGTCGCGGCGAGCATTCGTGCGGCATCGAGGCTGTAGGCGCCGATCACGGCGAACGGCGGTGTCGCCGGATTCGCGAGTGGTCCTGCAAGATTGAAGATGGTTCGGACCCCGAGAGCCCTGCGCACCCCTGCGATGGACTTCATCGCAGGGTGGTAGGTAGGAGCGAACAGGAACGTGAACCCTGTCTCGGCGAACACGCGTGCCGCCTCCCCCGCGTCCCACGGGACGGTCATCCCGAGGGCCGCGAGCACGTCGGCGCTGCCGCTCCGGCTCGAGATCGATCGATTGCCGTGTTTGACCACCGGCACGCCTGCCGCTGCGACTAGCAGGGCCGCGCCGGTGGACAGATTGAGACTTCCCGACCCGTCGCCGCCCGTCCCGACAATGTCGACGGCGGGAACACCGACTCCGATGTCGGGACGAATCGCGATCTCACGCAACCCGAGGGCGAATGCCCTCAGCTCGTCAGGCGTCTCACCTTTGGCGCGAAGACCGGCGAGCGCCGCCGCGGCCAGAACCGAATCCAGACCCGGTTCGGTCAGATAGCCGAGCAGCGTGCGAGCCTCCTTCTCCTTGAGATCGACGCGGGAAAGGACCTTGTCGACGAGCGCTCTCATGCCGGGACCTCCGCGAGATGTGGGGATTCATTCGCCGGGTCGAGTTCCAGGAAGCTCCGAAGAAGCCGGTCGCCCGTCGGCGTGAGCACGCTCTCGGGATGGAACTGGACCCCCTCGATCGGCAACTTCCGATGACGGATCCCCATGATCTCTCCCTCCGAGGTGTACGCAGAGATCATCAGCTCTGGGGCGAGACCCTCTTCGGCCACGGCCAGGGAGTGGTATCTCCCCGCCTGCAACGGATTGGAGAGTCCGTCGAAGATGGTGTAACTGTCGTGATACACCGCTGACGCCTTCCCGTGCATGAGCGTCTGGGCCGGACCGACGGTGCCGCCGAACACGGCGGCCACCGCTTGATGACCGAGGCAGACACCCAAGATGGGGACCCTTCCTGCGAATGCCTCGATCATGACCATCGAGACACCGGCGCTTTCAGGGCGACCCGGTCCCGGAGAAACGACCAGATGGCTGGGTGCGAGAGCCTTCGCGGCGCCGACCGTGATCTGATCGTTGGTCCTGACACTCACCTCGGCGCCCAGGATCATGAACGCCTGGACCAGGTTGTAGGTGAACGAGTCGTAGTTGTCGATGATCAACACGTGGTGGCTCATAGGCCCTCCTTCACGAGCGAGAAGGCTGCTTCGAGTGCGGCTGCCTTCGACAGGACTTCTTCGTATTCGCGCCCCGGGTTGCTGTCGGCCACGATCCCCGCGCCCGCCTGGTAGCTGTAGGTGCCCTCTCCGAAGACGATCGTGCGGATCGTGATCGCCTGATCCATCGAGCCACCGTGGCCGAAGTACCCGACGGACCCCGAGTAGAGACCCCGGGACACCGGTTCCAGCTCGTCGATCAGCTCGATGGCTCGAAGCTTCGGCGCTCCAGACACGGTTCCGGCCGGGAACGTCGCGCGAAAGAGGTCGAGAGCGTCGAGGCCCGGCCGCATCTCACCGGTGACGCCGCTCACCATGTGCATGACGTGGCTGTAGCGCTCGACGACACGGTACGGCTCGACCTTGACCGAGCCCCCGACCGCCGTACGACCGAGATCGTTGCGCGCCAAATCCACCAGCATCACGTGCTCGGCAGCCTCTTTGGGATCGGCGAGAAGCTCACGCTCAAGGAGCTTGTCCTGTTCCGCATCGCTCCCCCGCGGGCGGGTACCGGCGATCGGTCGAAGTTCGGCTCTGGCACCGTTGAGCTTTGCCAGCGCCTCCGGCGAGGAGCCGACGACCTGGAGGTCCCCGAAATCGACGAAGTACATGTAGGGCGACGGGTTGAGCATGCGCAACGCCCGATACACCTCGAAGGGCCGGAGAGAAGTCCTACCCGAGAAGCTGGTCGAGAGGACCAGCTGGTAGATGTCGCCGGCAGCGATGTGGCGTTGCACCTTCTCGACACCGGACGTGAACTGAGCCTTCGACATGCTCAACGTGGGTGGTTCGTGGTCACCCGAATCGTTGCCCACCTCGACGGGACCACGTAACACCCTGATCACCTCACGCCGAAGTGCTCTCCGATCGGATTCCGCTCCCGCATGCAGAAGCGCGACGCGCCGGGTCAGATGGTCGAAGACCAGGATCGACTCGGCCGCCATATAGGCCCCTTCCGGATGCGGTGAGACATGTGGCGCCGGTGCCAACGGATAGAACCGGCGAACCAGGTCGAACCCGGATACACCAACCAGGCCACCGGAGAAGGGCTGATCCGATACACCGGGACCGCACCGTGGAGCCCTTTCGAGGGCAATCCTCAAACCGTCCAGCGGTTCAGCCGAAACCAGCTCGCCGCCGACGCGCGTGCCCTCCGGTTCGACGACAACGCGAAGCGTCTCACCGAAGCCGATGAACGAGTATCGGCCCTGGCGCCCTCCTTCTACGCTCTCGAGCAGATAGCGAGGGCCCAACGGTTCAAGCCGCAGGTAGGCCGAGACCGGTGTGTGTAGGTCGGCTGCGATGTCGAATGGTGTCTGCATCTCTCCTCACGAGTTCCGGATGTGAGGAGCGCTTGATCAATCAGAAAACCCACCTCACATTCCTCGAGGTGGGTCGGTGTGTTTTGGACGGAGCCTGGTATCGCCACCTCTTATGGGGACGACCACCACCACTGCCGGGTTGAAGCTGTGTGTCTCTGGCTCATCGAGAGCAGACTGTACCGGGCGATCAGGCCGCGGGCAAGCGATCGTGTCGC
>CAYLHS010000054.1:0-2343 GCA_964383535.1 uncultured Acidimicrobiia bacterium
GTGCTCTTCCACGGTCCAGATGATGGTGTTCCCGTCCTGTTTCTTCATGGAAACCTCACGTCGGCGACCTGGTGGGAGGAGACAATGGTCTCCCTTCCCGCTGGATATCGCGGCATCGCTCCCGACCAGCGAGGCTACGGAGAAGCAGACCAGGCCGCGAAGATCGACGCCACTCGAGGGATGGACGATCTCGCCGACGACGCGATCGCGCTCCTCGACCACCTCGGCGTCGAACGGGCCCACCTCGTTGGCAACTCCCTCGGCGGGTGCGTGGTCTGGAGTCTCATTGCAGACCACCCGGAACGCTGGTTGACGGTCACGCAGGCCGACCCGGGCTCTCCGTTCGGCTATGCCGCCACCAAGGATGTTGATGGAGCGCTCACAAACGTCGAGTACTCGGGGTCGGGTGCCGGCCTCATCAATCCGGAGGTCGTCAAGCTCATCGCTGCGAAGGATCGTTCAACGGACAGTCCGTTCACGGTACGGTCGGCTCTTCGACAGCTCATCGTCAAACCACCGTTCATTCCGCCCCGAGAAGATGAGTTGGTGGAGGCGATGCTCGAGGTTCACCTGGGTGAGCAGGACTACCCCGGGGATGCCGTTCCCGCGAGCCTGTGGCCGGGCGTCGGGCCGGGGGTGTGGGGATCGAACAACGGTCTGTCTCCCAAGTACTACCACTGCGCCGATGACGTCGTGGCTGCTGCGTCGAAACCCTCGATCCTCTGGATACGAGGTGCGAACGACGTCATGGTGGGAGATGCAGCGATGGCCGATCCTGGCGCGCTCGGTGGGATGGGGCTGATTCCGGGCTACCCGGGAGCGGACGTCTATCCGCCGCAACCGATGCTCGGCCAGATTCGGAGGATGCTCGATCGGTACGCCGCAGCGGGCGGCTCGTACGAGGAGCAGGTGATCGCCGACTGCGGGCACGTTCCGTTCATCGAGAAGCCCGACGAGTTCAACGAGATGTTCCACGCGCACATAGGAAGTAAGGGAAACGGAGGAGGACTATGAGGAAATACACATGGGTAGCGCTGTTCGTGGCACTGATGCTGGTGCTCGCAGCCTGTGGCTCGAGTACGACGAGCACGACAGCCGCCACAACCACCACGGAGGCGATGACAACGACGACCGAGGCGATGACAACGACGACCGAGGCGATGACAACGACGACCGAGGCAATGGCCGGAGTGAGTTGTGACGAGCCGATCGTCGTCGGGGTGATTACCGACGTCACCGGGCCGCTCGCGATCTACGGAGCGCACATGATGCGAGGTGTCCCCGTTGGGTTCGCCTACGGCACTGGCAGTGAGGTGACGAGCGCTGCCGACACCATGAAGCAGACGTTCATGCTGGACAACTGCGAGATCGATGTGATTTACAAGGACGACCAGACGGATCCAGAGCTCAGTGCCACGGCTGCCCGCGAGTTGATTGAGGTCGACGGCGCCAAGATCCTGATTGGTACGGTGTCGTCGGGCGTCACGGCGACCTTGCAGAGCCTGGCTGCCGAAAACAACGTGATCCTGATTGCGGCGCCTGCCGCGGCGACGGACATCACGGGCAAGGATTTCGATCCCAATACGTTCCGTGCAAGCCGAAGCAACTACCAGGATGCGATCGCCCTGTGCGATCAGTTCGTCAACAACGACGGGTACAAGACGTTCGTGCAGATCGCACCGGACTACTCCTTCGGGTATGGCGGCGCACAGGCGTACAAGGATGCATGCACCTACTTCGGCGGCGAGTTCATCCACGATGACATCTTCGCCCCGGCGGACACGACAGACTTCACGTCGTATCTCCAGCCGATTGCGCACAGCGGCGCCGACGCATTCCTCGTGACATGGGCCGGCGGTGGATTCGTTCCGTTGTATCAGGCGGCGATCGACCTCGGGGTCATCGACGAGAAGACGGTCCTGGGTTCGCCCTTCATCGACAACATCCTGATGCCGACGTTCTTCGCGAACGCGATCGGTACCACGTCCGTCATCCTGTATCACTACACGGCGCCGAACAACGCTGCGAACGACTTCCTTGTCGCTCAGGACGAGGCCGTGTTCGGCACTCCGCCCGACTTGTTCGATGCGGACGGCATGAACGCAGCGCTGATGGTGATCGCTGCCCTCGAGGCGACCGGCGGAGACGCTTCGGCAGACGCTCTGAAGGCGGCGATGGAGGGCATGTCCTTCGACGGGCCCAAGGGCACGATCTACATTCGTCCCGAGGATCACGTCGCCATCCAGGACATGTACGTGGTGAAGCTCGTCAACTTGGACGATCCTGAGTTCAAGTACTACGAGAACGTCGCCACGGTGCGGCCGGATCCACCGTGCCTGCTCG
>CAYLHS010000054.1:2443-14125 GCA_964383535.1 uncultured Acidimicrobiia bacterium
GTGGCAAGACAATCGTCCTGGTCGAACACAACATGAACGTCGTGATGAGCGTGTCGGATCGCATCACCGTGATGCACCAAGGGCAGGTCATCGCGGAAGGGGATCCGGGCGAGATTGCCTCCAACCCCACCGTGCAGTCGGCATACCTCGGTGATCTGTACTCGAACAAAGGGGACCCCTCGTGAGTCTCCTCAACGTCGATGCCGTGCACACCATGATCGGGCACTACCACATTCTCGAGGGTGTCTCCGTGATGGTCGACGAAGGCTCGATCGTCGCGCTACTCGGACGCAACGGTGCAGGCAAGACCACCACCCTCAAGACGATTCTCGGAATCCACCCTGCGTCGTCGGGGTCGGTCGAGTTCGACGGCGTCGATATCACGGGCTACGCCACGTTCGACATCGCCGCGAAGGGGATTGGCTACGTTCCGGAAGAACGCATCATCTTCCACGATCTGACCGTGGAGGAGAATCTCCGAATCGCCGAACGCACGAAGGGAGACCTCGAATCGAAGGAGGAGTTCCTGTTTGGTCTCTTTCCCGACTTGAAACGTCTCATCAAGCTACCAGGCACCAGCCTCTCCGGTGGCCAGCAGCAGATGCTCGCCGTGGCACGCGCACTCGTGCCGGACAACCGGCTACTCCTGATCGACGAACCGAGCGAGGGGCTCGCTCCGGTGCTCATCGAACAGATGATGGAGGCGATCAAGAAGCTGTCCTCCCATACGACGGTCGTGCTCGTCGAGCAGAACTTCATCGTCGCCAGCCGCCTCGCCGAGCGCTACGTCATCATCGAAGAGGGACAGTCTGTCAAAGACGGGGCCATGGTCGATCTCGTCAATGACGAAGAGATCATTCGACGGTACCTGGGGGCGGCATGAACACCCAAACCGGCACCGTCTCCGGCTGGCTGCGTCAGAACCGCACCAGGGCCGCGTTCCTCGCCGTCTTGATCGTCTTCTTCGCTGCTGCACTGGGCGGAATCAGACGCCAGGACCTCCTTCTCACCATCATGCAGGGGCTCTCCGTCGGGGCCATCACATTCCTCGTGGCCTCCGGTCTCTCCCTGATCTTCGGACTGATGGACGTGCTCAACCTTGCACACGGCGAGCTGTTCATGCTCGGTGCCTACATCGGATGGACCGTGTACACACGATTCGACACCGTGGTCGACATCCTCGTTCCGCTGCTGCTTCTCGCAGCGCCATTCGTGCTGATGCCCCTTTGGCGTGGCATCGCGTACCGGATCCCACGTCGCAGGCTGAGTGGCTCGATAGCGCTCATCGTCGGTTTGGTGGCAGCGATTGTCTCGTTCACCAGGTTCCCTTTGGTGATCTGGAACGCGACCGGGTTCGCGAACACGCCTGCCGCGCTCTCCGCCCAGGTGGGAACCGGCCTGCTGAAGCCTTTCCCAGCCGGGTCCTTCGGCTGGGCGGCGCCGGTCGCGTTCATCGCGATGGCGATCGCCGGGAGTCTGCTGGCACTCTCCTCTGCCCTTCTTTCGAACAGGCAAGGGGCCTCGAAACACCCGAACCCATCGCGCTACGCCTCCGCCGGCCTGCTGGTTGCCGTCGCCGTCGTGCTCACCATGTACAAGACGCCGATCAACGACTGGGTGTTCGGCCTGTCGACGAGTTGGCGGTTCCTGATAGCGGTCGTCATCTCGGTGGGCGTCGGCGCTCTGCTCGGTGCGGCGATCGAGGTCGTCCTCATCAGGCCCTTGTACTCCCGCCCGATCTACCAGCTCATGCTGACGCTGGGCCTCGGATTCATCCTCGTCGAACTCGTCGGCGACATCTGGGGCAAGCCACAGTTCACGATGGCGAGACCCGCCTTGTTCGCCGGAACCGGGCCGGATTGCCCGGGACAGGGGTTTGGTGGTTTCTTCAGCGGCTGTTCCACCGTTGAGATATTCGGCGGCACGTTGCGCGTCTACAACGAGGGGTTTGTCGTCCTCGTTGGCATCGTCGTCTTGGTGGCCGTGTCGCTGCTCCTCAAACGCACGCGCATCGGGATGATCATCCGCGCAGGCGTGCAAGATCCCCACATGGTGCAGGCCCTCGGTGTGAACGTACGGCGAGTGTTCACGCTTGTGTTCGCACTGGGTACCGGCCTGGCGGCCCTCGGCGGTGTCCTCGCCGCGCCGTCGATCGGTCTCGACACGGGCATGGGGGCGGTGTTCCTTCTCGGCGCCATCGTTGCGCTCGCGGTCGGCGGATTGACGAGCTTCTCAGGTGCCGCGGCCGGGGCGCTGCTCGTCGGCCTCCTCCAGCAGATCATCATCCGCTTCGGTCAGAATGGAATCACCCTTCCGTTCATGTCCGAGCCGTTCAAACCGACGCCGACCCTGATTCCGGCAGCCGCGATCCTGCTCATGGTGGTGGTGTTGCTCGTGCTTCCCAACGGGTTGTTTGGCAGGAGTGAACAATGACCGCCTGGTTGAGACGTCGGCGGACTTTGCTCATCGCGACGGTACTTGCCGTTGCCTTCCCGTTCGTCGTGTCGCTCATCGATGGCAACGGGTTCGGAGGGGTTCTCACCAACGAGAAAGGCAATGCGCTGTTTCTCCAAGGGCTGGTCATAGAGATCATCATTCTCGCGCTCTACGCCATCAGCTACGACCTCATCCTGGGGATCACCGGCCTCCTGTCGTTTGGACATGCGATGTTCTTCGCGGTGGGGGCCTACACCTTCGGGATCGTCATCAAGTCATTCGGCTTTGGCCTCGTTGGGGCGATCGTTGCCGTTGTGATTGCAGCGATCCTTCAAGCGTTGCTGTTCGCAATCATCGTGCCGCGTGTGAAGGGGATTGCCTATGGCCTCGTGACGCTCGGGATCTCCTCGATGTTCTGGATCGTGATTCAGTCGACCGACCTTCAGAGGTACGCCGGCGCGGAGATCGGTCTCCAAGGTGTCAAGGCGCCCGTCTGGTGGCTCGACACGACCGCCCACCGCTTCGTGTTCTATCTCGTGGCGGTTGTAACGCTCTTGATCGTCTATCTGCTGTACACACGCCTGGTCGACGCGCCATTGGGCCGTGTGCTCGTCGCCGTGAGGGAGAACGAAGAACGGGCCGAGATGCTCGGGTATCGAACGTTCTGGTTCAAGCTCGTAGCGTTGGTGGTGGGGTCGCTCACCGCAGCGTTCGCGGGCGTGCTCCACGCACTCCACCAGTCGATCATCACGCCGAACATCGCGGGGCTCGGATTCACGGTCACCGCTCTGCTCATCATTCTGATAGGTGGAATCGGCACGCTCAGCGGCGCGATCATCGGGGCAGCGATCTACAAGCTCCTTCAGTACTACCTCAACAAGTGGTTCGGGGGCATCTCCGATCTGCTGATCGGTGTCGCCTACATCGCCGTGGTGCTCTACTTGCCGTACGGAATCGTCGGAACCTGGAGGGCGAAGGCGCTCGACCTCAAACGGGGACGACAACGGCTCCTAGCGCTGGTACGAAGATCATGAGGCGAGGGTGTCGATGCCGCTGAACACGCTTCTTCGCCGGCATGCCCTCTACCGACCCAACGATGCCGCCCTGATCTTCGGTGATGCGCGGATCACCTGGTCCGAGATGGATGTCCGCGTCGACAACGTCGTTGCCGCTCTCTTCGGTCTCGGCCTCGAGAAGGGTGACCGGGTTGCCACCCTGCTTGACAATGGTGTCGAGATCATCGAGTTGTACCAGGCGGTGGCTCGAGCAGGATTCGTCGCGGTTCCGCTGAGCCCTCTGCTGAGGGGCGATGGTCTCGTCAATCTCCTCATCGACTCTGGGGCCAAGGTTCTGATCACCATGCGCCGCCTCGTCGATGCCGTCGATTCGGTACGTGATCGTGTACCGACGGTCCCCGCAGACCGGTACTTGCTCGTCGACGGCGGGGCGCCCGGCTATCGGAACTACCACCAGCTCATCGAAACGGCCGGGACTGGCAGGCGGGAACCCGTGTCGATCGACAGGGACGACCCGTTCAACATCGTGTACTCGTCAGGAACGACCGGGCTCCCGAAAGGGATCGTCCACACCCACGAGATCCGAGAAGCGTACGCAACGGGGTTCACCGCCTCCTACCGGATTCATCCCGAGTCGGTGATCCTTCATTCGGGCTCGCTCGTGTTCAACGGGGCGTTCTTGACACTGATGCCCTGGTTCTACCTCGGCTGCACGTTCGTGCTGATGCCTTCGTTCGATCCGGCGCAGGTCGTCGACGCGGTAGATCGGTACGGTGTGACACACATGTTGGTGGTGCCGTCACAGGTAATCGCCCTTCTCGCGACGGACGGGTTCGACGCCGGCCGTTGTGGATCGCTGGAGATGCTGTGCTCGCTCGGGGCACCGCTTCACCTCGAGCACAAACAGGAACTCGACCGGCGCCTGCCCGGACGGTTCTACGAGCTGTACGGGTTGACGGAAGGCTTCATCACGATCCTCGACAGGGACGATTTCCCTGCGAAGCCTGGTTCGGTCGGTGTGCCGCCACCCCTCTACGAGATGCGAATCGTCGATGACGACGGTGTGGAACTTCCAGCGGGGGAGGTGGGTGAGATCGTCGGCAGGGGGCCTATCACGACGCCCGGCTACTGGAACCGGCCCGATCTCACGGCAGACGCGATAAGAGACGGCTGGCTGTACTCGGGAGACCTCGGCTTCGTCGACGACGACGGGTTCCTGTATCTCGTTGATCGCAAGAAGGACCTGATCATCTCAGGAGGTGTGAATGTCTATCCACGAGACATCGAGGAAGTGATCGTGCAACATCCCGACGTGATCGACGTGGCAGTATTCGGTGTCGCAGATGCCCGTTGGGGTGAGACCCCGGTTGCCGCCGTGCGTATTCGCCCTGGTTCCTCGGCCGACCCCGCTGCACTTCAGGCGTGGGTCAATGAGCGCGTATCGCGATTCCAGAAGGTCAAAGAAGTTCAGGTGCGGTCGGAGTTCCCGCTGAGCGTTGCCGGCAAGACGCTCCGACGTGTCCTGAAGAGCGAGTACATGGAGGCTGGACCTTGATCGAGCACTTCGTCGACACGAACGGCATCCGCCTCCACTACACGGAACACCCCGGCGACGGCCCGACCCTGGTCTTGTTCCCTGGGCTCAATGCCAACGCGGTGTTCTTCCATGGGCTCGTCCACGCCGGATTGTGTCCCGCACTTCGTGTGCTGGCCGTCGATCTGCGCGGGAGAGGAAGATCGGACGCGCCCGATGCCGGCTACACCATGGCCGACCACGCCTCGGACATCGTGGGCATGCTCGACGCGCTGGGAATCCGGCGGGCGATGATCGGCGGGCACTCCTTCGGGGGACTCCTCACCTACTACCTGGCCGCGAACCATCCGGCCCGTGTCGAGAAGGCGGTCGTGATGGATGCTCCCGCCGAGGTGAGTCCGACGGTCATCGAGCAGATTGGACCTGCGCTCGAGCGACTCCGGCTCGTCGCTCCTTCCTGGGACGAGTACCTGACCAACGTGAAGGCGATGCCGTACTACGAGGGATGGTGGGATTCCGACTTGGAGGCCTACTACCGGGCAGACATCCGAATCAACGACGACGGGACGGTTCGGTCCAGACTCGACCCTGGCAAGATCCAGCAGGCGCTCGAAGGAACCACCGTGGTCGACTGGTCGTCCCTGGCGCGGCTCGTCGAGGCCCCGGTGCTGATGCTGCGGGCAACTGCGCCGTTCGGACCATCCGGCTATCCGCCGATGGTGAGTGCCGAGGAAGTGCAGAGGACGATGCGTCTGCTGCGGCTGGTGCGGCTCGTGGAGCTGCCAGGCAACCACATCACTTCGATGTTCGGTGTGTCGGCTCGAGTCGCAGCGCAGGCGATCATCGACTTCATCGACGGGGACTGAACACTCGCGGGCCGGTTGAGGGGTTGGCGGTCCCAACGAACCTCGATCGACCTCTGGAGATCCGGCGGCGGAAGCGGGGTTGCCTCCATCTCGACGACGTCGAGCTCCGCCGGACATGGTTCCTTCGACCCGTGCGTGGATCGAGAGAAGCGCTGCCCTGGGAACGCTGTCTTGAAGACAGGCCCACGCGGCCAGTCTGAGGGACCGGGGTCCGATCGGGAGTCTCTCACCGAGTGCCCTACGTGTCGTCGGAACGTGAGAATCTGGGCACGCGTGAGGTCGAGCCGGGCAGTCACCCGACCTCCGGATTCGTTCGGGGCCGGCGGCCCGACTGGTCGACGTGCACGATGACTCGAGCGTGACGGTGACCCGCCACCTGGTAGCGTCACGACGTGCAGGAGTTCGCGACATCGCTCGGTCTCAGCGTCAACGAGGCGAAGGCGATCGTCTCGGTGCTCGTCATCGTCGCCTATGTGTTCGTTCGCTGGCTGGCACTGCGAATCGTCCACCGGCAGGTCAAGGACGAAGAGGTCTGGTACCGAACTCGCAAGATCGTCACCTACGTCGCGTTTCTCCTGATCGCTCTCACCCTGGTGAGGATCTGGGTGGTTCCGTTCGGCGACCTCGCGACGTATCTGGGACTCGTCTCGGCCGGCGTCGCAGTCGCACTCGCCGACGTGCTCAAGAACATGGTCGGCTGGGCCTACATCTTGAGCCGCAGGCCGTTTCGGGTGGGTGATCGCATCGAGACCCAGACGTATTCCGGCGACGTGATCGACATCAGGTTGTTTCGCTTCACCATCCTCGAGATCGGCAACTGGGTATACGGGGACCACTCGACGGGACGAATCGTCCACCTCCCGAATCAGGTGGTGTTCACGGGACCGATCGCCAACTACACCGAAGGGTTCGAGTTCATCTGGCACGAGATCCCGATCCTCGTGACGTTCGAATCCGATTGGAAGAAGGCCGAGACAATCATTCGCGACGTCATCGGACACGCGGCTCCCGACGTGACCGGAGCAGCCCTCACCGAGCTGCGCAAGACCGCCCAGGCGTACCGGATCAAGTATGGGCATATGACGCCGACCGTCTACGTCAGCGTCGAGGACAGTGGCATCCAGCTCACGGCACGCATGCTGGTCCCGGTCAGACGTCGCCGCGACATCAACCAGAAGGTGTGGCGAGCGTTGCTGGACGCGTTCGCCGCCGAGCCCGCGATCGACCTCGCCTATCCGACCGTCCGTACCTATCTTCAGGGGCCGATCCGCGTCGACGACCGCGGCAGCAGCTAGATGCGGGTGCTCGTCGTCACGAACGACTACCCGCCGGCAGCGGGTGGCATCCAGCGGTACATCGCCGACCTGATCCAACGAGTCCCGTGGGATGTCCATGTGCTCGCGCCGCGTGCCGACGTGCCCGGTGAACCCAGAGTGGTTCGCTACGACCGGGCGCTGCTGCCGACTCCCGGCACGACCGAGTGGGTGACGGCCGTCGTCGACGAGATCCGGCCCGACCTGCTGCTGTTCGCGGCCTTTCCCCTGGGTTTGATCGGCCCGAATGTCTCCCGGCGAACGGGCACTCCGTACGCGATCCTCCTCCACGGTGCAGAGGTGACGATCCCGGCCGCGATTCCTGTGCTGCGATCCCGGTACGAGACCACCCTTCGGCATGCCGTTGCCCGGTTTGCCGTCAGCCACTACACGGCAAGGACCGTCGAACGCCACTTCGACGTTCCCATCACGTGGGTCGGCGCGGGCGTCGACCTTGACGAGTTCATTTCGAACCCTGATCCTCACGAGGGGTTCGTGATCGGGTGCGCTGGCAGGTTCGTTCGGCGCAAGGGCCACGATCGGGTCATCACTGCCGTTGGAGCTCTGCGGAGCGTCGGGGTCGACGCGCGGGCATTGCTGATTGGCTGGGGAGCAGGGGAGCGGAGGCTGCGCCGTCTTGGCCGGAACATCCCGGCTCGGTTCCTGGTGGCTGGGTCACGACGGGATGTCGTGACCGCCTACCAAGAGATGGACGTGTTCGCCATGCCTGTGCGCTCCAGGTTCGGCGGTCTGGAAGTCGAGGGGCTCGGGCTGGTGTTTCTCGAAGCCGCAGCGTGTGGGCTCCCCGTGGTTGCCGGCGAGAGCGGTGGCGCACCCGAGACCGTCGAGGACGGGGTCACGGGCAGGGTGGTGAGAACCCGATCGGCGCTCGTCGATGCGTTGATGGATCTCGCCGCCGACCCTGCCATGAGGGCGAGGATGGGAGCCGCGGGACGTGCGAGAGTGGCGAGTGAGTACACGTGGGGTGCGGTCGTCGATCGCATGCAGTCGGCGTTGTCCGATGGCTGATCTGGTTCTCGCTTCGACGTCGCCGCGCAGGCACATGCTGTTGGAGTTCGCCGGGATCCCGCACGAGGTCGACGCCGAGCCGGTCGACGAATCCGTCGTGGAGGGGGAGTCACCGAACGACCACGCATCTCGCCTCGCGCGCGCCAAGGCAACGGCTGTCGCGATGCGCCGCCCTGGCTGCAGGGTGCTGGGAGCGGACACGGTCGTGGTTCTCGATGGTTCGATCATGGGCAAACCCTCGAACGAGCAGGACGCGGAATCGATGCTCCACCGCCTCGCCGGCACGCGGCACGACGTGCTGACAGCGGTGGCCTTGGTATGTGGCGAGACCATCGACGAGGCGGTGGAGGTGACCGCAGTGTGGATGCGAGCACCCGATCCGTCGCTCATCAGGGCCTACGTGCACACCGGGGAGCCGATGGACAAGGCAGGCGGATACGCAGCGCAAGGGGTCGGGGCATTGCTGGTCGACCGCATCGAGGGCGACTTCTTCAACGTGATGGGCCTTCCGCTGGGTCGTGTGGTCGGGATGCTCGCGAACGAAGAGAAACGGCTCGGTTGCTAGGGGAGGGAGCGACCGGGAGGGAGGGAAGATCTCCGCCGTTTCTCTTCACCGACATCAACCATGACGCCGGGCGATCTCTTCCCGATAGGATCTGCGCGGTGGACTATGACGTACTCGTGATCGGATCGGGTTTCGGAGGCAGTGTCAGTGCGCTGCGCCTCACGGAGAAGGGATATCGGGTCGGCGTTCTGGAAGCGGGAAAGCGCTGGAACGACGAGACGCTCCCGACGACGAGCTGGCAGCTTCGAAGGTTCCTGTGGTTTCCGAGGTTGGGTCTACGGGGAATTCAGCGGCTCACCTTGCTCAACGACGTCATGGCACTGTCGGGTGCCGGTGTCGGCGGAGGATCGCTCGTGTGGGCCAACGTCGCATACGAGCCCCACGAAGAGGCGTTCTCCGATCCCCAGTGGGATGGGATCGCCGACTGGAAGGACGAGCTCGCCCCGTTCTACGACCAAGCGAGACGGATGCTCGGGGTCCAACCGAACCCGGCGGACAGCCCTTCCGACGAAGTGATCAAGGAGGTAGCGTACCGGCTCGGCGTCGTGGACACCTTCGAACCGACGCCCGTCGCCGTTTACTTGGGGACGCCGGGGGAGACGGTCGATGATCCGTACTTCGGCGGACAGGGGCCGACCCGAACGGGATGCATCTTCTGTGGGGGATGCATGACCGGCTGCCGGCACAACGCGAAGAACCGGCTCGACACGTCTTACCTGCACTTGGCCGAGCGCAAGGGTGCGCACATCTTCCCCGAGCGTCAAGCGGTCGAGATTCGACCGCTCGAAACCGGAGGCTACGAGGTCGTGGCCGAGCGCCCGGGCGCGTGGGTCCGCAAGCGGCAGATGAGACTCACGGCCTCCCAAGTGGTCCTGTCGGCCGGGACCCTCGGGACGGTGAAGCTCCTTCTCCGGATGCGGGACGAGGGAACACTCGCAAACCTGTCGCAGCGCCTCGGGAGACATTTCAGGACGAACTCGGAGGCCCTGGTGGGTGCGACCGCTCGCGGTACCAACGTCGACTACTCGAAGGGAGTTGCTATCTCATCGTCGTACCAACCCGATCCGCACACTCACATCGAACCGGTGAGATACGAGAGGGGCAGCAACGCGATGGGGCTGCTTTCAACGATCATGGTGGATGGGGGAGGGAGAGTGCCGAGACCGCTCCGCCTCCTGTTCGCGGTGATTGCTCATCCTCTTCGCTTCCTCCGCGCAACGTCTGTCCGGAGGTGGGCCGAGCGAACGATCATCCTCCTGGTCATGCAGAGCTTCGACAACAGCCTCAAGCTGCGCCTGCGTCGGGGCAGGCTCGTGACAGAGCAAGAGGAGGGGAAGCCAAACCCGACGTACATCCCTGCCGCCAACGAGTCTGCACGTATCGCTGCCGAACTGATCGACGGGGATCCTGGGAGCAGCATCAACGAGGTGCTGCTGAACGTTCCCATGACGGCACACGCCATCGGCGGTGCGTGTATCGGAGCGACGGCCGAGCGCGGTGTGATCGACCCTTACCAGCGAGTGTTCGGTCATCCTGGTCTGCACGTGGCGGACGGTTCGGCGATCACCGCCAACCTCGGGGTCAACCCGTCATTGACGATTGCTGCGATGAGTGAGCGCGCGATGGCCATGTGGCCCAACAAGGGTGAGGATGACCGGCGCCCTGCACTCGGCGCGCACTACCAGTACCTGGACCCGATCGCGCCGAAGCACCCTGCGGTTCCATCCTCGGCGCCGGCCGCGCTCTTCTACTCCACAGCGCACTGACGGCGCGCCAGGTCGATTGACAGGGCGGTTGCGTATTCGCCTTCGCAAGTCGACCGGTCCGCGGAGGCATCGTCCTTCCGGTCATCCGAACTCGTGCCTTGTTCCGAATACAGGCCAAGAGACGCCTCCACAAGGGAGGTACCGAAGCAAGGAGACACCATGCGGACAACTGCACGCATATTCCTGGTGGCACTGATGGTCCTGGCCCTTCCAGCCGGCTCAGCATTCGCCCAGACAACAGACGGCACGGTCACCGTGCTCCACGGAATCCCCGGTGACGCCGGATTCCCTGTCGACATCTACGTGAACGGCGACTACAGCGCCCCGTTCATCGAGGCACTCGCCTTCGGGCAGTTCGCCGGTCCCGTCGAACTCCCGGCAGCCGACTACTCGATCGAGATCTACCCGTCGGGTGCCGACCCGACCAGCACTGATCCTGCACTCGGCCCATTGGCCGTGACCCTTCCGGCCGGCGCCAACGCAACGATTGAAGCCCACCTCGACACCAACGGGGCACCAACGGCCACGGTGTTCGTCAACGACATCTCGGAGATCGCCGCGGGTGAGGCTCGTGTCACGGTTCGTCACACCGCAGCCGCACCGACCGTCGACGTTCTCGCCAACGGCGCTGCTCTGTTCACGCAGCTCAGCAACCCGAACGGTGCATCTGCAGACGTTCCGGCCGGCACCTACAGCGTCGAAGTCGTCCCCACAGGGGCAACTGGGCCGGTGGTGTTCCAGTCTGACGTCACCCTGGCCGCAGGCGCCTCGACCATCGTGTATGCCATCGGTTCCCTGGATGACGGCAGCTTCACCGTTGCAGTTCAGACCATCTCCAGCCTCGGCGCCGCTCCCTCCGGCGTTCCCACGGGAACCGGTGGAATGGCGGCCGACGGTCTCCCATTCGGATACGCGATCGGTGGTGGTCTCGCACTGATGGCCCTGGTCGCGTCCGGCGTGACCCTGGCTCGTCGTTCGAGCAACTAGCGGCCTTGCGCATATGACCAGGGGAGACCAAAACGGCAACTCCCCTGGTCATCCTCGTATGAACCGGATCCTCACCTTCATCCTCGCCGCCGGCCTAGTGATGGTCGTCGTCGGTGGTTGGTACGTGGCAGATACCGACGAAGTGGGTGACGTGGTCGCCATCGAAGCGC
>CAYLHS010000055.1:0-13442 GCA_964383535.1 uncultured Acidimicrobiia bacterium
GTCGGATAGGTCATCGCCGACTTCACCTTTCCTCTGAGCTCGACGCTGCGTTCGAGGGTGTCGGCGAGGCGAACGAGCGTAGCGTCGAGGACGCCACCCACCTCTCCGGCGCGTACCATCGCCACGTAGAGCCTGTCGAACGCCTTCGGGTGCCTCTGCATCGCCTCCGAAAGGCTCATGCCTTTCTCGACTGAGGATTTCACCTGTTTGATGACTCCTGCAAGTGTCGGGTTTGGCGTCTGTTCTGCGAGGATGTCCAAGGACCGAAGCAACGACAGACCGGCATTGATCATGGTGGCGAATTGCCGTGAGAAGACCGCGAGATCCTTGGGTTTGACCCGCCCGAAGCCCGGGATCTTGATCTCTTTCTGGAGCGCTGAGACCTTCTTTTCGTCGATCGCCAGCGGCGTGTAGCCGCGATCTCGAAGCGCCTGTGCGGCGGTCGCAGAAGAAGACGCCGCCAGCTCGCCCGTGTGCAGCCGTCCCTTCTCGTCTCTCACCTGATATGTGAATGTGGTTGCCATGTGCCTCTCCTACGCAACCCTTCCGATCAGCCGCTGAAGGTCTTCGGTGTTCATGCACCGCTCGAGCGCTTCCGCCATGGTGATCTTGTGGTTCCTCACCAGCTGGGCGAGGGATTGATCCATCGTCTGCATCCCGAACTTGCCTCCGGCTTGCAGAGCCGTGGTGATCTGGTGTGTCTTGGCATCGCGGACGAGGTTTCTGATGGCCGGAGTGGCGATCAGAACCTCCACAGCTGGTACTCGGGAGGTGTTGTCCCTCGTCTCCACGAGCTGCTGGGTGATCACGGCCTGAAGCGTCGAGGCGAGCTGTACCCGTACCTGCTGCTGCTGGTGGGCGGGGAAGACGTCGATGATGCGGTCGATCGTCTGCGACGTGTCCTGCGTGTGCAGGGTGGCAAGCACGAGGTGACCGGTCTCGGCTGCGGTCAGCGCCGTGGCGATCGTCTCCAGGTCTCGCATCTCGCCTACGAGGATCACGTCGGGGTCCTGGCGAAGCGCGTGTCTCAGTGCCTGAGCGAACCCGAGCGTATCGGATCCGACCTCGCGCTGGTTGACGATCGACTTCTTGTGGCTGTGAACGAATTCGATCGGATCTTCGACCGTCAGGATGTGCGCCGACCGACGTTGGTTGATCAGGTCGATGATCGACGCGAGGGTCGTCGACTTCCCTGAACCCGTCGGCCCCGTCACCAGGACCAACCCTCGTGGATAGTCCGCGAACTCGCTCACGACTGTTGGAATCCCTAGTTCCATCAGGCTTTTGATTTCCGTCGGAATCGCCCGGAAGACCGCACCCACCGAATCCCTCTGGAAGAACACATTCATCCGGAAGCGGCCCTTCCCTGGAAGTGGATAGGACCCGTCGAGTTCCAAGTTCTCCTCGAGTTTCTCCCGCTGCCTGTCGGTCAGCATCCCGTAGACGAGACGCCGGAGAGGTGCCGACTTGAGCGGCTCGTATCCAGGGATCGGTCGGAGCCGCCCGTTCACACGCACCTGGGGAGGAAGGCCGGCGGCCAGGTGGAGATCCGACGCGTTGACCTCCAGTACATGGCTGAGCATCTCCGCGATCGCCGGGTCTCTGGGGGCGTCGTCGCGTTCCTGTCGGGTTCCTTGGCTCCCAAAGACGAGATCGAGGGCTCGCGCGACCGCGCCGCGGGTGGCGACTGCGAGCGTCACTTCGCTTTCCAGAATCTCTTCGAGGCTCGTCTTGATCTCCTGGGCAAACGGGTCCGCCACTGCCACCAGCATGCCTGTGTCGGTGGACTCCATTGGAATCGCCATGAGCCTTCGTGCCTGTTCCGCCGGCAACTTTCGGGCCAGTTCCGGGTTGATGAACATGTCGTCGATGTCGAGGTATCTCATGTGGACACGTTCCGCGACCGCCCTGAGAACATCCTCCTCACGGACGTGCTTGCCTTCCACGAGCAGGCGCGCCAACGGGCGACCGGTGCTCTTCTCTTCGTTCAGGAGGTGCTCGAGGACATCGCGCGACAGAAGCCTGCCGTCGACCAGCAGCTCACCGAGTTTGCGCGATCCTGGGTTCACGTCATTGGCTCCTTCCTGAAGAGATTCGGCATCCCTGCTGCCGACCTTGATCGGATTCACACGATGACTCTGAGGATCTCCTCGAAGGAGGTCACGCCTTCCGAAACCTTCTCCATTCCATCCTCTCGGAGGGTCCGCATCCCTGCCTCGACAGCCGCCCGTGCCAGCCGGTCTGTCGAGACCCGCTCCACGGCGAGGCGCTCGATCTCCTCGTCCACGAGCATCAGCTCATGCACGGCGACACGTCCTCGATACCCGGTGTGCGAGCACACCTTGCAGCCATTGGCGCGGTAGACCGTGTCTGGGGCCGTCGTCCAACGTGCCTGTTCGACCAGCTGCTCCGAAGGCTCATACGGCTCCTTGCAGTGCTCGCAAAGGCGGCGCGCGAGACGCTGCGCGAGCACCGAGTCGAGGGCAGAACCCACCAGAAACGGCTCTACGCCCATCTCAATCAGTCTGCTCACGCTCGATGGCGCGTCGTTCGTGTGAAGGGTCGACAGCACGAGGTGGCCGGTCAGCGCCGATTCGATGGCGATGGACGCGGTTTCGCCGTCCCGGATCTCCCCGACCAGCATGACATCAGGGTCCTGACGGAGGAACGATCGCAGGCCGGCAGCAAACGTGAGACCTGCCTTCCGGTTGACCTGGACCTGATTGACCCCGGGGAGGCGATACTCAACGGGGTCCTCGATCGTGATGATGTTCGTCTCGGGCTTGTTCAGCACGTTGAGCGTGGCGTACAGCGTGGTCGACTTGCCGGAACCGGTGGGACCCACCACGAGAATCGTCCCGTACGGCTTGCTGTACGAGGTCTCGAAACGCTCGAGCGTATACGGTGAGAACCCGAGATCTTCGAGTTCGAGGAGCGCGTTCGACGTGTCGAGAAGACGCATGACGACCTTCTCGCCATAGATCGTTGGAAGGGTCGACACACGCAGGTCGAGTTGCCGCCCGCCGACCCGAAGGTTGATCCTGCCGTCCTGTGGGCGTCGACGCTCGGCGATATCGATATCCGCCATGATCTTCAGGCGTGACACGACCGCGTTGACGATGGAGCGTGGCGTTCGCATGATCTCGTGAAGAACGCCGTCGATCCGGAATCTCACGCGGAGGTCCCGTTCCGTTGGTTCGATGTGAATGTCGGACGCCCGATCGGCGCTCGCCCTGGTGATGAGCATGTTCACGAGCTTGACGACGGGGGCCTCATCCGCGATCGCCTCCAGGGCAGGCAGATCTTGCGCCTCCAGCGAGTCTTCCGCGGCGAGTTCGGCGAGGTCCGTCACCGAGGTGTTCAGCGAAGCGAGACGGTTGATCGCCTCTTCCACGTCGCCGCGGGTCGCCACTTTCGGGATCACTTCGCGACCCGTGATGGCCCTGATGTCGTCGATCGCGAGGACATTGGCCGGGTCTGCCATCGCGACTACGAGACGATCTCCGTCGAACGCAATCGGCACGGCCGCGTACCGCGCGGCGAGGTTCTCGGGCACGAGCGACGCCGCCGCGGGATCGACCGTGATCTCCCTCAGATCGACGAACTCGAGCCCGATCGACCGGGCCAAGACCCGCACGAGGTCCCGTTCATCGACCAGGTGTTCGTCCAGCAGAACGCGCGCGAGCGGCAGGCCCATCTCCTGGTGGATCTCAAGCCCCTTGTCGAGGGCATCCTGTGTGACGATGCCCTCCTCGAGAAGCAGAGCGCCGAGATGGCCGGCGTCCTTGCGCACAATGCCGGTCGGGTTCATGAGCGTTCAGACTCTCGCACGATCGAGCCAAGGCCTTTCCTCCGATGGAGCACGCCTCGATCCCCGTCGGAGTCGGACATCTCGGTCGGGGCCGAGGCGGCGAGTCCAGCATCCGTCGAGGCTGTCTCCTCGGTATCGGCCGGTTCCTCACCGTGGGGTTCCTGCGATCTCGATCCGATCACCTCGAAGGAGCCCCTTTCGGACTCCGCCGTCTCCTCGCCATAGCTGTACCGCCCGCTCGGCCGCCTGTCGTCAAGAACGAGAAGACCGCGCCTCACCATGTTCGCCATCAGCTGAGCGGACCGGAACTCCGACCATCCCTGCTTGCGCGACACCTCTTCGACGGAACTCGCTCCGGCCATGGTGCACAGCACTCTCCACTCGTCGGCCGTGACGACCACGGAGCCTTCGCTGCTCGCCTCCGGGTTCACCGTCAGGTGGAATGCGACGCCGGGAATGACCTCTTCGATCTCTTTCCAGCGGCCGAGGCGGGAGTTCCCCTCTGCGATGCTTGCCTCGACGTCGAGTGTGACGCCCGTATCGAACCGAGGTGAGACATCCTCGGAGAATGCGAACCGTCCACTGGCCTCTCGCAGCACTCTGAAGATCACGTCCGAGACCTGGTCGAGCATGAACTCCTCGAGTTGCTCCTTGTTTGCCCCGTCCTTCAAGATGTCGCAAATCGTCCGCTCACGTCGTTCGACCTCGACCCATGAGCGCGGGTCGACCATGTTGGCCTCGACGAGTTTGCTGTGGAACTCTTCGTCTCTGCGGGTCGTCCCGTAGGTCAACTGACCGCCTTCGAGGTACAGACGCGCCTCGAGGCCCTGAGCATCCACCCTCAAGACTCCGCTCTTCCCACTTCGCGCGACGAGCTTCAGCACCTCGACGATGGGAAACGATTCCAACGCTCCACTCAGCGACATTTCGGACCCTTCTCTCTGCGATCAGTGATCGGCCTGAGCCGTCGCGTGCTTGAGAAGTTTGGAGTTGGTGCACTGCACGGTGGCGTGGTGATGATCAGAGCACTACGGCAAGACGCCGTCCTTCTTCGCCTGGGCCTTGTACGCCTGGAACTCCTCATAGGTGACAGCGAACGAGTGGCCACCGTCGGGGCTCGTCAGTACGTAGTACAGGTAGTCCGTGGTCGCAGGGTTCGCGGCGGCCTCGAGGCTCGCCAACCCTGGTGCGTCGATCGGAGTCGGCGGCAGCCCGACATTCTGATAGGTGTTGTAGGGGGAGTCCGTTGCGAGATCATCGGCGGTCAGAGCGACACCGCGCTCCCCCAGTGCATACAACACGGTTGCGTCGATCTGGAGCGGCATCCCGATCTCCAGCCGGTTGACGATCACGCTCGCAATCAACGGGCGATCCTCGTCGAGCCGCGCTTCCGCTTCGATCATCGACGCGATGATGAGGCCGTCGTGGACGTCGTATCCCAATTGCTCGAGAGGAGTCCAGTCGACGGACGCGACCCGATTCTCCAAGGTTGACGCAAGGCGTTGGAGAATCTCCTTTGCTGTGGCATCCGACGCGAATTCGTACGTGTCGGGAAACAAACCTCCCTCCCATCCCTCGAGATCACTACCACCAAACCCCAACGAGGACGTCACGCCGGGCAACGCCTGTTCGAATTCCTGAGCGGTGTACGGCGTTTGCTCGGCCAGACGATCCAGAATCTCGGACATACGAAGACCCTCGTGGATCGTCACCCGGTAGGCGTTCGACTCAGGGCCGGCGAGAAGCACGTCGAGTGCATCGCCTGGAGACATCCCGGTGACAAGTCGATACGTGCCTGCTTGTAGGCGGTCCTCCACCCCGGCACTCCTCGCAGCGACCTCGAATGCCAGTGACGAATCCACGACCCCGGCCTGCGCAAGCTGCTCTCCGATCTGGCGAGCCGACGAGCCCTTCGACACCTCGACATCGACCGGAAGGTCGGCAGCAATACCGGGCGGTGCGGTCACGTCCGGCGGTGACCCGAGTCTGCCCGCCCAGTTGGCCAGTCCGCGTCCTCCGAGGACCGCTACGACACCAACCACGACAATCGCCACCAGCACCGTTGCGATCCTCGAAGCTCCGCGCTTCACGTCCCTTTCCCCAGGTAGCCCTCGAGCAGCAACGTAGCGGCGACTTTGTCGACGACCTTCTTGCGGCGTGACCTGCGCACGCCGCCTTCGAGCAATACGCGCTGTGCCCCTACCGTCGTGAAACGCTCGTCCACCAACCGGACGGGGATCCCCGTCAGACCCTCGACGCGTGCGGCGAATGACTTCGCGGCTCGCGCTGAGGGCCCCTCCGTACCGTCGAGCGATCTCGGCAGCCCGACAATGATCTCGTCCACATCCTGCACGATGCCGGGAAGTCGCTGCTCGACGTCCTCTATGGGAATCACATCGAGAGGCTGTGCGGTGATGCGCAGCGCGTCGGACACTGCGACGCCCACACGGACGCTCCCGTAGTCCAATGCCAGAACGCGCCCCATCAGGCCAGTGCCCTCCCCACAGCCTCTCTGACCGCGTCGAGCGCCTCGTCGAGGCGAGCACCGTGTGGCCCGCCGGCCTGAGCCAGCTCCGGATCTCTGCTTCCGCCCCCACCCAGGACCCGCGCCCCCGGCATGAGCACTTCGGCAGCCGATACTCCGCGCTCTACGAGATCGCGGGTGATCACTGCGACCAGAGCCCCCTTGCCATCATTGACACTGCCCAGCACGACGATGCCTCGATCGAGGCGATCCCTGAGTGTCAGCGCGAGCGCTCGCAGCTGGCCCGGGGGGACGTGCTCCCTGGCGGCAACGACGATCTTCACATCTCCGATGACCACCGCATCGTGCACGAGTTCGGCGGCTTCTTCCGCTCCGAGCTTTGCTCTCAGGGTGGATGCTTCCTCTTCGAGCGCGCGCGTGCGTTCGAGGAGCTGGCGAACCCTCGCCGGCACGTCTTCCGGCTGTGCTCTCAACAGCTTCCCGGCCTCACCGAGCCTGCGCCGAAGCCCCACCAGGTAGTCGTAGCCGTGGTCACCCGAGTACGCCTCGATGCGGCGGAGGTTCGACCCGATCGATGACTCGCCGAGGATCACCAGCGGTCCGACCTGCCCCGACGATGGCGTGTGGGTGCCGCCACACAACTCCTTCGAGAAGTCGCCAATCTCCACGACCCGCACCACGTCGCCGTACTTGTCGCCAAAGAACGCCAGCGCGCCGAGATCTCGGGCATGGTCCATCGACGTGTTGAACGCATGCACGTGCGAGTTCGCGATCACCCGCTCGTTTGCGATCCGCTCGATCTCCGCGAACTCCTCGTCGGCCAGCCCACTGAAGTGGCTGAAGTCGAATCTGAGTCGACCAGCTTCCACGCGAGACCCTGCCTGGTGTACGTGTTCACCGAGGACGTCGCGCAGCGCCCAGTGCAGGATGTGGGTTCCCGTGTGGCTCTTCGAGATCGCCTCCCTCCGAGGAGAGTCGACCATCGCCTCAACCTGATCGCCGACCCGCAACTCGCCACCGACCACCTTCACGTGGTGTGAGACGAGTCCCGGCACAGCCGCTTGCGTGTCGGTGACCACACCATGAGCCGTCGCAGTCTGGAGAAACCCGCTGTCGCCCACCTGACCGCCTGCCTCGGCATAAAACGGCGTTCGATCGAGGAAGACCTCGACGGTTTGACCTTCGCCCGCCATCTCGACCGACGCGCCGTCTCGCAGCATTGCGACAACGATCGACGACGCGAGCAGATCCGAGTAGCCCAGGAACTCGGACGGTCCGACTCCATCGAGCAGACGCCGGTACACATCGGCATCGGCCGCCTCGTCGACGCCCTTCCACGCCGACCTGGCCCGCTCCCGCTGTTCGGCCATCTCCTTCTCGAAGCCTCCCATGTCTACCTGCACGCCATGCTCGTCTGCGATCTCGGTTGTCAGCTCGATCGGAAACCCGAACGTGTCGTGCAGCTTGAACGCCACCGACCCCGAAATGCGACCGCCGTCGTCGAGATCGGCCAGCTCCTGGTCCAGAAGGTTGTGGCCAGAAGCCAAGGTCGCCCTGAACCTCTCCTCCTCCCTCGTGACCACATCCTGGATGAAGGACTTCTTCTCCACGAGTTCCGCGTACCATGATCCGAGCACGTTGACCGTTTCTTCCACGAGCAGTGGCGTGATCAGCGACGCTCCCCCGAGTCGCCAGGCATGCCGCACTGCCCGACGCAGCACGCGGCGCAGCACGTACCCTCTTCCTTCGTTGGAAGGAATGACGCCGTCACCTATCAGGAACGTCATCGCTCGACCGTGATCGGCGAGCACGCGCAGGGACACGTCTGTCATCGGGTCTCGACCGTACGCCACGCCGGAATGTCGCTCGGCGACGGCGAGAATGGGACGAACGGTGTCGATGTCGAATACCGTCTCCTTGTCCTGTAGCACCATGGCAACGCGCTCGAGACCCATTCCCGTGTCGATGCTCTTGGCCGGCAGGTCCCCGACCACGTGATAGGGCTCGTCCTGCACGTACTGCATGAACACGAGATTCCAGATCTCTACGAATCGCTCCTCGTCAACGGCCGGTCCCCCGTCGACTCCGTATCGTGCGCCCCGGTCGTAGAAGATCTCGGACGATGGACCCGCGGGTCCCGCCACGCCCATCTGCCAGAAATTGTCGTTGCCTCGACGCTGCACCCGGTTCGCCGGCACCCCTACTCCGTCGATCCAGATGGCGGCGGCCTCGTCGTCGGTCTCGTGAACGGTGAACCACAGCATCTCGGGGTCGATGCCCAGCCCCTCTGTCACGAGCTCATAGGCGTACGGGATCGCCTTCTCCTTGAAGTAGTCCCCGAAGCTGAAGTTGCCCAGCATCTCGAAGAACGTGAAGTGTCGCGCCGTCGTACCGATGATGTCGATGTCGACGGCCCGGAAGACCTTCTGCACCGAGGTGGCGCGTGGAAACGAAGGACGTTCTTCCCCCAGGAAGTACGGCTTGAATGGCACCATCCCTGCGTTCGTCAGCAGCAACGTCGGATCAACGGGAATGAGTGGCGCGGAGGGACGAACCGTATGACCGCGCTCCTCGAAGAAGCGCAGAAACGAGGAACGGATGCGTGGTGACTCCATGGACGAACCAGGTTAGTTGGAGGCCCGAACCAGACGAGCCCCACCTGCGTCCAGCAGATCGGCAACGACAAGGGCCCCATTGCGAGCGAGATTGGTCGGCGTCATCGCAGCGCGGGCTCGTTCCACACGACGAATGACACGAACCGTTCCCCAGACGCCGGCGAGGGCACCGGCGACGAACCACCACAGTCTCACCATCATGCGAGCAGGTTAGCGGTCCCTCGGATCCTCCCGCCTGGAGTTCCAGACGTCGACACGCTCGGCGATTTCCTTCTCGTCTCCCTGGGTCCCCGGCTCGAACAACCGTTCACCAACCACTTCGTCCGGAAGGTACTGCTGCACGACGAAGTGGCCCTCGTAGCTGTGTGGGTAGCGGTAGTCGGTGCCGTGACCGATCGCGTGCGCCGCACGGTAGGAGGCATCTCTGAGATGTGCGGGCACCTCCGCGCCGGCCGTCGTCTCCACCGCTGCTTTCGCCTTCGCGATCGTGGTCGCAACGGTGTTCGACTTCGGAGACGTCGCCAGGTAGATCGCAGCGTGCGTCAGCGCGTACCCCGCTTCGGGGAGGCCCGCGTACGCGAGCGCCTGGGATGCGGCCACGGCGAGCGGCAGGGCGTGCCGGTCGGCCAGTCCAACGTCCTCCGAGGCGAAGATGATCATGCGTCGTGCGATGAACTCCGGATCCTCGCCTGCTTCCAGCATCGTGTGGAGCCAGTAGACGGCTGCATCGGGGTCCGAGCCACGCATGCTCTTGATGAACGCAGAGATCACGTCGTAGTGTCGATCGCCGGACTTGTCGTAGCGGACGATGCGTCGCTGCAAGGCCTCGGCTACGTCCGCCTCGGTGATCACGGCTCTTCCTGCTCCAATCGCGAGGCCGGCGGCTACTTCGAGCCCGTTCAGCGCGAGGCGGGCATCTCCGCCCACCCGTTCCGCGAGCGCTGTTCGGGCGTCGTCGTCGATGGTGAGACCCTGGTCTCCGAGGCCCCTCGGGTCGCCTATTGCACGTTCGATCAGCACCTCGAGATCCTCGGGGTCGATACGCTCCAGTCGAAACAGGCTCGCCCTCGAGATCAGTGGGGAATTCACTTCGAAGAACGGATTCTCCGTCGTGGCCCCGATGAGGATGATCGTGCCGTCCTCCACTCCTGGCAGCAGCGCATCCTGCTGGGATTTCGAGAATCGGTGGATCTCGTCGAGAAAGAGCACGGTTCTTCGTGCTTCCTCGCCGAGGCGCCGGTCGGCATCGTCCAAGACTCGCCGGACGTCCCTGACGCCGGCCGAAGTGGCGGACAGTTGTTCGAACCAGGCATCGCCGGCGGCGAGGCGAGCGAGTGTGGTCTTGCCCGTTCCGGGTGGACCCCAGAGGATCATCGACATGAGGCGGCCCGACTCGACCAGTCTGCGAAAGGCGGCCCCATCCCCTACCAGATGTCGCTGCCCGACGACCTCGCTCAGGACGGCAGGGCGCATACGAGCTGCAAGCGGAGCCACCTTCGCCTTCACCTCCGCTCGGCGTGCCTCGAACAGATCCCCCATGTCAGCCCTCTGCCTTCACCTCCGGCCTGAGCGCGATGCCCAGTTCCCGAAGCTGATCATCGTCCACCGAGGTCGGCGAGCCGCTCATCGGATCGGTACCCGTCTGCGTCTTGGGAAACGGGATCACCTCCCGGATGGATCGCTCGCCCTGCAATATCGCGAGAAGGCGGTCGATGCCCACCGCGAACCCCGCGTGCGGTGGCGTACCGAACCGGAGCCCCTTCACGAACCAGCCGAACCGCCGTTCGGCTTCCTCAGGGCCGATTCCGAGGATGTCAAACACCTGCTGCTGAACCACAGGATCGTGAATCCTCACGCTTCCCGAACCCAGTTCGGAACCATTGAGCACGAGATCGTAGGACTTCGAGATCGCCGTTTCCGGCGAGTTCCGCATCTCGTCCACATCGACCGGGGCGGTGAAGGGGTGGTGAGCCGGCGACAGGCTTCCATCGTCGTTGACGTCGAATACGGGGAAGTCGACGACCCACAGGAACGCCAGCTGCTCATGACCCTCCGGCCGTCCCAGCTCGAGGCGAAGTTGTCCGAGCACGGTGCTTGCCTTCTTCGGATCGTCCGCGACCAGCAGCAGGAGGTCGCCCGGCCGCGCATCGAATGCTCCGATGATGCCTGCCTGCTCTTCGTCGGAGAGGAACTTGGCGATCGAGGATCGCAACCCTGTCTCTTCGCGTACGAGCGAAATGAGCCCTTTCGCGCCCAGACTACGAGCCTGCTCGGTGAGCATGTCGAGGGCGGATCGCGTCATGCCGACGTTGCCCGCATTGATGCCCTTGACCGCGCCCCCTTCGGCGACCGTTGACGCAAACACGGCGAACGCCGAGTCCGCGACCAGACCGCTGATGTCGTGAATCTCCATACCGAAGCGAAGGTCGGGCTTGTCGGTTCCGTACCGCTCCATGACGTCGGCGTACGTGAAGCGCGGGAACGGTGTCTCTACCGAGACTCCCCTGACTCGTTCGACGACGGCACCGATGACGGTCTCGAGTGTCTGGAACACGCCGTCCCTGCCCCAGAAAGCGCCTTCGAGGTCGAGCTGGATGAACTCCAGCTGTCGATCGCTTCGGAAGTCCTCGTCGCGGTAGCAGCGGGCGATCTGGTAGTACCGGTCGACCCCCGAGACCATGAGGAGCTGCTTGAACAGCTGAGGTGACTGCGGCAGCGCATAGAAGGAGCCCTTCCGAAGGCGTGAGGGTACCAGCACGTCCCGCGCACCCTCCGGCGTGGAGCGGATCAGGGTAGGTGTGTCGACGTCCATGAACCCCAGCCCGTCGAGTACCTCTCGCATCGCCCGAAAGGCCGCAGATCGCGCACGGAGGTTGGCCGCCATGCGAGGCGTGCGCAGATCCAGGTATCGGTACTCGAGCCGGGTTCGCTCATCGATGTCCACTCGATCGTCGAGCATGAACGGCAGTGTTTCTGCGGCCGATAGCACTGTCAGCCCTCCGACGGCCACCTCGACCATGCCGGTCGGCATCTCCGGGTTCTTGGTCCCCTCGGGTCGTGCCCGCACGACACCCCGCAGCGAAACGACGTACTCGAGCCTCAGGTTCTTGGCATCGGGGATGTCCGCGGGATCGATGACCGCCTGCACGATGCCTGACGCGTCCCGTAGATCGATGAAGATGATCGCACCATGGTCGCGGCGGCGGGCCACCCACCCGGCGATCCGAACGCTGTCCCCGACGCGCGCTTCGGTCACGTGTCCCGCGTACGTGTCGCGATACTCCACGTCTACCTGAGCCATTCCGAAACCTCCCCAACGGGGACCTCTCGTTGGTCTCCCGTCGCCATGTCTCTCGCGGTCACTGCTCCCCGATGCCACTCGTCGCCTACCACTACCACCTTCGGGGCTTCTCGGCGGGAAGCGGCTTTGAACTGGGCTTTCACGGAACGCTCGTCGGCGTCATAGTCGACCCGGAACCCTCGGGAGCGCAAGTTGGAGACCAGTCTGATCGCTTCCGTGCGCACCTGTTCATCGGCCACCACGACGAAAGCGTCGAGCGCTCCATCCTCGACGCTCTCACCGAGCGCGAGGACGATGCGGTCGAGTCCGAGTGCGAGGCCGACGCCGGGAATGGCGGACCCTCCGATCGACTCCGACAGGCCGTCGTATCTTCCGCCGCCACCGACTGCGTTCTGGGCTGCATCGAGGTCGCTGACGATGTACTCGAAGGCCGTTCTCGTGTAGTAGTCGAGACCGCGCACGAGATGTCGATCCTCAGCGAACGGAACGCCCACGACGCCGAGGATCTCCTTCACGCTGCGGTAGTGCGCTGCGCACGCGTCGCAGAGATGATCGACGGGCGTTGGAGCGTCGCCGAGAACCGGTTTGCATATCTTGCAGTCGAGAACCCTCAGCGGGTTGCTGTCGATTCGTTGACGGCTGTCTTCGCACAGCTTGTCCTCTCGGGCTCGCAAGTACTCCTTCAAGAGCTCCAGATACGCCGGTCGGCAGACCGGGTCTCCGATCGAGTTGATGGTCACGATCACGGTATCGAGTCCTATCTCGTTGAGATAGCGGTAGCCGAGTTCGATCACCTCCGCGTCGGCGAGCGGAGAGCCTGTTCCGAGGTACTCGACGTCCAGTTGGTGGAACTGTCGCCTCCTGCCCGCCTGGGGACGCTCGTACCGAAACATCGGTCCCCAACTCGCGACCTTCCTCACCCCCGACCCGCCCGCTTGCTGGTGTGCCCGCATGACCGAGGGTGTCGCTTCGGGCCGCAAGGTGAGTGAGCGCCCTCCTTTGTCGGTGAAGGTGTACATCTGCTTCTGGACGATCTCAGTATCTTCCCCAGAGCCTCTCGAGAAGAGCTCGGTTGCCTCGAAGAGCGGGGTGATGATGAGGTCGTAGCCGAATCGCTCGGTGATCTGATCCCACATGCGGAGCATCCGCCGCCATGTTCTGGACGCGGGTGCGAGGATGTCGTCGGTGCCTTTGGGTGCGCGAATGGTCATCGAAGATCTCGGAGAAACG
>CAYLHS010000056.1:0-13426 GCA_964383535.1 uncultured Acidimicrobiia bacterium
GTCGCTTCGAGGATGACACAGTCGGCATTGGTTTCGTCTCCGGCTGCCGCTCCGACACGGGCGCCTTCTCGTGTGCCCGCTGCGGCGCCGAGCCAGTCCCTGAATGCGAGACCCCACTCGACGCTGCCAAGGGCGAGCAGCAGGATCAGGGACAGTACCAGTGCGGCTTCGATGGTCGCTGCGCCTCGCTCCCGGCGAATCATGGGTTGGGCACCAGTCGGACGGGATTGCCGATGATCCGGGCGGTCCACGTCGTGCGATCGTGCGGCTGGTTGAGCGCGATGCTCATGTACCACCAGCAGTCCGTCGAGCATGTGTAGGTCGTGGGGATCTGGACGGTGGCGGTGATCCACTGGCCGTTGAAGAGCGGGCTCCCGTTGGAGGTCTGGATGCGACAGGGCCCGGAGCCTCCTTCGCCCGGGGGAGTGGTGTCGTTGCCGTCCTCGTCTTCCGAGTACCAGGAGCAGTTGGCGGTGGACCCGTCAGGCATCTTGACGGTCATGTAGGCGTTGCCGTTGTCCTCACCGGGGTCGTAGAAATGGAGCTCGAGGATCTTCCCTGCGTGGATCTGAGCCACCTCCGCGAGTTTGAGTGTGCCCGTGGCACCTGGCTGGTTGGTAAAGATCGAGATGTCGTTGATGCCGAAGACTCTCGGATTGGTCCCGGAGTCGACGGAAGCTGCGAGTGAGTATTGGTTGGTTCCCCCGTCGTTGCCGTCTGTCCATACCCGCACAACATAGACCCCTGGTGTGATGGCTCCGGTGAGGTTGCAGAGCTGCGCCCAGCGATTCCGGTAGGTGTAGCTGTATGCGCCGCTGGGAATGTTGAAGCTGCAGCCCGCAATCGCCGGATTGTCCGTCGGGTCGAGTGGCGTCGTGTCGGGTGAGTACAGCTGGTAGTGCGTGTCTGCGCCTCCACCGTCGTCCTGATATCGGTCACCCGTCTGGTAGTTGAAGTCGCCCCGGTCGTAGAACCCGGCGTCGTAGACATACACATTCAATCCGGACGAGCCGGAGTCGATATCGATCCCGTAGTAGTAGCCGCTTGGTCGGTACTGCGTGTTCGTCGAGTGGCCGGGCCAGTGGGTCCAGTCGTCATCCCAGTACCGGGTCGCGAACGCGTCACCGTTGTACTTGTTCGTCTGGGGGCCGGAGATGGCCGCCCAGAGGTTGGGATCCCCCCCTGTGCAGGTCATGCCCGGCGGATTGCCGGGTGCCTCTCCGAAGCAGTTGTCGGGGCTGCCGAGGGGAACCGGTTTGACATACTCGGCTGTGGAGGTCCGTGAGATGGTGACGTTGTTGAAGCCGGCGACCCTCAAGAAGAACGTAGGCACGGTTGTCTGGAGGGTCACCTCGAGGCTGTTGTCCGCGAGCGGAACGAGCGAAGTGACGCTGCCGGGGAAGCCGTTGGCCTCGGCGGCGTCATCGGCGTCACTCTGCGCCTGTGCAAGGAATCCCGGGAGGTCGACTACCCCTGCCAATGCCGCGGCGTCCGCCGCGTTCTGGAGCCTCGAGGAGCTGAGGTAGAACCAGCCGAGATCGACGGCGAGTGCGGCGAACAGCATGAGCGCGACGATCGACCCTGCCACCCAGACGAGCACGGCGCCTTCGTCGGAGTGGCGCCTCATCCGAATGCCTCGGGTTCCATGCGAACGATGCTGCTCTCGTCGATCACGTAGCTGCCTTTGAACGGAGGGAACCCGGTGATCCACTTGTGGGTCATCTGGAGCCGGACGCCGATGATGTCGAGCGGGAGCGATCCGGAAACCGTCTGTCTCGATGTCGCAGGCCATGGCTCGGTGGCGATCCAGTTGTCGCAATCGAGGGGATCGAGGCCCCCACCCTTGTAGTGCCAGACGTTGGTCAGGAAGGAATTCTGGTCCCCATTCGCATCGGCCTCGTAGATCTGGATGTCGCCCATCCGATCCAGGAATCCACCCGGCAGGAAGTCGACGATCGCGAGAACGATCTCACAGTCGGCGCCGGGCGTCGTTCCGAGAAACGCCCCCGTGCGGACGCCTTCGCGGGCCGCCTGCTCGACGGTCAGGAAGTCGTAGAACGCCGTCCCGAACTCCATGATGCCGATGAACAGAAGCAAGAGGAGCGGCATGACGAGGGCGAACTCAACAAGCGTCGCGCCGTCCTCTCGCCGTCGACAGGTTCTTCTCATGTGACCCTTCACCTGTTGCACCCAGGGGGTGACCTGGTGCCCCATTCCAGCCCGCAGCACCTAGCGTGGTCAACCTACCACTAATTGTGGCGACCGACAAGGACCCAATTCACCCGGATCACACACGCATCCAAGGCCAGTATCGCAGCACGAAGCAGCTAGCGTTGGGATATGTCCGTTCGGGTGCTCGCCATAGTCCTGGCCGGGGGCCAGGGCAGCCGTCTGTTTCCTCTCACGCGTGACCGCGCCAAACCTGCCGTACCGTTCGGTGGCCAGCATCGGCTCATCGACTTCGTTCTGTCGAACCTGATCAATGCCGGGTACCGCAGAGTGGTGGTACTGACGCAGTACAAGAGCCACAGTCTGGATCGTCACCTCGCGCAAACGTGGAGGCTGTCGCCGCTGCTCGGCAGCTACGTGACGTCGGTCCCCGCGCAGATGCGGCGCGGGCCGCAGTGGTTCGCCGGCTCGGCCGATGCGATCTATCAGAACCTCAACCTCATCGACGACGAGCGCCCTGACCACGTGCTCGTGTTCGGGGCCGATCACATCTACCGGATGGATCCGCGGCAGATGCTCGAACAACATCTCGACACCGGGGCAGGTGTGACGGTTGCGGGAATCCCGGTGGCGATCGAGGAGGCGAGTGGCTTTGGGATCATCGACGCCGACGAGGCCGGGAGAATCGGGCGCTTTCTCGAGAAGCCGGAGACGCCGCCCTCGATGCCGGGTGATCCGACCAGGGCGTACGCGTCGATGGGCAACTACATCTTCGACACCGACGTGCTCGTGGATGTGCTGCGAGAGGACGCCGACGATGCCGCCACCCGCCATGATCTTGGCGGCAACATCATCCCGCGTTTGACGGAGCGCGGTGTGGCCTATGTGTACGACTTTGCTTCGAATCGGGTCCCCGGTCAGACGGAGCGCGAGCGCGGATACTGGCGGGACGTCGGGACGCTGGATTCCTACTACGACGCGAGCATGGACCTGGTAGCGGTAGATCCGGTTTTCGACATGTACAACGAGGAGTGGCCGATCCTGACCTGGGACTTCCCTCGTTCGCCTGCGAAGTTCGTGCACGATGTGGATGGTCGCCGCGGCCACGCGCTGAATTCTCTCGTGTCCAACGGTGCCATCGTCTCCGGTGGGGCCGTGAGGCTCTCGGTGATCTCTCCGAGGGTCAGAGTGCACTCCTACGCGACCGTCGACGGGGCGGTTCTGTTCGAGGGCGTGTCGGTGGGGCGGGGCGCGATCATTCGCGGAGCGATCATCGACAAGAACGTCGTTGTCCCGGAGGGGTATCGGATCGGTGTCGACCCGGAAGCCGACGCCGCACGCTTCACGATGTCGGCGAACGGGATCGTCGTCATCGGCAAGGGGGACCAGCTCTAGGCGAGCTGCGCTCGCCCTCAGGCGCTCGCTGTGCTCGCGCCGTTCTCAATTGAGGGTTCTCGGTACGAACGCGCCCGAAAGCAGTGCGGGACCTCAGGGCGAGATTCCCACCGGGAGCCGGAAACCGACTACCGACAGAGGCCGCTGAAGGCAACGTCTTCAGAGAGTCCTTCTGTACACCCTGTGATTCTTGTGGGGGATGCCGCCGAACTTCATCAGATCGCTGCGCATCTGTACAGCGGTCTCAGCGATCTGGATGAGTTCGTAGCGATCGAAACCCGCCCGTCGGAACACCTCGGCGAGTTCCCGGTACAAGAGGGCGTTGCCTCCTCGTCGCTGGTACTCGGGGAGAATGCCGATGCCGTTTCCGACGACCCACGGGCTGCTGCGAAGCTCCCGAAGCAATGCGAACGTTCCCCGGGAGAGTAGATGCCCGCCCATGCGTTGGAGTGAGCCCGAAACATCGGGGAAGGTGAGGACGAACCCCACGGGCTCGTCCTCCTCCGTAACGATCAGCTTCAGAAGATCGGGCCTCGCGACCGGGAGGATCTGCTTGACGACGAACTTGATCTCCGCCTCGGTGAGGGGTACGTACTCCCAGTTGTCGACGAACGAGCTGTTGTAGGTTCGGGCAATCCGTTCGGCCCATCGGTAGATCTCCCATCGAGAGCTGAACTGGTGGACTCGGAGGCCCGATCGAGTTGCTGCACGTTCGGCGATCCTCGAGATTCGTGGATCGAGAGCGAATGTCGACGAGTCGATGACGTGAGAGATGAAATCGACTTCCTTGGTGAAGCCGTTCTCTTCGGCGAGCCGGTTGTAGTACGGGAAGTTGTACGCCAGCATGGTCATGGTCTGGCGGTGTTCGTAGCCTCGCTGCAGGAACCCATACGGATCGAACGGGCTCAGTCCTTTCGGTCCGATCACGGCGCTCAACCCACGATCGGATGCCCAGCGAAACACTGCTTCGAACAGCGCCGCTGCTGCCTCAGAGTCATCCTCGACATCGAAGAAGTAGAACTCGGCCTCCGTGGTGTCGTGCACATCGTTGAAACGGGTATTCTCGAGTGCGCCTATGCGACCGACGTCCCGTCCGTCGCGCACCGCTATGAAGAACTCGGCGAATGAATGCTCATAGAAGGGGTGCTTCTTCGGGTTGAGCATCGTGGCGATGTCCATCTTCAACGGTGGCACCCACTGCTCGTCGTGCTCGTACAGACGGTAGGGGATATCGATGAACCGCTTGACCTGCCCCTTGTCGACGACGTCCACCCTCTCGATGGTGAGCATCCTCAGTCGCCTCCTCTGTCTTCCACCGCCAGACCACGAGCCTCTCTGATCACCGACGCCAGAAAGACGGTGATCAACGCGGCGGCGAGTGCCCCAATAGCCATGTCGTACACCACGACAGTACCAATCGGCGTCGAGATCGAGTGGATTCCGGCGAAGAACAGGATCGCGTTGAACACAATGATGGCGACTCGTACTTCCGTGGGGCCGATTCGACCGTACGAGAGCTGGAAGACACCGCGAACGTAGGTGGTCAGGTAGACGTAGACCGACATGAGCAGGTAGCCGACGAGAGCCACGGCGGCCACACTGAACGACACGTAGGGTGACAATCCCAAGCCGAGAGCGACGAGTGTCTCGCTGATCCCGTCGACGGCGTGGTCGACGAAGTATCCGTAGCGAGGTCGTTCGATGTGCCTGTACCTCGCGATGGTCCCGTCCAGCGAGTCCCCGAACCAGTTGATGACCAGGCCGAGACTCGCGAGCCACAGGAACCAGGCCGACAGGTTGCTCGCCCAGTAGCCGGCGAACGTCATGACCGATCCGGCGATGCCGATGTACGTGAGTGTGTCGGGGGTCACTCGATCCGGTAGGTGACGGGCGAACCATTGAAGGGCCGGGCGCTCCAAGCGCCCCAGGAAGATATCGTTCACCCGTTCGTGTGACGATGTCACTGGGAGGTCTCCGGCCACACGGAGAAGAACATCAGCCACTGGTCCGGATGCTCGCGAATCATCGCTTCGGCCTCTTTCAGTGTTGCTTTCCAGAGAGATTCGGCGGGATTGGCGCCGTCCATCGTTCGTGGGTCGAGCTGTCGCACGAGGTTCAGACGGTACCGCCTGTCGGGCAGTCGTTCCACCCAGATGATCTGCAGGAGCGAGTCGGTAGAAGCCGCGAGTCGCGCGAAACCGTCCCAGAGACGAGCCGGCTTGCCGAAGAAGTCCGCGGTCTGTGCTCGTCTTCCTCGTGGGGGAGGACGGTCGAGCGAGGTGAAGACGATTCCGCCTGCCCGTAACCGTTCGGCGGCTTGGCGTAGCGCGTCGCCCGATGACGGCGTGAGAATGAGTCCCTCCGTGGAGCGGAGGTCGTTGACGAGCTCATACCCGGATGGAGGCAAGGCATAGGAGAGCACCTGCACCTCGTAGGATGCCGAACCCGCAGCAAATCCGATACCTCCAAGATCCTGAGTACCGAGATGGGGAGCGACAACGAGCAGTCCACGGCCGTGCCTCGATGCCGGATCAAGAACATCCCAGATTCCCTGCGACATGTCGACGAGGCGACGATTCTCGTGAGCCGGGGCCCCAAGCGCTCGAAAGAAATCGAACGTGCCGCTTGCAGACTGGAAGAGGACCTCTGATACGAGGGCGTCGAGGCGGTGGTCGTCGGGTTTCGTGTCGAGAACCACGCTCAGATTGGAGCGAACGATCCTCGTCATGTGAGAGTCGCGACGTGCGATGAAGTGGGTGACGATCCTGATCAGACGGTGGCCCAGCCGGCGGGGGAGGAGCCGGCTCAGACGGATCGTGAGGCGTGTTCCGGTGCCGGTGGTGAGGAAGTGCTGCAGATTCACGACGGGCGCAGGGTAGCTCTCACTGGCCCCGCAGTCCTCTGCTCCCGGTCTGCGACCACACGGCATCCGATGCGAAGAGCCGACTACGGGGTGCCGGCGATTGCGGGCGCCCGTTACGCTCTTGGACATGGACCGAGCTCTGACCCATCTGGCGATCGACCAGTCCCTCTTCGGTACACCGACACTGCTCGAGCCGGGGCGGTCAGAGGTTCGATTGGTGATGACGCGCCACATGACCGTCGACGACAGGGGCTTGGTGCACGGAGGCTTTGTCTTCGGTTTGGCCGACTACGCGGCGATGCTCGCGGTGAACCATCCGAACGTGGTGCTCGGGTCGGCCGACGTCCGCTTCTCCGCACCGGTCCGCGTCGGTGAGGAACTCACCGCCGTGGCCGTCGCAGGGGATCAGCTTGACGATCGTCGTGAGGTGGAGGTGGTGGTTCGACGTGCTGGGGAGACGGTGCTGTCAGGAACCTTCACATGCCATGTTCTCGACCGTCACGTGTTGGATAGGTAGGAGGCGCCCCGCGCCAACGGTGGGCTAGGGGATCGTGACCCTCATCGTTCCGTCCCACGTGCCCTCGGTCGAGTCTTTGGTGTAGGTGACGTGGAGGGGGATCTCGTACGTCCCTGCTTCTGCGCCCGTCGCATCCACGAAGAACGCAGCGAAGTCGGACTCCCCGTCTTCGAGACGTGCGTCGTGGGCCAGACTGGTGAACGGACCCTCCCCGGGATACTCGATGGAGATGTCATTGGGGGCCTTCACCGTCATCTCGAACCCGTCGAGCCTCGGTGCATTGCCGACGAACGGCACCTGCACCCATCCGGAACCTTCGATCGAGGCGGCATCGCCTGCCTGGCTGAGATCGTTGCCCGAGTACTGCGCGATTGGAATGCTGATCGTCAGCTTGTCCTTTTGGGCCTTCCCCGAGACGGTGTAGGAAGCTTCGAGTTGGAGTTTCATCGATCGGCGGGCGTCGTACGGTGCAGTGAGGCGAATCGCTGCGAAGTCGATCTCACCTTCGGAGAGCGTCGAGTCTGTCCAGAACGATGCGTACGTTCCTGTCTTCTCCGGGTACTGGATCTCCCATCCGCGGTCGACCTTCTTGACGGTCAGCTCGAAGTCCTGCACCTCTCCACCAACGGCTTCCCACGCGATCTCGAGCCATGCGGAATCGCCGGCGAGCATCGTTGCGGTTTGGTGGGTGAGCGCTTCCAAGCTCACCTTCGCACCCTTCGACGGAGCAGCTGATGCAGGGGTCGCTGCGAAGACGAGGAGCAGCGCCACAGCGGCTGCGATGGCCTTGGTTCTCATGGTGGGAGTATCGGCAGAAGCCGGCAGAAACTTGAGCCTACGAGGCGGCGCACACCTGGTCGTACGCTGCTCGAACCTGGTCGCGGAGCGTCGCGCGTCTGGCGAGATCATCCTTGAATCTCCGGTACTGCTCGACGGTCACGCCGTCGGCGGCCAGTCTGCCGTCGAGTTCAGTCTGGATGTCTGAGGCATCTGTGAACGCGTATCGCTGCACGTCACACATCCACCGTCCCTCGATCGACGTGAGAAGTGTCGCGTCGTAGCGTGGCGCACACGCAGTGACCAGAACCGCAGCACTCAGGAGCAGGACGAGTTTCCGCATACTCAGCCCATCGGTCGAACCAGCAGGCTCCTTGAGTCATCCGGTCATGGCACGCTCGTGCGCCTTGCCAACGCTGCCTCGATCTCGGGCCAGCCGACCGTTAGCTCACTCTTGCCCTCGCGAAGCACGGTGAGCGCCGCCTCCCGCAGCATGCCCGATAGATCGGCAAAGGAGAGGCCCTCTGTGCGCCGAGCCAGCTCATCCAGGTCGACATCCTCGGCGAACGGGACATCCGACAGTCCGAGTAGGGCCCGTCGCGCCTCGACAGCCGGCAGCCCCAGCTCGAGATGTACCTCGAAGCGCCCGGATCGCAACAGGGCTGGATCGATCAGGTCGATGCGGTTGGTGGCGCCGATCACCGACACATCGCCCCGGGCCGTCACTCCGTCCATTTCGGTCAGCAGTGCCGCAACGACCGAATCCGTCACCGATGTGGTCGATCTTCCCCGAACGGGTGCCAGGGCGTCCAACTCGTCGAAGAACAGAATCGACGGCGCAGCCACCCTTGCCCTCGAGAACACCTCTCGGACGCCACGTTCTGACTCTCCAACGAACTTGTCGAGCAACTCGGCGCCCTTCACCGGGAAGAACGCGGCCCCGGACTCGTGCGCAAGGGCGCGCACGACGAACGTCTTGCCCGTTCCCGGTGGCCCATACAGGAGTACCCCTCGGGGAGGGTCGATTCCGAGCGTTTGGAAACGGTCGGGATCCGTGATCGGCCAGATGACCGCCTCCGTCAAGCGCTGTTTCACCTCCTTCAGGTCGGCTACCTTCTCGAAGCCGTACGACGGCACCTCGCCGAGAGACACCGATCCGAGCGAGGGGACGGTCGACTCGACCGCGGCGAGGAGGAGCTCCATCGTCAGCTTCCTTCCCCGACGCATCGAGAGCGCGGTGGCGTGCACAACAGCCGCGGTGATGTCGGCTCCCGAGAAGCCTGCGGTTCTGGTTGCGAGGAGCTCGAAATCGAGTTCATCGGAAGGCACTCGGGCCGTCGCTGCCTCGAACAGCATCCGCCGCCTCGTCAGATCGGGCGGTGGAATGCTGAGTGTGCGAGGGAGCAGGCCAGAATCCGTCACCGCCTTGTCCAACGTCGAAGCCGAGGTTACGCCCAGCACACACGCCGCTGTTGATCGTTCGGCCACAGCATCCAGAAACCACCTGAGGATGGCCGCGACCTGCGTCCGATACGGCGCCAGCCCTTCCTCGCCGGCAACTGCCTCGACCCTGTCCACAAACAAGACCGTCGGACCACTCGCCTGCTTCACGGCTCTCTCGAGTGTGTCCAGGAGACGCTCCGGTTTGAACACGAGATCGAGGCTGACGGTCGAGACGGACGCCCCCGCGCCGTCGGCCGCTGCTGCAACGAGCTCGGATTTCCCGCAGCCGGTTGGCCCCTCCAAGATCACCCCTGCGACGCTCGGCAGCCCCCATGCCGATGGGAGATCGGCAGGGGAAGTGAGGAGCGCCAGCCAGCTCGTGAGGGTCTCGAGCTCCTGCTCGAGTCCTGTGAGAACGGGAGAAGGAACGGCTGCGGGTCGATCGGACGTGGCCCGCTCGAGGCTCGCCGGCTCGGTCCCCTCGGTGACGAAGCGTGTCGCCGCGGTCACCATTCCGGCAGGCGCGGGAGCTATCGCCACGACCTTCATGTGGACGGACTCCAGTCCGCCGTCGGCATAGGAGGCATCGACGGTGAGCGCGTCGCCCGCTGTTACGGGTCGGCCCTGAAGCGCGTGAACCAGGGTTCGCGGATCGAGGTCGAGATGCTGACCTGCAATGGTCACGATCTCGGCCGAAGCAAGCAATGCCCGCTTCGCGTCGACCGCGTGACCAGGGTGAATGCCTGCGTTGGATCTCGTCTCTGGTCCGACGAGAAGGGCCAAGGGTTCCGTCACCTCTGCCGGTCGGGCGATGGCATGTGTCGAACCCAACGAGACGACACCGCCTCCTGGGAGGCCCATTGCCGACAGAAGGGTGGCGTCTGCGGCGACGAACGGATCCGTGCCTGGTCGTACCGTGAAACGCATGGGGGGAATCGTAGGTCCCGACGGATGCCGTTGAAAAGGTCGATCTGCGATCTGGCCGCGCTCTCGGTCGGTCTCCTGATCGTTCCTCAGTTGCGCGCTGCGATCGAGAGCTCCGGAATTGCTGCTCGTGGCAGCATCAGCGGCCCCGTCGCGTCGATGAGACGAACGTTGTGCTGGGTGAGCCAACGCCAGATCAGGTGTGCCTCGTCAGCGACTTCGACAGACGGCGGGACCTGCGGCCAGCCGTCTGATTCGAGATCGATCGATGGTGCAAGGACGGGTCCGCGAAGCCCGTTCCACGAGTGCGACAAGCGCCCGTGATCGATGACCGCCCCCTCACCGTCGGCGGATTCGGCCCATAGCCCGCCGGCTCGGTTCATCGCTTGCCACTCTCGACGCCGGGTCAGTGCCCTTGCCAACGCCCGATACCGGTCGCGAACCCAGGCGGCCTCTTCGTAGCGCTCGAGTGCAGCGAGCTCCGACATCTTGGCCATCAGTGGATCGAGGAGTAGCGACGGATCCTCGTCGATGCCTGATCGAACGGTGGCCACGACTGGCGCGTAGCGGTCTTCCGAGAGTGAACCATCACAGGGGCACATCGCCACACCGAGCTGAGCGGGAGCGCAGGCGGCGCCTCTGGTCCCCGGCTTGGACGAGCAGCGCCGAATCGGAACGGCGTCCCAGATCGCAGTCATCACCAGCTCGGCACTCCGTCGACTGCGAAAAGGCCCGAGGTACATGCCCCCATCCTCCCGCTGGGACCGAACGAGCGACAGGCGCGGAAACGCTTCTTGGGTGAGCTTGACCCAGTGGGAGGACTTCGGCGGCTTCGATCTCCGATTGTGACGGGGTCGGTGGGAGTGGATCAGCCTCAGCTCTGTCACCTCCGCTTCGAGTTCCGTCGCGCACTCGAGATGCTCGATGCGGTCGAGTTCCTGGAGCATCGTTCCGACGGTGCGCCGATCGTCGCCGTAGAAGTAGCTCCGTACCCGGGTGCGGAGATTCTTGGCCTTGCCGACGTAGAAGACACCGCCGTTGCGGTCACGAAACAGGTAGACGCCGGGACGGCGGGGGAGGTCGTCGGTGAGATGGATCTTCTCGTAGTGTCTTGAGCCTCTGGCAGTCGGCAGTTGGAGCAGGTCCTCGAGGGCGGTGACACCCATCGTGCCGGCGAGTTCAAGAAGGCGGTGTAATACCCAGGCGGTGGCCTGCGCATCCGCCAGGGCCCTGTGGGTGGGTTTGTGCGGCGATCGGAAGTGGGCGGCAAGCGTGTCGAGCTTGAGGTTCCGAACTTGACCACGCAAGAGTCGGCGTGCGAGTCCCAGGGTGTCGACGGACCGGTTTTGGAGTCGGCCATACCCGAGGTGCATCGCGGCCGCATTGAGGAACGACAGATCGAATCGGACGTTGTGACCGACGACGACCGCGCTGCCCATGAACTCCAAGAACGTGGGCAACGCTTCCTCGATCTTCGGCGCGCCGACCACCATCGAGTGGGTGATGCCGGTCAGCACGGTGATGAACGGTGGAATCTCCTGTCCGGGATCGACGAGCGTCTGAAACGTTCCCAGCTCTTCACCTCCCCTGTAGAGGACAGCGCCAATCTCCGTGATGCCGCTGGCGTCCGGTGCGGTTCCGGTGGTCTCGAGGTCGAGGATGCAGAACGGCACGTCGTAGAGGGGTGCGCCCATCTCCTCGAAGGTGCGCTGCATAGCGAGTGTCACTGGCACCATCCTTCGAACATGTGTTCGATACTAGGCGCCGGCAATGACACAGTCAGGTATGGCCGACGGCCCGCAGCGATCGGCCGACAGCGACATCGGGGGTGTCACCCTGTGGCCGTGTCGTGCGTGTGGTCGGGGGCCGGCATCTATCGACCGGCCCGCTGCCTGAGTGCCTCGTAGAGCACCACACCGGCCGCCATCGCCGCGTTGAGGCTGTCCACGTCGCCGTGCATGGGGATGCGAACCAGCTCATCGGCCGCGTCGAGAAGCGTGTTCGAAAGGCCGTATTGCTCGGAGCCGACTGCAATTGCACATGCGCCCGAGTAGCGGGTATCCCAGTGCGTGTGCTCTGCGGAGGGCGAAGTCGCGATGAGGCGGACATGTCGGCGACGCAGCCAGGCGATCGCTTCCGTGCTGTCTGCGACTGCGACAGGGACGACGAAGAGGCACCCTATCGAAGCGCGCACCACGTTCGGGTTGAACGGATCCGTCGTTTGGTCCGCCACAATCACGGCATCGATACCTGCCGCGTCCGCGGTGCGGAGCATCGTGCCGAGATTGCCAGGCTTCTCGATGGACTCGACGAGCAGGATCAGGGGCTCGTCCAGACGCGGGAGGTCTTCCAGTCCGGTGGGGAACTGGCGGGCAACTGCGATCAATCCCTCAGGTCGGTCCCTGTAGCTGACCTTCCGGAACGGCGCCTCGGCATACTCGACGAGGATCGCGCCGTTCGCCTCTGCCTCGGCGAGGAGTGCCGGCTCGTTCGATCCAAGGAACAGACGTCGGCAGTACCCGATCTCCTCGATCGCGATTCGTTTCGCGACGGCCCGGGACAGCTCGCGATACCCCTCGATGACGAATCGACTCTCAGCGTCCCTGGTCCGGCGGTTCCTGAGTCGAACCAGATGCTTCACCCTCGGGTTGCTGGTCGAGGTGATGATCTCCACCGCTCTCCAATCGCTCGTAGATCGCCTCGAGGCGTCGTCGCGCCCTGTGGCAGGCAACACGTACCGTACCTATCGCCGCTCCCAGCCTGCCTCCTATCTCCTCGTAGCTGAGCTGCTCGACCTCACGCAGCCAGAGGAGCTCACGGTCCCGCATCGAAAGGAGGCCCAGCGCTTGGACGATGACGGCATGCTCCTCGTCGATCTCGGCCAGCTCGTCTGGACGGCTCACCTCGGGTGTGATGAGGGGACTCGGTCCCGGTCTCCGGCGCTTGCGAATCCATGTCCTGATTCGCGCTCTGGCGATCGTCCAGAACCACGCCTCGAAGGCAACGGGCGCACGCAACCGCGGAAGGCTCTTCACCATGGCCTCGATCGTCTCGGCCGCCAGATCTTCCGCGTCCGGACCGGGGACCCCGCTCACCCTGAAGAAACCGATCAGACGTGGGTACCCCAGGGAGAACAGGGTCGAAATCGCGTCGGCGTCGCCTTCCCGTGCCCGCTCGACGATCTCGAGGGCAGGTGGCCAGTTCGGATGCCCGTCGTCATGCACGTCCTCTTGTTACCAGAGGAGCTATGGGTTCTGGCTATTTCCCGACGACTGGCCACTCTTGCCGGGTGCGTCTCCGCCGTGGCCGGGTGCGTCCCCGCTGTTGCCGGGTGCGTC
>CAYLHS010000057.1:0-13350 GCA_964383535.1 uncultured Acidimicrobiia bacterium
GCACGCTTCGTGCACTTCGTGTCGGAAGCGACGGGTGTCGACGTGCTCGACATCGAGGCACTCACGCTGGGGAGCCATGGTCCGACCATGGTGCCGGTTCCGTCGCAGGTCAGGGTCGGAGGCAAGGCCCTTGCCGATGTGCTGTCGCAGGATCAGATCGATGCGATCGTCGAGCGTACCCGCAAGGGCGGCTCCGAGATCGTGGCCCTGTTGAAGACAGGCAGCGCCTACTTCGCACCGTCCGCCGCCGCTGCCCAGATGGTGAAGGCGGTTGTCAACGACGCCGGCGAGGTCATGCCTGTGTGTGCATGGACGTCCGGCGAGTATGGCGTCAGCGACGTCTACCTGGGTGTTCCGGCAAAACTGAGTGCCAAGGGCGTCGAGGAGATCGTCGAGCTGCCGCTCACCGAGTCCGAGATGGAGGCGGTGAGGGAGGCGTCGATTGCGGTCAAGGCCAAGATCGACGACCTGCACAGCATCGTTCTGTAGAAGCCCGAAGGGCCCCCGTCTGCCGGGGGCCCTTCGTCGCGTCGGGGTCGGCTAGTACTCGACGTCGATGCCCGCAACGACGGCCGCGTAGTGCCCGAGTGCGGCCTGCTGGGTCATCAGCTTCGCCATGTTGCCGGCCACCTTGATCTTGCCGGTCATGAACGCCATCTGCGTGTTGAGGTCGCCTTTGAAGATGGCCGACGCCGTTTCGTAACTGGAGGTGATCGTGACGTCGGGGTTCTCCATCTCGCCCATCGCCTGCACCGGTGTCTCGCCGGTGGAGTCCATGTAGAACTTCGCCTCGCCTTCGGGTGCGTCGTTGACGACGAACTGGAGGCTCATTGCTGCGGAGGACGTGAATGGTTCGCTCGCCGCGAGCCCGTCGCTCACGGCTTTCGCCCACTCGTCCGTGAGGAACTTGTATGCCATGACATCCCTTTCTCTTTGCCATGCAGGCTAGCAGGAAAACGGGCTCAGTGCTTGCGATTGCAAGCACTCCGGGCGTGGTGGTACTGGTGTACCGTGGCAGGATGAGAGGGTGGGGTGGCAGGTTGAGGGCGACACCTCTGGTGCTCGTGCTGCTGGTGTGGGCGTGCACGCCGCGGGGTGCTGCGCACGAGAGCACAACCTTGGGTGCCCCTGCGCCCGAGACCCAACGCGTCGTGCTGGCAGCCGATGACGTTCCGCCTCGTGGTGTGGACGCTCACTCGCCGTGTGTGCGCCGGGCGGCGTTTCAGGATCCGGCAGAGTCCGATTACGTGCTGCCGTTCCCTGTCGGGGAGCGGTATGTGGTTCGCCAGAGCTATTGCCTCGCGCATGGCGGGCACAGCAACCAGCTCGCCTACGATTTCGCGATGCCGATCGGTGCAGAGATCGTCGCGGCGCGCGCCGGCGAAGTGGTGGCACTGTTCGAGGACGCACCGGATGGAGAGGTCGGCGCCAACAACTACGTGTTTGTGCTGCACGGCGACGGCACGGTGGCGATGTACGCCCATCTGACCCACTTGGGTGTGGACGTCGAGATCGGCCAGCATGTCAACGCCGGGCAGCCGATCGGAAGATCGGGGAGCTCGGGACTCGGGCTCGAGAACACTCCCCATCTCCACTTCGGTGTCTACCGCACCTGGCCGAACGTCGAGGGCGACGACGTCGCCGTCAACTTCAGCAATGCGGAGGGTCCTCTGGACATGCTCGGGGGCCTGGTGATGGGGGCCTCCTACGAGGCCTTGGCGGACACGGTGCCGTCCCACCCGATCACTCCGCCCGGCGACTACTCGGGGGCGGAACTCCGCAATGCAGTTCTCTCGGGGTTCAATCTCTGGGACTTCGACTTCTCGAGCGCCGACCTCTCCGGAGCCGACGCGTCCCGCGCCGACTTGGCATGGGCGTCGCTCGACCACGCGAGCCTGATCGGAGCCGATCTGTCATACGCCGATCTCACCGGAGCCAACCTGACGGGAGCGGACCTCTCCGAAGCGCTTCTTGTCGGCAGCGACATGACGCGAGCGAACCTGCGCGACGCGGTCCTGCGCCGTGCAGATCTCACCGGCGCCTACCTCGCGATCACGAACCTCATCGGCGCCGACCTCGATGGTGCGCGGCTCGATGGTGCCACGATGATCGGGGTTCACTACGACGATTCGACCCGGTGGCCCGAAGGGTTCGTCCAGCCTCCGCAGCCATAGGTGGACCCAAGGCCGACTACCTGCCGAGGAAGGCCGCAACGCGTCTTCTGTCCCGTGCGCCGAGCGGGGCGAGGGGAGCGCGGGGGTAGCCCGGTTTGAGGCCGATCAGTGCCGCCGCCGCCTTCACGCCGGGCACTCGGTACGCCTCGACGGCGGAGGCGATCCTCGTCAACTCGGCCTGGGGGGCGAGAGCGGATCGAGTGGATCGGCGGGCCTTGGCGACCACATCCATGACCGTTGGGGCGAGGTAGTTGGCCGAGGCGGTGATCGCTCCATGGGCGCCGGCGGCCAGGCAGAGCGTGATCGAGCGGGTTGCGCCTGTGAACAGGAAGAAGTCGTCGGTTCCTTGCACGAGGGCAGCCATGCGGGCCGCATCGCCTCCCGAGTCCTTCATCCCGACGATGTTCGGATGGTTGGCGAGATCCAGCACGACGTCGGCCGGGATCACATAGGCCGTGTACGCCGGAACCGAATAGATCATGACCGGCAGCGGCGACGATTCGGCGAGGTCGAGATAGAAGCTGCGAATCGCCTCGTGGTTGCCACGTGCCAGCGACGTGGGGGTCATGGCGAGGACTGCGTCGGCCCCTCCTCGATTGGCCTCCTGCGCCTGGGCGACTGCGCCTCGAGTGGTTTCGGCGGCGATGCCGGAAAGCAGGAACGGCCTGCCACCGAGAGCGCCACGCGTCGCCTCCGCGAGCGCACGACGTTCACCTGGTTCGAGGTACGGTCCTTCCCCTGTCGATCCGCCGAGCAGGAATCCTCTGACGCCCTGCTCGGTGAGCACGGTCAGGTTGTGCCCGTGGGCGGTGAGATCGATGTTCCCACTCCGATCGAACGGGGTGATGAGTGCGGGCAGCAGATGCGGGGGTGTTCTCATGTGCCGGGAGGGTAGCGCTAGCGGTACAGCTCGGGCGCGTAGGGGTTGATCGAACTGTATGGTCCCTGTCCTCTCAGGTCCTCAGGGAGGGCGTTGTCGGGGATGAAGAAGGCAGCGAGCTGGCGAAGCTGGCCGGGGCTGCTGTTGTTGTAGTTGCAGCTTGATCCATCTGTGTCGACACAAGGCTCGCCCGGGTTGAACACGTGGATCTGACCGCCGCCGCCGCCGCCACCACCACCGTGACCACCGCCGGTGCCGAACCAGAGCGTCTGAAGAAAGACAGGTCGGAAAGCCATCACGTGGGGCCAATCGCTATTCCCAGGCGGCCACGTTGATTCCCAGAACTGCGGCACAAATGCGAACCGCGAGGACATCGCAAGATCATCGGAGAGCATGATCGTGGTGTATCCGCCGCTGACGAAGTCCTGGAGACAGGACCTCATGTGTTGCCATGACTCGTTGGCGTCGACCGTCCCATCACCATCCCAATCCTGGTTGGGATCCGGCCCCCCGTGGCCGTCCCAGTCGAAGCCAGAAGGACTGAACCCGGCGCAAGAGCGAGGCAGGTCGGTCGCAGCATTGAAGCCCGTATCGCCAGGATCGCGGAAATCGCCCGGTGGCTCATCTATGAAACTCCAGAGCGGCTTGTTGTCAAGGTCCCACCCGAAGATGGAGTCCTCCCACGAGCCCGGGCTTCGCCACAGTCGCGGTTCCACGCCGAAGGGCACAGGGCTGCTGTTCGTGTGGTCTCCCACTAACCCGTCTTCTGTGCCTTGTCCGATCCCCTGAAAGGTGTTCAAGGTGTCCGGAAAGTCAGGTGCAGAGGAGCACCGGTCGAGCACTTCGTTTCCCCCCGCTCCGTCCTCGTCGATCACGATTGTGTGGTCAATTCCGGCAGCGATGTTGTAGGCAAGGACATCCCCTTTCGGGCTTCCATTGCAGTTCGGGTCGTTGTAGGTCGCGTAGGCGGGATTGGTTCCGAACCACGGTGACTCGATGGCCCCGAAGTTGCCGGTGTGTCCACCATCGCACGGTGGCTCTGCCTGCCCCCCCGAGTTGGAGCGGAGACATACGAACTCGCCTTGTGCCGCCGATGCGAGGAGACCGAATGGCAGCATTCCACCCTCGGCACGTGGGTTGAGCTTTGCAACGGCTGCAGCACTCGCCTCGAGCTGGCTGCCGCCTATCGTTCTGCCGAATGATGTGGCAACCAGTTGGTCGGGGATGCGGACTCGCAGGAACCCACCTGAGCCCGTGCTGATGCAATCGAGCTGAGCAACTCCTGTCCAGCTGCCATCAGCCACGGGCCCTGGAACCGGGGTCAGGTTGAGACCGAGGGATGCCTTCCCAGGGTCGGAGCAGGACTCCCATATGGAGGCCCACTCCGCATCGGTGTAGGTTGTATCGAGGTTCTGTCGAGCATAGATCAGCGCCTGATCGCGCATGGCCTCGGCGTTTCCGAGCACTTCGATTGCGCCTGCCATAACGCTGGCGTCTGCCGCGCTCTGATCCTGAGCGCGTTCGTTGAATCCCGCTCCGAGGTCGATCACGAGAGCGGCAAACCCCATGATGACGAGCATCGAGATCGCGACGACGATGATGCTGGCTCCCTTTTCCTTCTCCGGCGTCTTGTTCACCATCCCGCCGCCTTGCACGTCCTAGTGATGGCCGCCCACCCGGCCGGTTGCTCGATGCGGATCTCCACCGTCGTCGAAAGGTTGAGGTGGTTGAAGAAGGGGAGGATGCCCGTCAAGCTCTGATGGTCGGGCTTGGACACCGTCACCGTGGCCTTGTCGCCGATGTTCGAACCGGTCTTGTCGAGCGCGACGGCGAAGTCGGTGCTGTTGTGGGGAACGCTCATTCGTTCACACGTTGCCTGGATGATCTCGTCTGCCGTTCCGTAGTCGACCGCTGCCAGCCGCGCCGCTTCGCGCGCCCCATGGCGAACCTCGAGGTTCTGGAAGAATGCCCAACCGGCATCGACGATGCCCAAGATGAGCAGCACGAGCAGCGGCATCACGAGTGCAAACTCGATCAAAGATGCCCCGCGTTGGTTTCGACGATCGAACCGCTTCAACCCGTTCTCCCAGTAGTCCCCGGCCAGTCCTTCTCATCGAGCCCGCGTCTCACCGGCTCGAACGTACGCCAGCCCTGGGTACTTCAACGAGCTTGCCGTTCTCGTGTCACCCGACACGATCATATTAGAGCGATCGCGACGAGTAGCGAAAGGGCGAATCCCTTGTGCCAGGAGGGACTAGTCCCCTGTGGCGCTAGGGCTCGATGAGCTTGGGGATCACCGGCTGATCTTGTTCCGCGACGAAGGGGCTCGTCGGGCAGCCCTGGGATCCGTACATGAACGTCGCGTTGCTCAGGTCGACGACGACAGCCGAGATCTCGTCAATCGCGTTGCCCGAGATCGGATCGGCATCTCCATCGGTGAGATCGCCGTCGCTGTCCGTGTCTGTCGGGATTGGATCGACGAGGTAGGCGGTGATGAAGCCGCGGATGTAGAACTTCTGGTTGGCACCCGACCCGACGAAGTCCCCCTCCGGTATCCAGACGAAGCGCCGGTCTTGGCAGTCGTACTCATCGAGGACGAAGACGGTTCCGGCATCGGGGTTGTCGTCACCCGCGCACCCGGCCGGCGACGAGCAGGTCGCGCTCTTGTGAAGGAGGTTGACATTCCAAGTGTTGTTCGAGTGCGTTTGCGTCCACCCGGCGGGCAGCACAGGCCGAGTCGACGCCGGCTCCGGCTGATGTCCGTACTCCAGATGCCCGAGGAACTTGTTCGTCGATGAGCCGTTCTGGTCGCCTCTCACCAGCCCGTTGTACGCGTACGATGCCCGGTTGCCGGCGACCCCTGCCATGTCCAGCACGCTGCACGGGGTCGCCGACGGCGTGTCGCCGCAGAACACTTCATGGCCGGCGACCCCATCCCAACTGGTGAGCGGCTGGTTTGATCCCAACCACATGTTGTACAGGAGGCGCTTGGGTGCCGAACCCCCGGCCCCCGTACCCGGCGGATCATCGAATCGCGGGAAGTCGACGAAGTCGCACTGACCTGGTCCGGACGGGGATTCGGTGGTGCAGTCGCTCGCAGAGAACTTGATCTTTCCACCGGAGAACCCATTCGAGACACCCACCGGGAAGATGCCGCCCGGCAAAGCACCGAACAGCTCGCAGTAGGCGGTCTGATCGATGCGCACCTGGTCGGTTCCGAGTGCCCTGCCGAATCTCGTGGGCTCGTACTTGGTGACGCGGACACGCATCTGGGTGGTGCTCCCCCAACCCGGGTCCAGCTCGAACACCCACGCCTGGCCGTACGGCCGAAGATCCCAGGTCGTCGCATATGGATCGAAGCCGTTCGAGGAGGTGGGTTGGGGGAGATCTAGATTCGTGGCCAGGTATCCCGCCGCGACGGTCCTGGCGGCCGCGGGATCGGCCGGGAGTTCGACCACTCCGGAAAGACAGGAGAAGTCACCGGCCCTCTGTTCGTCGTAGGCCCGAGAGAAGAAGCCGCCTGCGTCGACGGAGAGGGCGGCGACTCCCAGGATGAAGATGAGGGTGATGGCGAACCAGAGCGCTGCGATGCCCTCGTCTCGACGTAGTCTCATGTGGTTCCGGCTTCCCAACGGGATACCGCGCGAGCATGCAGCATCACGTTCATGTTGAAGAACAAGAAGTCGAGTGGAACCTGCTTGGTGATCACCACCTGTGCGCGTTTCTCGGTCCGAGGGTCGTCGGTGCTGTCGAGGCAATCGCCGGGATTGCCGGCCGGCCCGTCGACGAGCGCTGCGCACACGTCTGCTCCGGCGAGGGTGAGAGAGGGGGCAGCCTCCGCGATCGCCTTCGACCGGACCTCTACCCGCCACGACGCGTCATCGGCGTCCACCGCACCGTACCGGGCAGCTTCGCGCGCAGCGTGGTCAATGGTGAGATAGATGTTGTAGGCGCGACCGACACTCCATATGCCGAGAACCAGCATGATGAGGATGGGCATGACGATCGCGGCTTCTATCAGGACGGCCCCACCCTCGCCCGTTCGTCTCGAACCGTGCATTGTCTCGACCTTCTCGCAAGTGCCATGTTGCAGCCCACGAACGGTTCGAGTTGCCCTTGCCGGTTCAACCGCTCTGAGTAGGGAATCTACCACACAGAGTGGTGCGTGCCAAGGGGGGTTCTGCGCAGGGGCGAGGGCGAGCGGCGAGACCCGCCCGTCCTAGTCTCCGCGCACTATCCGAGAACGAGGTGCAGGGGGCTTCCGATGATGTAGGCGCGCCAGGTCGTCGTGTCCTGGGTCGTTCCTGCATAGTCGTAGTGGACCTTCCACCACCCTCCCGAGTAGCTGGCGGGCAGATCGAACTGGACCTGGAGCCACTTGCCGTTGTAGTCGTGTGCAGGCCGGGTCGCATCGATCGTGCACGGGTCGCCCGCGGAGTGCGTCTGCAACGGTGACCAGTTGTCGGTCACTTCGTCCCGTGTACTGATGCTGCACCCTTCGGTCCAGGCGCTTCCATCGGGACCGAGGAAGGAGATGATGTTGCTGACGTAGTTCTGAGCGTCGCCAGGGTCGTACAACTCGACGACGAAGGTCTTGCCGCGGTAGGCGGAGTCCACCTGGGCCAGGTAGAAATCGGATGTGCTCGCGGAGATGTTGTTGAAGATCGAGATGTCACCGATCCCATAGAGTCTCGGAGTCACACCCGTGCCGGTGACGTTCAGCGAGTAGCGGTTGAGGCCGGCGTCGTTGTTCGGATTGGGCGTCGTCACCACGATCTGAAGTGGATAGATGCCTTCAGTCGGGTTGGTGACCGTGCACAGTGGTTCCCAGACGTAGGGATCGCTCGCCGCCTGCTCCGGCTCGGGACCCTTGACGACCGTGCAGCCGGGGACGGGTACGTTGTCCGAAATGTCGAGTGGTGTCGGGTCCGGGTAGTAGAGAGTGGCCGTGATGGTGTGTCCGGCCCCACCACACCCGGTGCATTGATTGTTGTCGCCGGTGCGGAGGTGGTCGTTTCCAGGCACGTGCAGCGCGAGGTCGAGCGTGTTCACCGTGAACGACGTCGTTCCCGAGGGCACATCGACCGCGTAGAGGTACCCGCGGTCACGCCAAGACGGGTTGGGTGTAGAGGCGCAGTGTCTGCCACTGTTCGAGCCGTCCGGACACCACGACGAGTACGCGTCACCCATTCGCGTGTCGGTGTACTTGCCGTGGATGTTCGCCCAGAATCCGACCCAGTTGCCGTTGACGGGATCGTTGCCGAACGTCGAGCCGGGGCTGCCCATGGGCAGAGGGGGGACGAACTCGGCTGTTGCCGACCGGGAGATGGTCTGAGAGTCCTTGCCGAAGACCTTCAGGAAGAAGGTCGGAACGGTGGTCGTGATCGTCACTTTCAACTCGTATGGGGCGTCTGCTCCCGAGACATCCTGTACTCGCTCGGGGGTGACGACGACCCCGTCGGCGCCGTCGATGAAGCCGTTCGACGCGGCGATCGCTCTCGCCGTTCCGGACGCGGTCGTCCCGAATCCATCGGGCATGTAGATGACGCCAGCAAGCGATGCGGCGTCGGCGGCTCGTTGCGCCTTGCTCGCGTTGAGGTAGAACCAGCCGAGATCCGTGGCGAATGCCGCGAGGCCCAGCAGAACGGCGAGCATGAACCCGACGAGGGGCAGGACGGCTCCATGGTCATTGCGCAGTCGTTTCATGATCCTGATCCTTGAGCTGGTTCGAGTTGGAACACACTGTCATCCATCCACGGCCCTGCAGGAAGCGGCAGGAAACTCGTGAGCCATGAGTGGGTGAAGATCACTCGCACCCCCACACGGTCGAGCCCCGGCAGCTTGTTGTCTCGCAGCGCAGGCGTCCACGGGCAGCCGTTGACGCAGCTCCATCCACTGCCGCCGGATGGCGCGTAGACATTGGTGGTGGTGCAGGTCCCCTCACTGCCGATCGTGCACCCGTCAAGCGGGTTCCCCGTCGCATCGGCGTCGTAGATCCACACGGCGTTCACGACGGACGAGTCCATGTCGGACAGAGCCTGTCCTACGGCGCCGAGAATCACGGAATCGGCGGTTGCCGTGACGCCCGCAGCGGAACCGATACGAGCACCCGTGCGGCTGGCGTTCGCGACGGAGAGCCAGTCGACGAAGGCGAAGCCGAACTCCACCGTCCCAAGGGCGAGGATGAGCAAGATCGGCAGGATGATCGCTGCCTCGAGGGTGCTCGTCCCTTTGTCACGTCGAAGGAACTTCATCATCCGTACACCTGTGGCTCGATGTCCATCACAACCGCTTTGGTCCAGTCGGAAGGCCCGTTCGTGAACAACCCGGTGACCCATTCGTGGCGAAACTCGATCGAGACTTCGATGCGCCCTGTCGGAGTGGAGATCCGGCGGGTCGTCGGATCCCAGATCGGCTGGACGTAGGCAGGTTCTGCCGGGTCGGGGCAGGGGGTCCAATGGCAGCTCGTCGATTCGCTCCAGTGGTAGGTGGTCTTCTCGCCCAGGTTGTCGGGATTGGCGATGGTCACCCCGACCAGGCTGTTCATGTTCTGTCCTGCCAGTGCTCGCTCCACGCCGTGGAGCACCGAGATGTCGGCCGTCACGTCATTGCCGGCCGTAGCGCCGATTCGGACGCCTTCACGGCTGGCGTGGCTGATGGTGAGCCAGTCCTTGAATCCGAGACCGAACTCGCAGATTGCCAAGACAACCATGATCACCACCGGAAAGACGATGGCGAACTCGACCATCGTGGCGCCGCGGTCGGCCCGATCCCGGCTGCCACGTGAAGTGGTGGTACGACTACTAAGAGTGGGCATGCCCGAAGTATCGGCCACGGTGGGGGACACGACCAGGCACAAACGAAGCCTCAGCAAACGGACTAGTCCTCGCTCCGAGGCACCCTCGGCTCGGCGCCTGCTGCGTGGCTCGTCCCCGTCCGTCTCAACCGGCGTCCGCCATTCCGTCTGGTCATGGGGTGGCAGCCTGGCAGTCGGTGTGGAACGCCGGGGCTCACGTGCGAGTACCGATCACCGTGTGGTTGATGCCGCGCCGGCGCCCAAAACGATACCGAGGTCCCGGAATCGCCCGGGCCTACCGGCGGGAGGTGGTGTCCCTTGCCGGGGTCACGGTGCCGACGTCACCGCCGTTGTGGTTGAAGCTCCGCCGGTCGTCGTCGTGGTGGAGAGCTTGGCTGCTTCCTCTGCGGTCTCCGGCATGCCTGCCTCCACCCAGCGCACGAAGACGTCCACGACGTCGGGCTTGAGTGTGCTGTTGGGCGGCATGGTGCGGATCAGCACCTTCGAGGGATCATTCGGATCCATGATCTCGTGCCCCTGGATCACCTGCAGCAGGTAGCTGTTGGGATCACCGGCGATGACGTCCTTGTCCTTGTTGTCCCCTGTGGTGAGGATCTCGTCGTAGGTGGTCATCAGGTAGTTGTTGTTGGACTTGCCGGGCCGATGGCACGAAATGCAGTAGCGCTTCACAATGGGCTGGATGTGTACGTCGTAGGACGGCACCTCACCTTCGGCCAGCGCTGGGAACAGCGGCTTGACCGGCGGCGCCTCGAAGCGGTCATCCCACGTGTATCTCATGAACGTGACGATGTAGCCGATCTCACTCATGGTGAGGCCTTCCGGGTTGTAGGCCTTGCCAAACGGAGGCATGCCTGCGTCCGGTCGTCCGTAGGCCATCACCTCGGCCAGCGATGGATCGTCGAGCGTGTACAGGACGTCGTGTCCGTCGATCGCAGAGATCTGCTTGCCCTCCAAGCCTTCCACGCCGGTGATCGTGGTCACCTTGCCGTCCTCGCCGTGGCATTCGACACAGTCGATGGAATACAGGTCCTGCCCGGCGGCGATCTGGTCGGTCAGTGTGGTCGCCACCTCCGTCTCCGAGGTCTCGGGCGCAGGCGCCAGACCCAAGGCCACACCGGTGAAGGCCACCATCAGGACGGCTGTCAGGCCGGTGGTCCAGATCATGACCCTGGTCCGCCTGACCTTGAAGGCATACGCCAGCAGAAACAGCACGATCAATCCCAGCAGGGGGATCAGCAGATTGCCCACGGTCTGGATCACGCCGATGGTGTGTGAACCGTCCTCCGACACCGTCGGGGTGTCGCCGATCAGCGTCAGCGTGATGGACTGCACCACCAAGAGCGCGATCAGGGAGAGAGGCAGCACGCGTTTGCTGTAGTAGCGGTTCGGGCTGTTGTCGATGAACGGCGTCAGCATCAGTGCGAGGATGATGGCGCCCGGGATGACCATGGTCGCGATCCATTCGATCTGGCCAACGACCGGGATCGTCCCATAGAGCGCCAGGAACTTGAAGAGAAACAGGAAGTACCACTCGGGCCGCGGGACGTAGGTCGTGTCACTGGGATCGGCCTTCGGTTCGACCGGAACGCCGATGAAGGTCGCCAGCAGTACCAGCAGGAGGAAGAGCCCCAGCGACACCAGCACATCCTTGTAGAGGCTGTCCGGCCAGAAGCGCTCGCCCCTGTCCAGTTCCCGCTGGTATCGCTCGGCGAGTTTCTTCTTGAGTGCGTCGTTCATGCGCTCACCCGAAGCAGTGTCCGTGCCCCCATCGATTCAATCCTCCTTGCGCGGCCAGTAGGACTCGCCCTGCTTGATGATGAGATACAGATGGATGACGATCAGGCCTGCAATGAGGGCGGGCAGCATCCAGATGTGAGCCGAGAAGAATCGCTGGAGCGTCAACGCACTCAGGTCCGTGCCGCCGCGCAGTACCTTCAGGATGAATGGGCCGATGAACGGTACCGTCCCCGCGATTTGTGTGCCGACGGTGGTCGCCCAGTATGACCGCTGAGTCCAAGGCAGCAGGTAGCCGGTGAAGCCGGCGGCAAATGTCAGCAGCAGGAGGCCGATGCCAACCAGCCAGGTCAGTTCCCGCGGATACTTGAATGAAGCAGTCACGAAGACTCGCACCATGTGGACGAAGACCAGCAGTACCATCAGGGTGGCCGCCCAATGATGAATGCCGCGGATCAGCCAGCCGAAGCGCACGTCGGTCATGATGTAGGTGATGCTGTCGTAGGCGTGGTCCGGCGACGGTGTGTAGTAGGTGGCGAGGAAGATGCCGGTCAGGACCTGGACGATGAAGAGGAACAGGGTGGCCGAACCAAGCGTGTTCCACCAACTCCCTCTGGGCTCGGGTCGATCCAGGGTGTTCCTGTAGAGGCCCCGAAGATCGAGACGCTCATCAAGCCACGTGTAGACCCTGCTCCACATCCCTAGCTCCCCTTGAAGAAGATCTCTAGCTCGCCGTCCGTGACACGAAACTCCGAGTAGCGGTCCAGGGGACGCGGCGGTGGTCCGCTCAGCACCGCCCCCTCTTTGCTGAATACGGCGTCGTGGCACGGACAGATGTATTCCTGCGCCTCGGCGTCCCAGTTGACGGTACAAGCGAGATGGGTGCACCGGCTGTTCAACACCAGGATGTCATTCGGATCCTCGGACTGCAGCAAGGCAAAGCCGCCGTGGCCGGTGGAGGTGCGCTCCCAGCCATTGACCTGAACCCGTGTGAAGTAGAAGGGGTAGGGGGTGCCGATCTGCATGTCCGCGACTTTGCCGACAGGGACCCAGCCTTCCTTCGCTCCCGCCTTGAACGCCGGATCGAGCTGATAGATGATGGCGGGTACACCCAGTCCAGCGGCGACGACCCCACCTACGATGGTCGTTGTGACCTTGATGAAGTCGCGTCGACTGACATCAGCCACGTCCACCTCCTCCGGATCGCCAAGGAATGCGCCGAACACCCTCAGGCTGCATGGGGACCTCCGTCAGTCATCCTATGCCCCTCCACCAAACCCTCGAGGCCATGAGGAGACTCTAATCCGGAACTATGGTCCGCATTCCAGCTCATGTTGCGGCATTATATCCTCCCGAAACCGGGCTCGGCCGGAGCCAGGAGTCGACGGGCTAATATGAGGCGTCGATGAGGAGGGCCAGATGCGCATGACGACGAGGAACGTCAGCCTCACGACGGCGCTGCGCTACAAAGGGCAGGGCCCAATGCTGACGTTCTTGCTGCATCGCATCGGCGGCCTGGGAATGGCAGTGTTCATCAGTGTCCACATCCTGTCGTCGTTCATGGGCGGGACAGTGGGGATCTACCTGAACGGCCTGTACGAGAGCTGGGGCTTCCAGATCGTCATCTTCTTCTTCGTGATGTTCCACGTCATCAATGGCCTGCGCATCGCGATCTTTGATATGTGGCCTTCGCTGCTGGTGCACGAGAGGGAGGCCATCTGGCTGGAGTGGCCCGTGTTCCTGGC
>CAYLHS010000058.1:0-13333 GCA_964383535.1 uncultured Acidimicrobiia bacterium
TCTGACAGCGAGGTGCTCGACAACCTCGATCCTCACCGTCGATTCGAGTTGGCGTATCCGGGAATCGCCGAGCGGATCGAGCGAAGCCTGGGGCGACCGCTCATCGAGGTCGCCCGGTCTCTCGTTGAGACCGCCGACAACGTACTGCCGAACGAGCTGCTTCCTCGTTCGGTTGTTGAGGTGCTCGACCATCGCATAGAAGCGGTCCGTGCGGCCCGAGCTGATCCAGCCCAGGGCTCGTAGCCGCGCTATACGCGGTTGCGGGCCCTGGGTTCGCAGGAACGGCCGGTCAGCCTTTGGCAGCGATTCGATCCCGTCGGAGCTGGAGAAGCTCGGCGGCTCTGTCGATCGTGATCGTCGCGGGGTCGTCCGCCTTGCGGAGCGAGGCGTTCACTTCTCCATCGGTGACGTACGGACCGAATCTCCCGTCCTTGACCTGCACGGGCTTGCCTGACGCCGGATCCGTCCCGATGTCCCTGCCTGGTGCAGACTGGCGGGCGCGTCGCCGCTTCGGCTGAGCGAACAGCGCGAGTGCTTCCTCGAGAGTGACCGTGAGCAGCGAGTCCTCGGTTTCGAGGCTGCGAGTGTCCTTGTCCTTCGACAGGTATGGTCCGTACCGCCCGTTGCGCGCCACGATCTCGGTCCCGTCGGTCGGGTCGACACCAACGACCCGCGGCAGTTGCAACAGCTCGCGGGCTTCGTCCAACGTGACCTCATCCGGGTCCATCGACTTGAACAGCGAGCTGCGCTTCGGCTGGGTCGAACCTTCGACCTCCCCGAGCTGAACGTATGGTCCGAACCGGCCGAACCGGAGGTACACCTCTTTCCCCGTGTCCGGGTCGACGCCGAGCGTTCGATCGTTCGAAGGGGCCGCAAGCAGGTCGAGCGCCTTCTCGACGGTCAGTTCGTCCGGGGGGAGATCTTCGGGAATCGAAGCCCGCTTGTCGCCGTGTTCGATGTAGGGACCGTATTTTCCGACCCTCGCGACAACCTCCGTCCCCTCATGATCGTCACCGATCGGGATGGATCCGATGTCTCTCGGATCGATCTCCTCCAGCGGACCGGTCACCATGTCTTTGAGGCCGGGTCCACCATTGCCGAAGTAGAACGTCGAGAGCCACGGGACGACCTGTTCGTCGCCGGTGGCGATCCTGTCGAGATCGTCCTCCATCCGCGCCGTGAACGTGTAGTCGATCAGATTGGAGAAGTGCCGTTTCAGCAAGGTGACAACGGCGAACGCGGTGAAGGTCGGGATCAAGGCGTTGGACCGTTTCCATACATAGCCGCGATCCTGGATGGTTTGGAGGATCGACGCGTACGTCGAAGGCCTGCCGACGCCGAGTTCTTCGAGGCGGCGAATGAGCGATGCCTCCGTGAACCTGGCAGGTGCTTTGGTCTCGTGACCCTTCGGTTCCATGTCGACGATCTCGAGTCGATCACCCGCGGAGAGTGAGGGAAGGCGGAGCTCCTCGTCGTCGCGCATCCCTTCGCTGTCACTGCCTGCGACGTACACCCGCAGAAACCCGGGGAAGCTGATCACCCTTCCGGTCTGGGAGAAGCCGGCCCGCCGCCCATCGGTCGCGATCGCGTGGATTGCGACCTGGACGGAGTCACCGGTGGCATCGGTCATCTGGGATGCGACGGTCCGCTTCCAGATGAGGTCGTACAGTCTCGCCTCATCGCCATCGACACGTCGGGCGACTTCGGGAGGGGACATGAATGTGTCGCCGGCGGGTCTGATGGCCTCGTGGGCCTCTTGCGCGTTCTTCACCTTGTTCTGATAGGTGCGCGGTCGAGGGGGTAGGTACGCGTCACCGTACTCCGTCGCGATGAGTTCCCTCGCCGCGGCGATCGCCGACTCTGACAGTGACGTGCTGTCGGTCCGCATGTAGGTGATGTAGCCGTTCTCGTAGAGGCGCTGCGCCGCCCGCATCGTCCGTGACGCAGAGAAGCGCAGCTTCCGACCCGCTTCCTGCTGGAGTGTCGAGGTTCGAAACGGAGCGTACGGCGAGCGACGGTAGGGCCTGGATTCGACCGACGTGACCTCTGCCTCGACGCCATCGAGGGCGTCGGCGAGACCTGCGGCGCCCGCTTCGTCGAGGACGACGACATCGTCTCTGGTCAGGTTTCCCCGAGCGTCATAGTCCTTGCCTTGGGCGACCGGCTTCTCGTTGATGCTCGTGAGTGGCGCGGTGAACGGCGACTGGCCCTCTTCGGGACGGAATGTGCCGAGCAGGTCCCAATACGCGGCGGATCGAAACGCCATCCGCTCCGACTCGCGCTCGACGATGATGCGGACGGCGACGCTCTGAACCCGGCCTGCCGACAACTTGGGTCTGATCTTTCGCCACAAGACTGGACTCACCTCGTAGCCGACGAGGCGGTCGAGGATTCTCCGGGCCTCCTGGGCATCGACGAGCCGACGGTCGAGATCGCGGGGGTTGCCGAGCGCTTCGTCGATGGCCCGTCTGGTGATTTCGTGGAAGACCATACGCCTGACCGGCACGGTCGGCTTGAGCACTTCCAGGAGGTGCCATGCGATCGACTCGCCCTCCCTGTCCTCGTCCGTCGCGAGGTATACGGCGTCAGCCTTCCGGAGCGCATCCTTGAGCTTGCGAACCTGGTTCTTCTTCGATGAAGGGATGACGTAGAGCGGCTCGAAGTCGTGGTCGACATCGACTCCGAGGCGAGCCCACTGCTCCTTCCGGTAGCGCGCGGGGACCTCGTCGGCGTTCGACGGAAGGTCCCTGATGTGCCCGATGGAAGACTCGACGGTGTAGGCGGATCCGAGGAATCCTGCGATCGTTCGGGCTTTCGCAGGGGACTCGACGATGATCAGGGGTTTCGACACGGCCGCCATCAATATCAGACTTCCATGGGTGAAGTCAAGGCGAATCCACTCGGGCGGTGGTGGTCGTGCCGAGTATCGTGACGGGCATGGAAGGGAGGGGGAACCCAACTCCGGGCGTGTTCAGCCTCATCCGCCACGGGCCGTTTTCCCGTCTGTGGTGGGCAGGCCTCGCGTCGAGTTTCGGCGACTGGGTCGCGCTGTTCGCCACGATCGCGCTCGCAGATTCGATCGGAGGCGTCACCGGGATTCTCGTTCCGTTGACGGCCAGGATGTTGCCGGGGCTGTTCGGCGCGGCGGCCGGAGTCCTCGCGGATCGGTTCAACCGCAAAGTGACGATGGTGATCTGCGACGTGGGCCGCGCCGCGCTCGCCGTATCGCTGGTGTTTGTTCGTTCGCTTCCTCAGCTGTTCCTCGTTTCGTTCGTGATGGAGGTGTTCACGCTGTTCTGGGGACCATCGCGGGAAGCGAGCGTCCCGAACCTCGTTCCGAAGACCGTCCTCGTACGGGCCAACAGCCTGAGTCTCATGGCCGTGTACGGGACGCTGCCTCTTGGTTCGGCGGTGTTCTCGATCCTCGCAGGGATCACGGAGTGGACACATGCGCTCGGCGTGTTCGGTTCCAACACAGGCCTCGCGTTCATCGTCGACGCTGTGACCTTTCTGATGTCCGCCTCGCTGATCTGGACGATCGCGATTCCACCCCCGGAGGTGAGCAAAGAGCGTCAAGGGGAGGGCGGTCTCGACTGGAGGCTGCCGTTCAGGGACATCATGGAGGGGATTCGTTTCATCCTTCGGGAGCGCACCGTCAGGTCGGTGATCGCTGGAATCGCCACAGCGCTCTTCGGAGCCGGGATCTTCTTCGCGCTGGGTCAGCCGTTCTCCAGCGACGTACTGGGGGCCGGGAGCTCAGGGTTCGGTTTTCTGGTGACCGCGCTCGGCACCGGAGTGGGGCTGGGGATGATCGGCTTGTCCATCACCGCCGGATCCGATCTCCGGAGGGAGGTGGTGTTCGGTGCGAGTCTCCTCGCCACGGGATTGACGATCACCGCCGCTGCGCTGTCGCACACCGTGGCCGGTGCCGCGTTCTGGGCACTGCTCGCCGGTCTCGGCGCAGGATCATCGTATGTGATGGGGTTCACTCACCTGCACGAGTCGGTCTCCGATGAGCTGCGCGGAAGGACGTTTGCCGCGCTCTACACGCTGGCGCGCACGGCGCTGCTGATCTCGATCTCCGCGGCGGCGGTGCTCGCTGCCGCGCTGGACGGTGTGCTTCCCGGCATCTTCCGGTCCGGCATCCGCAGCTCTCTCGTGTTCGGCGGAGCAGTTGTCGCGTTTGCCGGAGCGATAACCTTGTGGAACATGCGCACCAGGTTTGGCAGCTTGGCACTCACCGACAAGGCGCTCCGCTCTCTCGACGACGCATCGGGTACGGTCTCGTCGATTCGGCAGCGAAAGGACGAAGAAGAGTGAGCGAGGGGCGGTACATAGCGTTCGAAGGTGTCGAAGGCGCAGGCAAGAGCACGATCGCCGCCATGGTTGCTTCCCGTCTCACCGAGGCGGGTGAGAGGGTCGTCGTGGTCAGGGAACCCGGTGGCACCCCGGTTGGCGAGGGAATCCGAGATGTGCTCCTGCACGGTCGCGACATGGCCGACTGGACCGAGGCGTTGCTGTTTGCCGCGCAACGAGCCCAGCTCGCCGACGAGGTGATCGCTCCGGCACTGGCTGCCGGATCATGGGTGCTGGGAGACCGGTCGGTGTACTCGTCACTCGCCTATCAAGGTGGCGCGAGGGGCTTGGGAATCGAACGCGTCCGAGAGGTCAACAGCGCAGGGCTCGGCGACGTGTGGCCGGACTTGGTCATCCTGCTACGGCTCGAACCGGGCGAGGGGTTGCGACGTGAGCGAGGCACCGACCGCATCGGCGGACAGGGACTCGAGTTCCAAAGGAGCGTCGCCGATGCGTACGAGCGGCTCGTCGTTGCTGAACCGATCCGATTCCTGCCCATCGACGCAACTCGATCGGCCGAGACGGTTGTCGATGACGTGGTCGCCGGTCTGGGGGAGCGGTGGCTCTTCTAGACGGAATCGTCGGGCATGGCCCGGTGGGTTCGCTGCTGGAGCGGGAGACGGTGCGGCCCGCCCAGGCCTACTTGTTCGTCGGGCCATCGAATGTCGGCAAGGCAACCGTCGCGCGACGCTTCGCCGCGATGCTCATCTGCGCCGAGCGGGGCCAGCATGAGGGGGTGTGCGAAACGTGCCGCCGTGTGCTCGGCGGCAACCACGCCGACGTGACCATCGTTCGGCCCGAGGGGGCATCGAGCTTGTCGGTGGAGCAGGCCAGGGAGGTGATCGCGAGAGCGCCTCTTGCGCCGGTCGAGGCCGATCGCAAGGTGATCGTATTCGACGATGCAGGAGCGATGACAGAGCAGGCGGCGAACGCGATGCTCAAGACTCTCGAGGAGCCGTCGGCATCGACTGTGTTCATCCTCGTTGCGGAGTCGGAGTTCGACCTCCCGGCGACGGTGGCGAGCCGCTGTCGCACCGTGCAGTTCGGTCGTCTGAGAGAGGAGGATCTCGTCGACGCATTGATGTCTCGAGGCGTCGACGAGGTGCGAGCCCGCGAGGCTGCATCGATTGCCGGTGGCCGGCCTGGACTGGCCCTCGATCTGGCCCAGCGACCCGAGGTCTCGCGGTTCAGGGCGGCGTGGCTCGGCGTGCCGCTGCAAGTGTCACCCCATCCGGGCGAGATGTTCCGGCTCGCCGATCAAGTGATGGAGGCGTCGGAGCCACTCCTCGACGCCATTCGAAACCGTGAAGAAGACGAGCAACTGGATGGGAACGCGTCCAAGGAGCGGCGCGAGCGGATCGTCCGTCAATCGTCTCGATCGCTGCTGATCGCCGGGTTGGAGATCCTCGCCTCTTGGTACACCGATGCGGCATCGGCTCAGTTTGCGGGCCCAGTCAGGAACCGGGATGTGCCCGCAGCAACGCTGGCCATGGTCCGACCGTCCGATGCCGTCGCCAACGCCGAGCGCGTCCTCGCCGCCGTTCCTGACGTCCGGGCGAACCTCCGACCTCATCTCATCCTGACGGCGCTGTTCACGGAACTCGCTCAGGTCGTGTAGAACACAGCGAGGAATCGGTACCTGCGAACCGTGGGCCGGGTTCACGTGGGGGTGGCGAGTTCGAGGTCGAGTCGACTCGATGGGCCTTTCGGGAAGGTGCGAGCCGGAGCGGGGAATCGAACCCCGGACCTGCTCATTACGAGTGAGCTGCTCTACCGCTGAGCTACTCCGGCGCAGGCGTGCATCATAGCCGTCACCCCGAGGGCCGGAACCGGGATGAGGCCGGGTAACCTCAGGGGGATGGCGGACCAGAAGGACTTCGAACGCGACGCGATGCCGTTCGCTCACCAGCTGTTCTCTACGGCGCTGCGAATGACTCGCAACCGTGCCGAGGCGGAGGACCTCGTTCAGGAGACATACCTCAAGGCGTACCGTGCCTATGACAGTTTCAGAGAGGGAACGAACCTCAAGGCGTGGCTGTACCGGATCCTCACCAACAGCTACATCAACCGGTACCGACGCCAGATGCGCCGGCCGGCCGAGACCGATCTCGGTGACGTGGAGGACCTCTACCTGTACCACCGAATCGGCGACACGTCGCAGGTGGCGCGGAGCGCCGAGGACGAGGTGCTCGACATGTTCGTCGATGAGCACGTCAAGGCCGCTCTGGAGTCGCTTCCCGAGCAGTTCCGCCTTCCTGTGCTCCTCGCCGACGTTGAAGGGTTCTCCTACAAGGAGATCGCCGAGATCATGGACGTGCCGATCGGCACGGTCATGTCACGGCTGCATCGGGGAAGAAAGGCGCTCCAGAAGGCGTTGTGGGAGTATGCAGAGGAGCACGGCCTCAGAGGTGCTGGTCATGAGTAGACGTCGGTGCGAAGACGCGGTCACGAACCTCTACCTCTACCTCGACGGCGAGTTGGGTTGGCCTCATCGATCGGTCATCTCGTGGCATATCCGACGGTGCGAAGGCTGCACGAGTCGGTTCCACTTCGAGGAGTACCTTCGGGTCGTCGTCAGGGAGCGCGTCCGCGAAGAACCCCGACAAGAGGTGCTCGACCGGCTTCGAGCGTTCCTCGAAGAGCACGAACCGGGTTTCGGGCAGTAAGGGTGGCCCCTGGCTCGATTCCATGGCAGGTGTCGAGCCGTGTCGCGGGTAGGGTCGCCGGCACGTACGCCCTCGAGGACTCGTACCACGAGCGAATCCTCGAGTTGGAGGCGCCCGAGTACGTCGCCAGGGCCGAGCCGCTGGTGTCGGAAGCGACCGGCCTTGCCTCCGCGGGAGCGCCAGAGGTGCGAGTCGTATCGAGGGGGGAGTGGGCGGCTCGAAACATCGAGTTCTTCGGCCATCTCATGGGTCCCGTCGAGGAACGGCTCACCGAGCGGTTCGCCAAGCTCGGCGTTGTCGGGCAGGGGGCGTCGTTCTTCGCAGGACGCCTGGTTGCAGCCGAGACTGGCGCTCTGTTGGGGGTGATGGCGCGAAGGGTGCTCGGCCAGTATGAGCTCGCGCTGCCAACGAAACTGAATGGTGACACCATCTACCTCGTGGGTCCCAATATCCTCGCCCTCGAGCGTGCGCATCAGTTCAGACCGTCCGAGTTTCGGTTTTGGCTCGCCCTCCACGAGTGCACTCACCGGCTTCAGTTTCTCGGCGTGCCATGGATGCGCGAGTACTTCCTCGACCTCGTTCAGCGGCTCGTCGCCTCCGCGAAACCCGAGCCGGGGCGTCTGGTACGGGTCGTCGGCGAGCTTCGAACCGCGGCCTCCTCCGGTGAGCCGTTGATCGGAGAGTCCGGGCTGTTCGGCCTCTTCGCGAATGAAGAGCAGCGCGCACTCGTCGACAAGGTCCAGGCGCTCATGTCCCTGTTGGAGGGGCATGGACACGTCGTCATGGATCGTATCGGCGGGGAGTTGCTTGTATCGCAGGAGCGGATGTCGAGCATCCTCAAACGACGTCGAACGGATCCGCGTATGGCCGCGTTCTTCCGTCTGACGGGCATGGAGATGAAGTTCAGGCAGTACGAGCTTGGCGAGCGATTCATCCTGCGGGTGGAACGCGACGCAGGTTGGGACACGATCGGCGCCGCATGGCGCGGTCCCGAGTGGCTCCCGACCAGACAAGAGATCGAGCAACCGACGGCATGGCTGCAACGGGTCGCCTGAGATCCCTGTCGGACGAGGTACTGACCCTCGCTCGACTCCCGGGAGGTCCGTGCGTCGTTGCCCTCTCCGGCGGACCCGACAGCGCCGTGTGCGCCTGGACGGCGTTGAAGACCGGCGTTCCCGTGCGGGCGATCCACGTGGATCACGGGCTCCCCGGTTCTCCGGCGCTTCGCTCCGCCGCCGCGAAGATCGCCTCGACTCTCGGAATCGACATTGACACGGTCGAGGTGACGGTCGGGCCGGGCCCGTCGCCGGAGGATGCGGCTCGGAGGGTTCGGTATCGGGCACTCGAGGACGCCCGCGAACCCGGTGAGACGATCCTCACGGGGCATACGAGAACCGACCAGGCCGAGACGGTGCTTGGCAACCTCCTCCGTGGCGCCGGCGTGGACGGGCTGAGTGGAATCCCGTTCCATCGTGGGTCGATCGCACGTCCGTTGCTCGATGTGTCGAGGTCCCAAACACGCGAATTGGCGACGCTGCTCAGGCTTCCGTGGATCGAAGATCCCTCCAATCTCGACGAAGGACCGCGCAGGAACCTCCTTCGACGGGACGTGATCCCGGAACTGGAGCAGCGCCTGAACCCGTCGCTCGAGCAGACACTTGCGCGCACCGCCCACATCCTGGCCGAAGAGCGAGCCGCGCTCGATTCTCTCGCCGACGCAGTCCCCTTCACGGTTGATGGTGGAACCGTGCGGCTCCCCGCGGCGCTGTTGAGCGTCATCCCGACGGCGACCGCCGCGAGGGTGATTCGGCGCGCCCTCCGCGCCGTCGCTGGACCGTACGCAGGCGACGCCCGGGATGTGCAGGGCATTCTCGATGTCGCGGCCGGAGCCGCGGACCGTGTGTCACTCACCGGCGGGCTGACGGCTCTACGCGATCGAGCGATCGTCTCCGTCGTTGCCGTCCGCGAGACCCCGATTCCGGAGCCCGTCGAATGGGCCGTTCCCGGCATGGCTCGATATGGTCGCTGGACGTTCGATGCGGCGCTCGCCACGTCCATTCCGATCGTCTTCCCGCCCAACCGGGACGTCGAGGTGTTCGATGCGGATGGGGTCCCTCCCAATCTGGTAGTGCGCGTCTCCTCTCTTGGAGATCGAATCGCGTTCAGAGGTGGACACAAGACCGTTCATCAGGTGCTGGCCGAGGCCGGTATCCCGGCCTGGCAGCGAGCCCGCTGGCCGGTCGTGGCAGCGGGGCGACGCCTGATGTGGGTGCCGGGAGTACGAAGAGCGGACACCGGTTGGATCGATGCGTCGACGACACGCTACCTTTGGGTTCGCGCGACACGGGAGGATGTGTGAAGGTCGGCAAGACCCTGATAAGCGCCGAGGAAATCGAGACCGCACTCACCCGGATCGGCGGAGCGATCTCCGCCGACTACGCCGGCAAGGACCTGCTGATGATCGCGGTGCTGAAGGGTGCGTTCATCACGATGGCGGATCTGGCCCGTCACATCACGATTCCCGTCGAATTCGATTTCATGGCGGTGTCCTCCTACGGTGCCGCGACCAAGACATCCGGTGTCGTACGAATCCTGAAGGACCTCGATCAGGAGATCGCCGGGCGCCACGTCTTGGTTGTCGAGGACATCATCGACTCCGGTCTCACCCTGAACTACCTGCTGAAGAGCTTGCGTGTTCGACACCCGGAGTCGATCGAGATCGCTGCGCTGCTCGTCAAGAAGGACATTCAGCGAATCCCGATCGACGTGAGATACACGGGATTCGAGATCGGGCCGGAGTTCGTGATCGGCTACGGCCTCGACTATGCCGGCAAGTATCGCAACCTGCCGCACGTCGCCGTGATGGTCGAAGACGACGCAGAGGACGGCGATCCCACGATCGAGTAGGCCGGGAACCGGAATACCATGAGAGCCCGTGTTGCCCTGATGACACGCAGTGAGACCGTTTTCCCGAGGGGCCTAGGAGACTCTTGAACCGCACGTTTCGCTCGATTCTGGTGTACGGGATCATCGCCATGATCCTGCTCGTCGTGCTGCAGCAATACCTCGGTGCACAGCCGCAGATGGAGCAGATCTCCTACAGCCAGTTCTGGGACGACATCGCCGCGGGCAAGATCGCCACGGCAACCGTCAAACAGAAGTCACTTGTGGTGACGGGCACGTTCAAACAGGCGGTTGACGGCAAGACCGAGTTCACGGTCGACTACCTCCAACAGGACGAAGACGAGCTGTCCGCCGCGTTGCGCGACGCCGGTGTCGACGTACAGGTGGACCCCGAACCCGCGTCGTTCTGGGACATCTTGATCACGTTCCTTCCCTGGCTCTTCCTCATCGGATTCATGGTGTTCATCTTCATGCAGATGCAGGGCTCCGGGAACAGGGTGATGCAGTTCGGCAAATCCCGAGCGAAACAGGTGTCGAGAGACATGCCCAAGATCACGTTTGCCGACGTCGCAGGAGTCGACGAAGCGGTCGAGGAACTCACGGAGTTGAAGGAATTCCTCCAATCCCCTGACAAGTTCCGTGCGATGGGCGCCAAGATTCCGAAGGGGGTGCTGCTGTTCGGCCCCCCCGGAACAGGCAAGACGCTGCTTGCTCGAGCCGTTGCGGGTGAGGCCGGTGTGCCGTTCTTCACGATCTCGGGATCGGACTTCGTCGAGATGTTCGTCGGCGTCGGCGCATCCCGGGTTCGTGACTTGTTCGACCAGGCGAAAGCTCAGGCGCCCGCCATCGTGTTCATCGATGAGATCGATGCCGTCGGGCGCCACCGTGGTGCAGGTCTCGGAGGCGGGCACGACGAACGCGAACAGACCCTCAACCAGCTGCTCGTCGAGCTGGACGGGTTCGATGTCAACGCGGGTGTGATCGTGATAGCCGGCACCAACCGTCCGGACATCCTCGACCCGGCGCTTCTCCGTCCCGGTCGCTTCGATCGTCAGATCGTCGTCGACCGCCCCGACCTGCCCGGACGTCAAGCGATCCTCGCCGTACACGCACGCGGCAAGCCGCTCGCAGACGACATAGACCTCGAGGTCCTCGCACGACAGACGCCAGGGTTCACCGGTGCCGATCTCGCCAACCTCCTGAACGAGGGGGCACTCCTCGCCGCACGACGGGGCAGGGACATCATCGGAATGGACGAGCTAGAGGAGTCCATCGAGCGAGTCATCGCCGGACCGGAGCGCAAGAGCCGACTCATCTCGGAAGAAGAGAAGCGGGTCATCGCCTATCACGAGACCGGCCATGCACTCGTCGGATGGGCGCTGCCGATGGCCGACCCGATCCACAAGGTGACGATCATCCCGCGCGGCCGTTCACTCGGTCACACGCAGTCGCTTCCGGAAGAGGACAAGTACATCATGCGGCGTTCCGAGCTGGTGGATCAGCTCGCCATGTATCTCGGTGGCAGGACCGCAGAGGAGATCGTCTTCGATGACCCGAGCACGGGTGCCGGCGACGACATCGACAAGGCGACGGACGTCGCCCGCAAGATGGTCATGGAGTACGGCATGAGCGACCGGCTTGGACCGATGAAGTACGGCCACGCCAACGGCGAGGTGTTCCTCGGTCGGGACTACGGCCGACAGCAGGACTATTCGGACGAAGTTGCGGCGTTCATCGACGCCGAAGTCCGCAAGCTCATTTCGCAGGCGCACAGGGAGGCTCATGACATCCTCGAGACCCACCGAAACGCGCTGGATCGGATGGCCGAAGTGCTCATGGAGAAGGAGACCATCGACGCCGAAGAGGTCGCGGAGATCTTCAAAGATGTTCCCAAGTGGCAGCACGCCGAAGGGGATGGGGTGCGGATCCAGGTCCCCGGCGGGGGAGCCCCGGCAGCGGGTGTCGTCGCAGCGGACCAGCCGTAGATGCGCGGCGAACCCGATCTCCAAGCGATCGAAGGCGCCGTCCGCACGATTCTCGAAGCCATTGGTGAAGATCCGTCGCGTGAAGGCCTCGTCGATACTCCCGCACGTGTCGCGCGCTTCTATGCCGAGGTGTTCGCCGGCCTGAGACAGGACCCACGCGAGATCCTGGAGCGGGTGTTTGTCCAAGAGGAACACCGTGAGCTCGTGATGGTCAGGGACATCCCGTTCTACTCGATGTGCGAGCACCATCTCGTCCCGTTCCACGGCAGTGCGCACGTCGCGTACCTGCCGAAGGGGACGCTCACCGGCCTGTCGAAACTGGCACGGTTGGTCGACGCGTACGCCCGACGTCCCCAGGTGCAGGAGCGACTCACCACGCAGGTCGCCGACATGCTCATGGAGGTCGTCGATCCGTACGGTGTGCTCGTGGTGATCGAGGCCGAGCATCTCTGCATGAGCATGCGCGGTGTCCGCAAACCAGGATCGACCACGGTGACGTCGGCCGTGCGGGGAACCTTCGCCCGAAACCCAGCGACGCGCTCGGAGGCGTTCTCGCTGTTGTTCCGAAACCGATGAGCTGGCAGATCAGAAATCGGGCCCTGATCGAGGGCCCGCTGCTCATGGGGATCGTCAACGTGACGCCCGACTCGTTCTCTGACGGAGGGGAGTTCTTCACGCCCGAGCAGGCAATCCGGCACGGTCGCGATCTCATCGCCGACGGGGCCGGCATCGTCGACGTCGGTGGAGAGTCCACCCGACCCGGTGCCGAAGCCGTTTCCGAGGAGGAGGAGCTGCGGAGGGTGCTTCCGGTGATCGATGCGCTCGCCTCAGATGGGGCGATCGTATCGATCGATACTTCGAAGCCGGCCGTTGCGCGAGTCGCAATCGACGCGGGGGCGTCCATCGTCAACGATGTCTCTGCGTCTCCGGAGATGGTCGAGATCGCTGCCAGGACCGGCGCCGGGCTGGTGATCATGCACATGCAGGGTACGCCGAGAACCATGCAGATCCACCCGACGTATGTCGATGTGGTTCGTGAGGTTCGTGGTTTTCTGGTGCAGCGTGCCGCGTTCGCTGTGGATCAGGGCGTCGATAGGAGCCAGATCGTCATCGACCCCGGCATCGGGTTCGGCAAGACGCTCGAACACAACCTCGACATCCTGACGCACCTCGACGCGTTCGTTGCGGCCGGCTACCCGGTGCTGGTCGGCGCGTCCCGAAAGTCGTTTCTCGGACAGCTCACCGGCGAGACGATCCCCGAGCGGCGTGATCTCGCAACCGCAGCGACGACCGCGCTCGCAGTCGCCGTCGGGGTATTCGCTGTCCGTGTGCACAATGTCGCCGTTTCGAGGCCTGCCATGCAGGTAGCCAACGCTATGGTTCGAAACGCAGGGGTGGAGCAGTGACAGGACTCGAACCAAG
>CAYLHS010000059.1:0-13186 GCA_964383535.1 uncultured Acidimicrobiia bacterium
GGCGGATGTACCAGGAACGGCTCGCCAAGTACCACTTCTGGCTCATGTTCATCGGCTTCAATCTGACGTTCGCGCCGATGCACTACCTCGGGTTGATGGGCATGGCCAGGCGCACATACACCTATCCGGCAGGGATCGGCCTCGACTTCTGGAACCTGATGTCGACGATCGGAGCATTCCTGATCGCCAGCTCCGTCCTGTTGTTCATGGCCAATTGGATCAACTCCCGACGACGCGGAGCGCTCGCCCCCACCGACCCGTGGGATGCACGGACCCTCGAGTGGTCCATTCCATCTCCGCCACCCGAGTACAACTTCGGCGAGGTTCCCACGGTGCGTTCGCTCGACGACTTCTGGCACCAGAAGTACGACGAGGACGACGCTGGCAGGTCGACCCGCCGTCCTGACGCAGACACCCACATCGCAGAACTGACCGAGAAGCATTTGCACCCGGCGCACCATCCGCACCTCCCGTCACCGTCGGCATTCCCGCCACTTGCCGGCCTGTCGGCGCTCGGGCTGGCGTTCGGGCTGCTCTACCACGCGACACTCGTGGGCCAGGTTCTCATCGGACTGAGCGTTCTCGGCCTGCTCGCATCCTTCCTGTCATGGTCACGGGAACCGCTCGAGGAGAACATGTGACATGACGGCACACACCGAGACCAGCACAGGCATCGACACTCGCAAGCTCGGCATGTGGGCGTTCCTGTCTTCCGAGGCGCTGTTCTTCGGCGCGCTCATCACCAACTACCTCCTCTTCAAGGGAAGGGACCTGCAGGGCATCCATCCGAGAGAGCTGCTCAACATCCCGTTCACGTCGGTCTCTTCGTTCGTGCTGTTGATGAGCTCCCTCACGATGGTGCTCGCCCACGCCGCACTGACACGCAACGACCAGCGGGCCACCAGAGGGTGGCTGCTGGCAACGGCCGCCCTTGGCGCCACGTTCATCGGCGGACAGGTGTACGAGTTCTCCAACTTCTACAGGGAGGGGATGACGCTCTCGACCAACCCGGCATCATCGTCGTTCTTCGTGCTCACCGGTTTTCACGGCGCCCACGTCACCGTCGGAGTCCTTCTTCTGCTGTCATTGGTTGGCTGGTCGTTGCTTCGCGGCGGGCTGACGTTCGAGCACGGACTCAACCTCGAGTTGGTCGGCCTCTACTGGCACTTCGTCGATATCGTCTGGATCGTGATCTTCACGGTCGTGTATCTCATCAGGTAGGAGGGAGCCATGGATAGCGCCAAGTCCGCCCACCCGACGCCCCGGCAGTACGTCACGATCGCCGGGATCTTGGTGGTGCTGACAGCGCTCGAGGTCTCGCTCTTCTACCTGGACATCGGCGGCATCAACACGTTCGCACTGGTCGTACTCATGCTCCTGAAATTCACGCTGGTGGTTGCCTTCTACATGCATCTCCGCTACGAGTCCGGCTTCCTTCGCCGCTTGTTCGCCGCTGGGCTCGCTGTCGCCGCCGTGGTCTACTTCATCGTCCTGGCATCGTTCTTCTCGCGGAGCTAGAGGCGCGCTTCGCGAGCCCGTTGTCGGGTCTCGGGTCTCGGTTCTCAGTTCTCAGTTGTCAGTAGGACGCTCACCCCGCCAGCCCGGGGCACTCAGATCGCGTTCTTGCCGAAGACCGACGACTGAGGACTGGCAACCGGACTCGGTTCTCGGCAGGACGAGGCGCCACACGGTCTCTGAACGATTGCGGCAGCGGCCGACAACTGAATACCTGCTTCCGATCACCAGAACCTGAGGTGCGCGGTGCACGCCTGAGGTTCGCCGCTGTAGGGTTTGCCCCATGCGCAGACTCTTCAGGATCGTCCTCGTTCTCGTCGTTCTCATCCTGGTCATCGTCGCAGCAGGTGGGTTCTTCATCGTCAGGGCCTCGTTCCCACAAACCGACGGTGACCTGACCGTTCCTGGACTCGAGGAACAGGTCGACGTCTACAGGGATACCAACGGCATTCCGCACATCTACGCGCGAAACAGCCACGACCTGTTCTTCGCCCAAGGCTACGTCCAGGCGCAGGACCGCTTCTGGCAGATGGACTTCGAGCGGCACATCGGTGAAGGACGCCTCTCCGAGATTTTCGGCGAGTCGCAGCTCGACACCGACATGTTCCTTCGCACCCTGGGATGGGAACGTGTCGCCGAGCAGGAGTGGTCGTCGGCCACTCCGGATGCGGCGCTGGCCCTCCAATCGTTCACCGACGGCGTCAACGCGTACCTCGCCGACCATCACGGCTCGTCGCTCGGTCTCGAGTACGCGGTGCTGAAGCTCAACAACAGGAGCTACAAGCCGGCCTTCTGGTCACCCATCGACAGTCTCGTGTGGGGGAAGGTGATGGCATGGGACCTCCGCTCCAACCTGGATGAAGAGATCTGGCGGGCCAAAGCCCTCAAGATCGTAGGTGAGCGAGCGGACGATCTGTTCCCGCCCTACCCCGACGACCGCCCCGTGATCGTCCCCGACTGGAGCGGGGCAGCGTCCAGTACCACCGCCCAATCGTTCGATGTCGGCGACCTCCTGACCAGGATCTCCGACAAGGTGGCCTTGGTCGATGACTTGACGGGACCAGCCGGCGTCGACATCGGCTCGAACAACTGGGTGCTGTCAGGGGCACTGACCACAACTGGTCAACCGATTCTCGCCAACGACCCTCACCTCGGTATCCAAATGCCGTCCATCTGGTACGAGACGGGGCTGCACTGCGTGACGGTCTCGAACGACTGCCCGTACGAGGTTGCCGGCTTCTCACTCCTCGGGGTACCGGGTGTTGTCGTCGGACACAACGCACACATCGCATGGGGTGTCACCAACCTGCCGGCCGACGTCCAGGACCTCTATATCGAACGCATCAACCCTGACGATCCAGGCCAGTACGAGGTCGATGGCGAGTGGGTCTCCGCAGACGAGAGAATCGAGACGATCAACGTGGCCGGCGGGGATCCTGTGCCGCTCAACGTACGAGTTACCCGCCACGGACCGATCATCTCCGACGTCTACGGCGACCTCGAGGGGTTCGATCAGGAGACCAATTTACCGATGCCCGAGACGTACGCGATCGCTCTCAGATGGACAGCCCTCGAACCCTCACGAACGCTCGAAGCGGTCGTCGCGATCAATCGTGCCCAGAATTGGGACGAGTTCCAGCAGGCACTCAGCATGTGGGACGTCCCCGCACAGAACTTCATCTACGCCGACACGGACGGGCATATCGGCTACCACACGCCAGGCAGGGTTCCGATCCGCGACAGCTGGGACGGCCGCATCCCGGTTCCTGGCTGGTCAAGCGAGTACGAGTGGAAGGGCTATGTGCCGTTCGACGACCTCCCCTCGAGTTTCGACCCACCCGAAGGGTTCATCGTCACGGCGAACAATGAAGTGATCCGACCGGATCAGCAACCATTCCTCGCGACGGACTGGGCCTACGGCACTCGCGCTCAGCGCATCGTCGACATGATCACGAGCGCAGGCGGATCGATCGGCCCCGACGACGTGCGCGCCATGCAGTTCGACGCGGCGAGCATCCACGCCGACATCCTCATCCCCTGGCTACTCGGCGTGACATCGGACAAGCCGGAGGTGATCCAGGCGCAGCAGATGCTCACCGACTGGAAAGGTGACGACGGCCAGTACCGGTTCGACGCCGCCAGCCACGGTGCCGCACTGTTCGGAGCAGAGTGGGCCAACCTCATCAAAGCGGTCACCTTCGATGACCTCCCGGAGGGCCTCCGGCCTTCAGGGCGGGACTCGGTCCTCGAAGCTTTCAGGCACCTTCTCGACGACCCGGCGAACGTCTGGTGGGACGACCAGAACACTGCGGAGGTCGAGACTCGTGACGACATCCTCGAACGCTCCCTCGTCGACGCGTGGAATGAAGTATCGGATCTGCTCGGAGATCCTTCAGGGTGGAACTGGGGGTCGTTGCACACGGCCACGTTCCGCAATCAGACATTCGGTGAGTCCGGAATCAAACCGATCGAGATGCTGTTCAACCGCGGCCCGTTCCAGGCGCCCGGCGGAACAGACATGGTGAACGCGACGAGCTGGGTCGTTGAAGACGGGTACGAGGTCGCCGCTCTTCCGTCGATGCGAATGGTCATCGACTTCTCCGACCTCGACGCGAGCACGGGCATCCACACCACGGGCCAATCGGGACATCCATACAACCGCCACTACGACGACATGATCAACCGGTGGCTCACGGGTGGAACCGCGCCGCTGTACTGGGAGCAGAGCAGCGTGATCGCCGCTTCGGAAGAGCACTTGGTCCTCAATCCGTGAGTTCAAGCCTCGAGGATTCGGACTTCGGTCCTCAGTCTTCAGCAAGAACGCAGCCGGAAGCAGGCGACACCGTAGGGCGACGATCTCACCGAGAACCGACAACTGACAACTGAAAACGCGGGCAGAGCTCGCATACAGCCTGGCCTGCAGTCGCAAGCCAGGCTGTATGATTCGAGCGTCGAGCGAAAGGCATGCTCATGAAGAAGCTCCTGCTCATCCTCCTGGTTGTCGGCGTCGGGATCTTGCTCGCCAAGCAGGCCGGACTCATCACCTGTGGGGATCGGACGTGAGCGATCCGTATCTCCTCTCGGAGATCCATGACGATTTCCGAGCAATGGTGCGCCAGTTCTCCGAAGACAAGATCGCACCGCGCATAGAGGAGATCGACGCGACCGACGAATACCCGGAGGATCTCCACAAGGAGATGGTCAAGGCAGATCTCTTGTCGGTCATGTTTCCCGAAGCGGCGGGCGGTGCCGGGGCAGATGCCATCACACAGGCAATCCTCGTCGAGGAGATGTCCCGGGTCGGCGCATCTGCGGTGATGATCCCCCTCCTCAACAAGCTGGGGATGATCCCTGTGCTGCTGCGAGGTAGCCCCGAGCAACAACTCGAATGGATCCCCCGCATCGTCGCCGGGGACGCGCAGGCCGCCTACGGTCTCACAGAATCGGGCGCAGGATCAGATGTCGCAGCCATGCGCTCCAAGGCGGTTCGAGACGGTGACGGCTGGGTGATCAACGGCGGGAAGCGTTTCATCTCCAACGCGGGAATCGCCACGGTCTACACGATCTTCGCCAAGACGAGTCCCGAGGCGGGTCACCGGGGCATCTCGTGTTTCATCGTCCCCGCCGCAACGCCGGGATTCGAGGTGTCCCGCTACGAGCACAAGATGGGCATCCACGGGTCCCCGACGGGCGAGCTCACGCTCGACGACGTCAGGGTGCCCGCGAGCGCGATGGTTGGCGAAGAGGGTGAAGGATTCAGGATCGCCATGGCGACGCTCGACCGTTCCAGGCCGGGTATCGCCGCCCAGGCTCTCGGCATCGCCCAGGGCGCGTTCGAGATTGCCCGAGACTACGCGAAGGAACGCAAGCAGTTCGGCCAGCGGATCATCGACCATCAGGCAATCGGCTTCATGCTCGCCGACATGGACATGAAGATCAGAGCCGCTCGCCATCTCACATATGAGGCGCACGCAATGATCGACCGAGCCGACCCGCAGCTGACGTATGTGGCATCGGCGGCGAAGACGTTTGCGTCCGATGTGGCGATGGAGGTCACGACCAACGCGGTACAGGTGCTCGGTGGGTACGGGTACGTGAGGGACTACCCGGCGGAGCGGATGATGCGTGACGCCAAGATCACGCAGATCTATGAGGGCACCAACCAGATCCAACGGGTGGTGATGGCCAAGATCCTCGGTCGTTGAGGGGATCCACATACGCGGTGAAAGGCTTCTGGTATGGATCAGCTCGGGACGTTCCGTGCGCAAAAAGACGACTTCTATCGCCGTCACCCCCAATCGCCCCTCCCACCGCACGTGCGCGAGCACTTCGAAGGACTGGTCTATTTCGACCCGAATCCTGAGCTCGTGTTCGATGTGGAGGTCACGCCGGCAGATGGTGCACCCGTTTCGATTGCGACCTCGGATGGGCAGCAGAGGACCTACCACCGTGCGGGCACCGTCACGATCGAGGTCGACGGCGAGAAGGCGACCCTCACGTTGCTTGTGATCCCCGGTCACGAGGGGTACTTCCTGCCGTTCCGTGATGCCACCTCCGGTCACGAGAGCTACGGTGCGGGGCGCTACCTCGACCTCGAAGCGGATCAGAACGGCAGGGTGACGATCGACTTCAACTACGCGTACAACCCCTACTGCGCCTACTCGGACGGCTACTCGTGTGCCTTGCCTCCGATCGAGAACTGGCTCCAGGTACCTATCAGAGCGGGTGAGAAGGCCTTCGGCGACCACTGACCACCGCCGCAACGACCTCAGGGTGCGTCATCGGTAGCTCGTGCCGAGCACCCGGCACCTCGACGATCTCGCCTCCCAGAAGCTCCGCGAGCGTCCGCTGCCATCCAGGCATCACGAGTTGATCTCTGAGCGGGACGATCACCGTCGACGGGACCGCGAGCTGCTTCAACCATGGTCTGCTGTCGAAACGGAGGAGCGCGAACAGGGAGCGGTAGAGAAGCTCCGGGTCTCGATTCATGCGGGTCTCCCACACCCACCGGGCACCACCGGCGTCGACCGCTCCGACCGAGAGCAGGTAGCGGTACCACACCCAGGAGACCTCGATTCTGCTGATTCGCTCGAGCGCACGGCCGAGGATCCCGATGACTGTCCGAGCCATCCGCCAGCTCGGCGGGTGAAACGCGGGCGTCGCGACGAGTACCAGCCGCTCGACGAGCAGCGGATGCCGGTGTGTGAGCTCCTGCGCCACAGCTCCACCCATCGAATAGCCGACAACCGTGGCGCGGTCAACCCCCAGAGCCCGAATCGCTCCAGCGGCCTCGTCCGCCATGTCGGCGATCTCGAAATCGCCACGACTCCGATCGGTCTTGCCCGATCCGTGGAGGTCAACGGACACGATACGAAAACGATCCTCCAACAGCGGAATGATCCGATACCAGGCGAGCGCCGAGTCGAGGCCGAGCCCGTGGAGCAGAACCACCACAGGACCGTCGGGTCGACCCGCCTCCCTGACGAACACCTCGGTATCGCCGACGAAGACACTCCGACCGGGAAGACGCAGCGGGCGCTCCTGGGTTCCTTTGATTCGTGGAGACGTCTCGGGCCCGAACAGACGGCGGACCAGCCAGAGCACCCCGATGAGCTTCAGCAGCTTCACATCACCCCCGCAAGGGATCGACGGCAAACACGTAGTCCTCGACGGGAACACCGCCGATGAGGTGCTCGGAGATGATCCGCTCCATCACGTCGGTGGACACGGAGTGGTACCAGACACCCTCCGGGTAGACGACGGCAATTGGTCCCTGCTCGCAGATCCGGAAACAGTCGACCTTGCTGCGGAGCACGGTGCCCTTCCCTCGTGGGGTCTCCGGCTCTGCGTTGAAGTCCCCTCTCCACGGCGCCGGAGCGGAGGCGAGACCGAGCTCCTTCAGCCTGCGCTTCAGGTAGGCCCACACCTCGCCGCTCTCCTCGTAGGTCGAGCACCGCGGCGTTGACTGTCTGGCACACACGAATATGTGGTGCTGAAGTTCCCCTATCGACAGTGCGCCGGCGATCTTGTCGAGACGCGTCATGGCTCCACCGCCCTTTCACCTGTCTCTGCGATAGTGAGCATGGCACCTGCCGCAATCAGGAGGGCGATCCCCGACGCGACAAACCCCATCCAGAAGGCGCCGGTGTCGGCGATCGCTCCGACGAGCAGTGGTCCGACCACGAACCCGAGATCGCCGGCCATGCGGTACAAGCCGACTGCCGAACCTTCGAGACCCTCGGGCGCAAGATCACCCACCATGGCAGGAGGCGGGATGGATGCGATTCCAGATGCGACACCGAACACCGCCGACACGACCATCAGCGAGCCGAACGTGTGGAAGACACCGTACGCAGACGTCGCGACCGCAGACGCGATGAGCCCCCAAATCGCAACAGGCTTCCTGCCGACACGGTCGACGAGTCGTCCGGCGTAGTTGACAACCAGCAAGTTGGTGACTGCCGACACGCTCAAGATGGTGCCAATGGCTCCCGGATCCAGCTTGACGACCTCGTCCCCGTAGAGCGGAAACAGCGTGATGCGAGCGCCCGAACGCATGATGAACAAAGCCACCGCCGTCAGCGCAAGGACGCGCATCTCCCTCCTCCCGAACAGGGATCCGACCCCCCTCACCACATCACCAACGGTGCGACCTGACGGTGGAAGGTCGTCGATGAACACCCTCGAGATGGCCGCAACGATGACTCCGAACACGGCGTAGGCCCAAAACGGGGTCCTGAAGTCGCCCACCTCCGCCAGGTAGCCACCGGCAAGCGGGCCCACCGCGAATCCCACGAGCATCCCCGTCTGGTACATCGCGGCTGCCCTCCCAAGCCGGGACCGTTCGGTGATCTGGACGAGATACTGGAACGCTGACGTGGCAAACAACGCCGAGCCGACGCCTTCGATGAACCGGGACAACACCAAGAACCAGTACGAGGGAGCCAATGCAGCCGTCACACCGGCGACTGCAATCAACAAGGCACCGGCCATGGTGACTCGTCGTGCGCCCAGCCGGTCGCCTGCGACGCCTCCCATCAGATCGAACGACAGACGCGCGACAGCGAACGCAGTGATGAGCGCACCGGCGGCCGTGTAGCTGACCCCGAACTCGAGTGCGTAAAGCGGCAGGATCGGAGCGACGAGGCTCGCACCCATCATTACGAATCCGACGGCGACGGCCAGCACCCACCCTTGGTGCGCACGGAACTGCGCGAGATTCACGTCAGCACGATAGAGGCGCACTCGTCCTCGATGATCCGCCCGATGACGGCAGCGGCGAGGGTATGCTCGGCTTCGAGTGCCTGTATCAACGCATCCAGCCGATCGGGTGCTACTGCGATCAGCATGCCGCCGCTCGTCTGGGCATCGGCCAAGATGCGAATGATCAGCTCGTCGATCCCATCTGCAACGACGGTTGGGCGCACGGCGCGCAGGTTCCTGACACTCCCTCCCGGAAACGAGCCCGCTTCCGCGAGGGGGCGGAGTCCTTCGATCAGGGGAACGGAGGCGGTGCGCATCTCGACGCCGACGCCGGACGCGATGAGCATTTCCGAGAGGTGCCCGAGGAGTCCAAAACCCGTCACGTCGGTGCCGGCGTGGACCCCGACTCGGTTCATGGCCTTCGCGGCTCCCTCGTTGAGGGTCACCATGACCTCGATGGCGGTCTCGACGATCTCGCCAGAGGCGGTGCCTTCCTTGATGGCCGTGGCGATCACCCCGGTGCCGATCGGCTTGGTGAGCACCAGCGCATCGCCAGGCTGCGCCCCTTGGTTTCTCACGAGCTGCGACTCCTCGACCACCCCAGCGATGGAGAACCCGTACTTGGGCTCCTGATCGTCGATCGAGTGCCCTCCGACCAGCACGCATCCCGCCTTCTGGAGCACTTCGATGCCCCCGGACACGACCTCGCCGAGGACGTCGAACGACAACCCCTCCCTCGGCCAGCCGATGAGCTGCATGGCCGTGAGGGGTGTTCCGCCCATCGCGTAGATGTCCGACAGCGCGTTGGCCGCGGCAATCCTCCCCCAGTCGAACGGATCGTCGACGATCGGAGTGAAATAGTCGACTGTCTGCAGGAGCAGTCTGCCGTCGGGCATTCGGAACGCGCCTGCATCGTCGGAGAGATCCAGCCCGACGACCAGATCGGGGTGTGAGGTCACCGGGTGATTGTGCAAACGGCGCAAGACCTGCGCCAGCTCGTCAGGACCGAGCTTGCATGCTCAACCGCTGCCGTGCGAGTAGCTGGTGAGTCGCTCCGTCACCTGGTCACCTCCCTTCGTGATCGGGCCCAGTCTCCCACAACAGTCTGCTACTCCGACTGTGGGCGGAGAAGCAGACCAGTGCCTCGTACCTCGTACCCGCAACAGCCGCCTGTCTCCTCCCCTCGCGACCGAAGCGAATGTTGGAGGAGGCGGACTTGGCCGCGGGCCGAGGACGGAGGGGATCGTTCCCACCAACGTAGATTCCCCTTGATGGATCAACGTCCAGGCTCCATGGGTGCCTCCACCTCGCCAACACCGGCACGCTGCACCAACATGACCGCACCCACCACGATGACCCCTCCAACGACCTGCACCGGGTGCAGCGCTTGGGCGAGGAACGCCCAGGCGGTCGCAGAAGCGATCACCGGTTCAACGGTCGCGATCACACCAACGAGTCCCGCGGCAGCTCGTCGCAACGCCGCCATCTCCAGCAGGAACGGGATCATCGTCCCACCCACACCAACCCACACGAGCTCCGAGATGTCGCGGATCTCGAGACCGGCGGGGAACGTCCACAACGGCTGGACCACCAGCCAGAACACCGCGGCAACTGCGAAACCGTAGGCCAACGTCGTCACGGCGCCGATCCTCCTGCTCAATTCCTCGCCCATCAACAGGTAGGTCGCAAACGTCACGGCCGAGCCCAGCCCGGCGAGCATCGCCCATCCGTCGAGGGAGGCCGTCTCCCACGCTCGGGTCACCAGAACCAACCCGACGACAGCGACCATTGCCGCCACCCACGCACCTGTAGGAGCATTGCGCCCTCGAGCGAATCGCAGCCACAGGAGCACGAGAATCGGCGCGAGGAACTGGACGGTGACACCAGGCCCGACTCCGAGCCCCTCCATTGCCCAGTAGTAGGTCACGTGCACGGTCGCCAGGACGATGCCGAACACGACCAGCCTTGCCAGATGCCCCTGCGTGCGTAACCGGCCTCGGACACCTGCGTAGGGGATGAGAAACAGGGCCGCGACCAGCGCCCTCACCTCCGCAATACGCGGCGGGGGGACCTTGTCGAACACGTCGGCGGCAACTGTGCCGCTCACTCCCCATAGCACCGCCGCGCCCAACGCGAACCACAAGGCCGACCTGCGAAACTGCCGCATCTGGCTATGCTGCCTCGCCATGAGCGGCGACACAATCTGGTTGACGCCGAGCGCGCATCGAAGACTCCTCGAAGAGCTCACATACCTCGAGGGGGAAGGCAGGCTGCACGCGTCCGAGCGCATCGCCGAGGCCCGCTCCCACGGAGACATTCGTGAGAACGCCGACTACGACGCCGCGAAGAACGAGCAAGGACTCATGGAGGCTCGGATCCGCAAGATCCGCCAGATCATCGATCACGCCGAAGTGAGGGAAGCCGGTGACACCGACCAAGCCGCGATCGGATCACTCGTCACCGTGGTCGACGAGGACGGAGACGAAACCGAGTATCTGATCGCCACCCCCGAGAACAAGGTGCCGGGAGTGTTCCTGGCTTCACCGAGTGGTCCGCTGGGCACAGCCTTGCTCGGCGCCGGTGTAGGGGACGAGGTCTCCTACGAGGCGCCCGGCGGAGTGTTCACCGTAACGGTCGCCGGCATCCGGCCTTTTGACGACGCCTGAACGCAGCGGAGGTTGCTGGTCGGGGCACCCGCGCCCTGGCCGGCGACGGCGGTGATGTGCAGGGCGGGGCAGGGGCGCCGATGGCAAGGACGCAGGACGCAGGCGCACCTGTAGGTGCTTCAAGGACGAGGACGCAGCTAGCGGTGTCATCTGGCCGTCCTGAACGCAGCGGAGGTTGCTGGTCGGGGCGCTAGCCTCTCCGCGTCGATGGAGAGAAAGAAACTTCCACGCCCGCGCGAATTGGCGGCTCGACTGGCGTCCCTCGCTCGAAGGGAACCCCAAGAAGTCGAGGCGTATCTCGACGCGCATACAGAAGAGTGGGTCGAACTCGCACAGGCGGACCCTCATGACGCCGCTGACATCCTCGAAGAACTCGGCGACGAGGCTGCCGCTGATCTGATCAGGGGGCTCGGGGCGCCAGAAGCCGCGGATGTCCTGGAAGAGATGCAAGACGATCTCGCGGCGGACGTCCTCGAGGAGATGACACCTCCTCGTGCCGCGTCGATGCTGGAAGCGATGGTGCCCGCCGAAGCGGCCGACCTGATCGGAGCGCTCGAACCCGAAGCCAAAGAGGAGATCCTCGCGGCGATGGGCGACGAGGCGGCCGGCGCGATACGCGAGCTGCTCGCCTACCCATCCGACTCTGCCGGCGGTCTGATGACGATGCGAATCGCGGCGCTGCCGATCGGGCTCACGGCGGGCGAGGCCATCGAGCGGATTCGACAGCTGCACGAAGAGCTTGAACACCTCTCCTACGTCTTCGTCGTGGACGATTCGCACCGTCTGGTCGGTGTGCTCTCGTTCAGAGAGCTTGTGTTCGCTCGGCCCGGCGACGGACTCGACGACGTCATGGTGTCCAACCCGATCAAGGTGACGCCTCTCACCGACCGTGAGGAAGTCACCGAGCTCGCTCGTCGCTACAACCTGTTCGCCGTTCCTGTCGTCGACTTCGATGATCGCCTGCTCGGCATCGTCACTTCGGACGAGGTCATCGATGCCGTCGAGCAGGAGGCAGGAGAGGACTTCGCCGTTGCCATGGGTGCCGGCGGTGAGGAAACCGTATTCACTCCGGTGCGACGATCCATCAGAATGCGCTTCCCGTGGCTCGTGTTCGACCTGGCCCTGTCGAGTTCCGTCTCGCTGGTCATCGCTTCGTTCCAGAACCAGATCGCAGCGGTACCCCTGCTTGCCTCGCTCATGCCGTTGGTAGCACGTATTGGTGGAGACAGCGGCGCGATGAGCTTGGCAGTTGTCATCAGAGGCCTCGCAACACGGGAGATTTCACCCAACCGGAGCCTGAGGGTCATCCTGAGGGAACTGGCGCTTGGCATGTCCAACGGACTCGCGACGGCGGTACTGTCAGGAGTCATCGCGACGATCCTGCTGGATCCGCACATCGGGCTCGTCGTGTTCATCAGCGTCCTCGCCAACCTGACCGTCGCCGGCTTCGCCGGCGCGGCATTGCCGCTCCTGCTGAAGCGGCTGAGGTTCGACCCGGCACTCGGATCCAATCTGTTCGTGACGACCGTCACCGACCTGACAGGGTTCGGCGGCTTCCTGCTGGTGGCGAGCCTGCTGCTCTAGTGCTCTGTCCGGCGACGTTGGTGATGTGCAGGGCGAGCCAGGGGCGCCGATGGCAAGGACGCAGGACGCAGACGCACCAGCAGGTGCTTCAAGGACGAGGACGCAGCAAGCGGTGTCACCTGGCCGTCCTGAACGCGCCAAACGTTGGCGGTCGGGGCACCAAGCTCTGTCCGGCGACGTTGGTGATGTGCAGGGCGAGCCAGGGGCGCCGATGGCAA
>CAYLHS010000060.1:0-12995 GCA_964383535.1 uncultured Acidimicrobiia bacterium
GAAGGCGCTGTAGGTCTCGTTGATCATCCGCTGCGACTCGGCGGCGATCGTGTCGAACACCAGTGAGGACTTGCCCGATCCCGACACACCGGTGAACACCGTCAGGCGACGCTTGGGGAGGTCGATGTCGATGTTCTTGAGGTTGTTGACCCTGGCCCCGGTGACCCGGATCAGGTCGTGGCTATTCGCAGCGTTCATTCCAGTCACGCTACTTCTCGCTGGGAGTTGCGGACCACTCCCTCGTCGCCGGCAGTTCGATGTCGCCGTAGGCCTTGCACCGGACCTCGTTCACATACAGCTCGAACAGGACGTGGCTCTCGACCGGCGCGTAGGAGGCGGTGCCGGCGACTTCGGATCGTACACTGGGAGCGTTCACGCGGGCGCCTCGACCTGTCAGGTAGAACTCACCGCCGGTGCCCTCGTTGTCCGGCACACCGTTGTGGAGGGCGAACCATCCGCGTTCCATGATGTCCCCTCCCTTCGGCGAAGTCGGCTCCATGAAGAGAAACAGCCCGGTGTCGGTGAAGATCGGCGTGACGGGGTGAACCCGTGGGGCGCCAGACGCTCGGACGGTTGCCAGATAGGCGGGCGCTGCCGTCAGCTTCTCCACGCCGAACCGCGCCAGATCCGGTGCCTCTGTGGCGAACTCGCCCCAGGGGACTACGTCCACGATGCCGGTGGCTGGTCGATCCGAACGAGGTTGCCTGAGGGATCGCGCACCGCGAAGTCTTTGGTGCCCCACGGCTGCTCCGTGGGCTCCGACACGACCTCGGCGCCCCAGTCTCGCACCTTTGCGAACGTGGTATCGAGATCGTCCGTGTGGAAGTGGACGCCGTACAAGGCGCCCTTCGTCACCATTTCGGCGATCTTGTCGACGTCAACGGGACTCCCGTTCACGTAGTTGGAAAGCACGATCGACACGTCGGGTTGCAGGGCAGCGCCGACGGTGATCCAACGGAAGTCACCTTTGGCGACATCGTTGCGGACGTCGAGACCGAGGGCGTCGCGGTAGAAAGCGAGCGCCCGGTCGGGATCTGTGACGATGACGAAGCATTGGGAGAGTGTGATGTCCATGCCCTCACCCTATGACGCGGCCGCCTCTACGGCTTCTCCGATCCTGCTCGATGAGGGACGGGTGATGTCCTTCGCGATACAGCCTGGCACGCCCTCGAGGGCGCGGTGGTCGCCGGTGCGGTAGGCGCTCGGAGTCTGGCCAACCAGTCTGGCAAACCGTGCGCTGAACGAGCCAAGCGACCGACACCCCACCATCATGCAGACCTCGGTGACCGAGAGATCGCCCCTCCGCAGAAGTGCCTTCGCTCGCTCGACTCGCCGCGTCATCAAGTAGGAGTAGGGAGTCTCTCCATACGCCGCTTTGAACTGGCGTGAGAAGTGAGCGGGGGACATGAACGCGGTCCGTGCGATCGCCTTGATATCGAGGGGGTCCTCGTACTCGCGGTCCATCAGATCGCGGGCGCGCCGCAAGTGGGCGAGTTTCTCGAGTTGCTCCGGTGTCATGAGGTCAGCGTATCGACCGATGCGGACAAAGGTGCCAGCGTGTCTCGATTTCCCCACGAACTGCACGGGTGGCGTGGGCTGGAGAGCCCTGAAGCAGCTCGGATCTCCCGCACGACTCCGCTGGGTGACTTGTGCCCAGGTGCACATCCGAGACGAGAACCTCGAGTCTGCATTCGCCGAGCTGCCCGATTCTGGATAGCATCCAGAATCGGATAGGATAAGAATGTCATGTCGAACGATTCGGCCGGCCTCCTTCGGGAGCATGGACTCCAGGTCACAGCGCAGCGTCTCGCCGTTCTGCGGGCGGTGTCCAGCCTCTCGCACGGCACCGCTGACGACATCGAAGAGTCTGTTCGATCGGACATCGGAGCTATCTCGCGTCAAGCTGTGTATGACACCCTCGGAGTTCTCACCGACAAGGGTCTCATACGTCGTATCCAGCCGGCGCGGTCACCGGCACGATACGAGGATCGGATCGACGACAACCATCACCACCTGGTCTGTCGAAGTTGCGGCGTCACTGTGGATGTCGACTGCGCCATTGGACGCGCACCGTGTCTTCAGCCTTCCGACGATCATGGATTCGCCGTGGACGAGGCCGAGGTCATCTTCTGGGGCTACTGCTCCGACTGCCAGAACGCAGCCGAGAGCAGGCGCCCGCGACGAGAACCCACACGAGAGGAGCACTCATGAACAACGAAGACGCCGGCACGGAGACGACACCATCGGCCTCCAAGTGCCCGGTGCTGCACGACCAGTTCACGGCTACCGGTTCCATGGCGAACCAACACTGGTGGCCGAAGCTGCTGAACCTGAGGGTTCTCGGTAAGAACTCCCCGCTCATCGATCCGATGGGTGAAGAGTTCGACTACGCCGAGGAGTTCAAGACCCTCGATCTCGACGCAGTGAAAGCCGACCTCAAAGCAGTGATGACGACATCACAGGACTGGTGGCCCGCCGACTTCGGACATTACGGACCGCTCCTGATCAGGATGGCCTGGCACAGCGCCGGCACCTACCGGATTCACGACGGCCGTGGTGGTGGTGGGTCGGGCACGCAGCGCTTCGCACCCCTCAACAGCTGGCCGGACAACGCCAACCTGGACAAGGCTCGTCGCCTGCTCTGGCCGGTCAAGCAGAAGTATGGACGGAAGATCTCGTGGGCCGACTTGATCATCCTCTCCGGGAATGTGGCCCTGGAGTCGATGGGATTCAAGACCTTCGGCTTCGGCGGTGGGCGAGCAGACGTATGGGAGCCCGAGGAAGACATCTACTGGGGGCCCGAGGACGAGTGGCTCGGAGACGAGCGCTACAGCGGAGACAGGGAACTCGCAGATCCACTGGGTGCGGTGCAGATGGGCCTGATCTATGTGAATCCTGAGGGGCCCAACGGCAACCCGGATCCGATCGCCGCCGCCATCGACGTGAGAGAGACGTTCGCCCGCATGGCCATGAACGACGAGGAGACGGTCGCCCTCATCGCCGGCGGGCACACCTTCGGCAAGACCCACGGCGCCTTCGAGGATCGCTATGTCGGTCCAGAGCCCGAAGCGGCGGGTCTCGAGGAGCAAGGCCTCGGCTGGAAGAGCAGCTTCGGCGGCGCCAAGAGCGGCGATGCCTACACCAGTGGTTTGGAGGGTATCTGGACGCCCACCCCGGTGACGTGGGACAACAGCTTCTTCGAGACCCTGTTCGGCTACGAGTGGGAGCTGGAGAAGAGTCCAGCCGGCGCCTACCAGTGGCGCCCGACGGATCCGGCGGCCGCGGACATCGTGACCGATGCACACGATCCGTCGAAGAAGCACCCACCGGTCATGCTCACGACTGACCTTGCCCTGAGGATGGACCCGGTCTACGAGCCGATCTCGCGGCGGTTCCACGAGCATCCGGACGAGTTCGCCGATGCGTTCGCCAGGGCATGGTTCAAGTTGACGCACCGTGACATGGGTCCCGTCTCCCGGTATCTCGGACCGGAGGTTCCCGAAGAACGCCTCATCTGGCAGGATCCGGTCCCGGACGTCGATCACGAATTGGTCGACGACACCGACATCGCCTCTCTCAAGGCGACGATCCTCGCTTCGGGATTGTCGGTCCCCCAGCTGGTTACGACCGCGTGGGCTTCGGCATCGACCTTCCGTGACAGCGACAAGCGAGGCGGAGCAAACGGGGCCCGCATTCGACTCGCTCCACAGAAGGACTGGGAGGTGAACAGCCCAACGGAGCTGGCAACAATCCTCGAGGTCCTCGAAGGTATCCAGGCCGATTTCAACGGCTCGCAGACCGACGGGAAGAAGGTCTCACTCGCCGATCTGATCGTGTTGGGTGGGTGCGCAGCAATCGAGCGGGCGGCAGCTGATGCCGGGGTGGACGTGAAGGTCCCCTTCTCACCGGGCCGCACGGACGCCTCTCAGGAGATGACCGACGCGGAGGCGTTTGCCGTCCTCGAGCCCACGGCCGACGGATTCCGGAACTATTTCCGATCCGGGGACAAGCGGCGGCCCGAGGAGGTGCTCGTGGATCGCTCGAGCCTGCTGTCGTTGACAGCTCCCGAGATGACGGTGCTCATCGGCGGCCTGCGTGCCTTGGACGCCAACTTCGGTCACACCAGCCACGGGGTGTTGACGGACCGACCCGGCGTGTTGACCAACGACTTCTTCGTCAACCTGCTGGACATGGGTACGGAATGGAACGTGTCCACCTCCGAGCACGTCTACGAGGGGCGTGACCGTGAGACCGGTGAAGTGAAGTGGACCGGAACGGCCGTCGATCTCGTCTTCGGCTCGAACTCACAGCTTCGAGCTGTCGCCGAGGTCTACGGATGTGAAGACTCACAGCAGAAGTTCGTCGAGGACTTCGTTGCGGCGTGGGACAAGGTGATGAACCTGGATCGGTTCGATTTGTGATCGACGTGCCTGGTGGCCGCGTGCCGGCCACCAGGCATCATTCGAGGTTCTCGCTGCACGAGCTGCTGCGATCCGTGCTAGAGGCTCGTGGTCGCAGCTTGCCGGTCCTGACTGCTCGCTGCCTCGTCTCGATGGACCGGATCGAGCACGCGAGGACCCGCGTTCGTGGTGGCGACGGTCGGGTTGAATCCCTTGACGATCAACCATCCGGCCAGCGTGAGTTCCCATGCGAACACGGGGATAGTGACAATCGCCCCCAACGTCGTCATCTGCTCGTGAATGCCGAAGATCGTTCCGATCGTCCACGCGAAGATCAGCGGTCCGCCCACCAGTCCCAGTACACCAATGAAGCGTGGTACGAGCCGCGATCGGAACATCAGATACGCCAATAGGACAGTGTTGGTCGCCAGGATGAGGTTGGGTCCCACCAGGAATGTCCAGTCGTGGATCGCGACCAAGGATGCACCGATCGCCAGCAGCGACGCCATCCCCACGTCGGCGGTTGCCCCCAGGTGCTGGCGCAGGGTGACGACTCCCAGCAGGCTGACGATTCCTACGACGATGGTGGCCGCTTCGAGCACCCGGAGCCCCATGTAGCCGAGAGCGATGCTCTCGCTGTGCTTCTTGATGACGGGAAACAGGGCGACCGCCGTACCGATGACGGCCATGGCCAGGATGACCTCGAAGAGCGCTCCAAGGAGCACGTGCGTGTCCGCGCCTGGGCCGAGGATGTACTCGGAGTCGCTCAGGACCGGGACGTACAGGACAAGCCCGGCGATCGAAGTGACGTGGGTTATCAGGTAGAGAACGCCCGCTGCGGTCGCGAGCTTCCTTGTTCTAGACATTGGGTCCTCCTCTTCGCAATGGTGTACGGCGTACACCAGGCGGGGGATGTTAGGGTATACGGCGTACACCTGTCAAGCAGAAGTACTCACCAGGAGGTGGTTGCATTGGCCCAGGATGTTGTCGCCGCACAACGCGCCCCTCTCAGCAGGGAGCGGGTTCTCCGTGCGGCCGTCGCGCTGGCCGACGATGCAGGGATCGGGGCGGTGAGCATGCGCAACCTCGCCCGAGAGCTGGACGTGGTGCCGATGGCCCTCTACAAGCACGTGGCCAACAAGGAGGAGCTGCTCGATGGGATGGTCGACGTCGTCGTGAGTGAGATCGATCCCCCCACCGGAGGCGTCGATTGGAAGGCCGCGGTCCGGGAGCGAATCCTGTCGGCGCGACGAACGCTCCTGCGGCATCCCTGGGCGTCAGGCGTCATCGAGTCGCGTACCAACCTCACACTGACGGTGCTGGACTACATGGAGTCGATCGCCGGCCTGTTTCTTGCCGGTGGTTTCTCTGGCGAGCTCACCCATCAGGTGATGCACACGCTCGGCAGTCGTATGTGGGGGTTCACCCAGGAGCTGTTCCCCACGTCGCCCAACCCCGATCCCGAGGAACAGGCCGCCATGCTCGAACAGTTCGCCGCCAGCTACCCCAGTATCGTCGAGATAGCGACCGTCGGAGAGCACGACGGGAAGTCGGTCGTGGGGCCTGGGTGCGATGACCAGTTCGAGTTTGAATTCGCCCTGGACGTCCTCCTGGATGGATTCGAGCGGCTCCACGAGCAGGGATGGACCTCAGTAGATCGTCGACGTCAGCTCGGCGACACTCGGGCGTGACGAGCGTCGTCGGCACCATTCCCCGAACTCGGGTGTCTATCGACATGGTCGCCGGTGACGTGTCGGAGGCAGCCGTCTCGTGACACCCATCCTGCCTCTAGCGTAACTTACGTTTCCGTGATATAGTAACTTACGTTATGGGACGAGTATTCCGGCGAGGCGAGCTCAAAGAGGCGATCGTGGTGGTGCTGGCACGTGTCGGTGAGTTGCACGGCTACGGGATCATGACGGAACTCAAGGAGCGAGTCGGCGGAGGGTGGAAGCCGAGCCCCGGCGCGATCTACCCGGCACTCATTGCCCTCGAGAACTCCGGGTTCGTACGAGTGCTCGATCGTGACGGGACCAAGATCTACACCCTCTCCGATGCAGGCCGCCGTGCCGCCCTGCGCTCCTCGGCGTGGAACAGGTGGGCGTCACTCACCGAGCGAGCCGAGCAGGGGGAGGAGCGAGTCGCCGTTGGCCCCCTCCTCGACCAGTTCTCCGCGGAATCGCCGCACCGGAGACGCCTCGTGGGGGCCGGTGCTCGGGAGGCGATCAATGAGGTTCTGAACAGGGCGTCCGATCAGATCGAGCAATTGTTGATGGAAGGAGACGACGATGGATGACTTTGGCGAGATGGCGCTGCGCGAACGCGAGGCGAGGAGGATCGCCCGTCGGCAGTGGTTCTGGCTGCACTTCGCGGTATACGCGACGGTTCAGGTGTTCTTGGTCATCGTATGGGCACTCAGCGATGCGACCTATCCGTGGTTCATCTTCCCCCTCTTCGGTTGGGGAATCCCGGTGGCGGCACATGCGGTATTCGCGTTCGTCATCCGTCACCCGGATGAGATCCTCATCGAGCGCGCACGACGTGAAGGCGAACCGTGATGAGCTGGCTGCTTCGCCCGTACACAGATCAGGCGTTCTATCGAGCGATCGGCTTCCTCCTGCTCGGCCTTCCTCTCGGGATTCTCGAGCACGTAGTGGTGGTCACCGGCTTGTCGATCGGCCTCGGCCTTGCGATCACCCTTCTCGGGGTGCCGGTGCTCGTGGCGACCCTGCTGCTCTCGAGTGCAATGGCGACGTTGGAGCGGGACCTCGCCGCCGAGATGTTGGGGGCGGCGATGCCGAGGCGCATTCGTCGCCGTGATGCTCCAGGTTTGGGTTGGACGCGCTTGTGGGCGCGGGTCCGTGATCGGCGAACGTGGTCCGAGCTCGCGTTCTTGGTGCTCCTGAGGCTCCCATTGGGGATCGCAGGCTTCGTCTTCGTTGTTACCGCATTCGCACTCGCAGCTGGGATCGTGGTCCAGCCGATCCTGATCGCCGCAGGCGTCACCTCGCAGTTCGGTGGGTGGATAGTGGACACGTTCGCAGAGTCACTCGTGTTCGCTCCCGTGAGTATCCTGACATTGCTCGTCGGGCCGCGACTCCTGCTGGGGTGGGCGGCAATCGTGAGTCGCATCACGACGGGCGTGCTCGGCTGGCTCGATCAAGTCGATCTGAAGCGGGGGGTCATCGATGCGCTTGCTCGCCTCGGTTCGGCGGACGCATTCACACTGATGGACGAGATCGGTCTCATGTTCGGAAAGGGTCCATTCCTCACTCCAACGAAGCTCGAGGCAGCGCTGATGGCACTCGAGTCAAGCGGTGGGATCACTGCCGTGCATGGCGGCACCAGAACGAGGTACTCGCTCGCAGCACCCATCCCGGTCCGTTGATCGCCCTCGTTGAGGTGGTGAGGCGGAGTCTTCAAATCGTGTCTTCGGGAGGGCGCTCGCCGTTGGAACGGCCGGCTCCTAGGATCTGGTATTCCCGATCCACTTGAACTCCGGATCGATGCACGGGGAATCTGGCTGAGGTGCTCAGGCCTCATCCGGCTATAGCATGCATGGAGATGGTCACGACGTTCTGCAACGGGTTCCTGCAAGCGCTCGAGGCGCAAGGTCGCGATCCAGAGGAGTTCACGTTTGCTGCTCAGGTGTCGTGCGGATCTACTGCGGCCTCGAGACGCTCGGCACTCGAAATCGCCCGGAGGTTCAGGCGCGCCGGCGCCAGCCACGTGATCCTGGGCTTGAAGGCGAGTGAGGCCCCCGGCGGGCTCGCCGTCGTGGCACGGGAAGTCGCGGAACCACTATCGGAGGAGTAGCTCCTCGCAAACGCTAGCGAGCGAGCCCGCTCTCGTGAGAACCTAGACGGCAGTCGGACCGGCCTCGATCCACGCGGCGAGGCCGGGAGCAATCGGCGCTAGAGCGACCGCAACAGCCTCGGCAAGACGAGTGTCGACACCGTGATCGGTCAGTGTTTCATGCTGCCAGGCCAGGAACTCATCCAAGAGTGTTCGGTCATCGACGAGGCCGGCCGACGCAACCGCGTCCAGGATCAGTTCCATTTCGCTTCGCACCCTGGATCCGATTGACGCACCGGACAGACCGGCCAGCCACTCCTCGGCAGTGGCCAGCACCGAGTGTCGATGATCGAGCACCGTCAGGACGACTTCTCCCGGATCGCGTGCCAGGGCCTCGGCCGCACTCGGATCAGGATTCCACCCGCTGAGGATGTCGAAGGCGTTTCTTCCCGAAGGAGCCCACGCGTCGGCGCCGACAGGGGCGGCCCACGCGCCGTCCGCGCCGAACCCTCTACCCCCGACCAGCACGGGCACTCCGGCATCGTGGCTTTCTCGAATCGCTGCCCGTGCTCCCAACAGGTGCGTGCTCATCGCGCAGGAGACGGCAACGGCGTCAGGGGGATCGGACATGAGGAAGTCGCGCAGGTCGTGGGCGAGCACGTTGGCTCCCAGAAACACCGTTCGGTAGCCCGTCGAGAGGAGGTAGGCGGCTACTGCCCTCGCCGGCAGTGAGTGGCTGTCTCCTTCCGCCGCGGCCACGACAACGGATGGACCGTCGTCGGGTTGATCGAACGAACCGGCGAGCAGAGAGATCACCGTTTCCAGCGTGGCCGTCGCAGCGTGCTCTTCGGACACGAGATAGTCGCCGGCCTGCCAGCGCAGACCGATGCTCACCTCGGAACCCAGAAGGACGTCGAACAGGACGACATCGAACGGAGTCCCGCCATCCAGCAGATCGGCGGCGAGGCGATACAGCAGACCCGAATCACCTGAGAGCGCGGCGGCAGCGATCCCTAGTTGGCTCTCGGTCAGTCGAGAGGGATTCAGAGAGTCCATCTGTACCTCAATCAGCCAGAGCGTAGCGGCAGGAGCGGGTCCACCATCGTTCGGATCGCCGACACTACGACGCCCCTTCGATCGTCGCCCGCGTGAACGCCCACTGCTCCACGTTGATTCGACCGAGACGGAAACCGGTTGCGCATAACGTCAGGTAGAGCTGCCACATGCGGTGAAATCGTTCATCCAATCGATGATCTTGGGAGAGGCGCGGCCACGCGTCCTCGAAGCGTTCCAGCCAGATCTCTAGCGTCTTCGCGTAGTCGTGGCCAAACGTCTCCACCTTGAGGACATCGAGGTTGGCGTCCCCGGCCAGCCGGCGGAGAACTCTCGGGGCGGGAAGCTGGCCGCCGGGGAAGATGTACTGCTGAATGAAATCCGCTCGGGATCGGTAGCGTTCCCATTCCGCATCTTGGATCGTGATTGCCTGCATCACCGCGGCGCCCCCCGGTTTCAGCGCGCCACGAATCGTTTCGAACAAGGACGGCCACTGGGTTTCGTCGATCGATTCGATCATCTCGATCGACACGACTGCGTCGTACTGCTGGTCAACAGCTCGGAAGTCCTGGACCTTCACATCGACCGATTCGGAGAGCTCCCTCCGTTCGATCCGCCGCTGGACGTACGATGCCTGCTCGGTCGAGAGAGTGATGGCGGTGACCTTGCAGCCACGTTCGACTGCCGCGTACTCGGCGAAGCCACCCCATCCACACCCGATCTCGAGCACTGTGGCTCCGGGTTCGAGTCCGGCGAGATCGGCGATCGTCCCGTACTTGTGGCGTTGGGCATCGGAGAGGTCTTGGTCGATGGTCTCGAAACGGGCTGAGGAGTAGGTCATCGTGTCATCCAGCCACGCCTCGTAGAAGTCGTTCCCGAGGTTGTAGTGATCGTTCATCGTCGAGACGCGGGGATGACGTAGCTCGGGCCGTATCCGCTGCCAGGCTCGTCGTACCGGCAAGGTCGATCTGGCCAGCGCGTGGTCGAACCACGCTCTCTGGTTGGCTGCACCCCACCGCAACAGGTCTCGAAGGTTCGGGGTGTCGATTCTGCCGTCCATGTATGCCTCGGCGAAACCTGTGAGCCCTTTGCGGAGGACGTCTCGAATGGGTGAGTAGTCGATAAGGCGGAGGGTGGCTGTGGGCGTGCCCTTCCCAACTCGGCGCACCCGGCCGTCCGGCAGCGTGACGTCGAGGCTGCCGACCCCGGCGATCCGTCCAAGAACGAAGAAGGTGGGATTCTCGAGCCAGTTCATGACAATACGCCCGCTTCGATCGTCACCCCTGGAGCTGTGGGTTCGGGCCTTAGGTGGTAGCGAGCTCCTTTGAGCCAGAGCCGCAGCGCCTGCCAGTGGATACCCACTATCACTCTACCGGTCACCATCGGATGCGCTGCGAACAATCGGAGCAGGTTCATGTCGGTCATTGGGAGGCGCGCAAGGCGCATCCCGGCTCTGAACATCGTCCCATTCGTGTCGTGCTGGTCGATTCCAATCGAGAGGTGGGAGCCCGGCTCGGTCATCGCGAAGTGATAGGTCTGCTCCATGTTGTTGAAAGGGGAGACATGGAGCCGCTTCGAGAAGCTGTGTCTCAGGTCGCTTCGGGCTCCGATGGGTACGACGTACACGTGTCGATCCCCGAAGGTGTTCCGAACCTCATGGAGAACTGCGCGAAGCACCGAGTCTGAGTCGTAGCAATACCAGATGCTCAGGGGGTTGAACTCGTACCCGAGTACACGTGGGAAGGCGAGGAGCCTGATTGGACCTCCGTTCAACAACACGCCTGCCTCAGAAAGGATCTCCTCAGCCCACTGTCGAATCCCGGTGGCTGCATCAATCCCGTGGTCGGACCCATGGAACGAGTACAGGTTGAAGCGTTCGAGTGAGAAGAGGCGAAGCTCCTTGTCGAGCTGGTCGAGTTCATCGATGTCGAACAGCGCGTAGTAGGCCTTGTACCGGAAGCTGTGGCGGAAGGGTCTCAGCCGGGAGTGAGTGATCGTTCCTTTGTACAGGCAGGAGTTCATTGCACACCCGCTGGCTGAGGAGCAAGGGCCGGCAAGGCCGAACTCATCGGCACGAATTCGCCATGCCAGGGAGCCGGGCTTCCAAGTGCAGCTGCGACGTTCAAGCCGGACTGGAGCCCGTCCTCGTGGAACCCGTATCCAAGGTAGGCGCCGGCGAACCACGTGTTGTTCGCTCCCTGGATGCCTGCAATCCCCTGCTGTGCGGCCACGGCACCACGATCGAAGAGGGGATGGTCGTACTGAAACGACGCTGCGACCGTGGACGGGTCCGGCTCGCTCAGCGGATTCAACGAAACGAAGAAGTCCTGGTCCGTGTCGAGACCTTGGAGGCGGTTCATCCAGTAGGTGACCGATGCCGGCCGCTGAAGGCGATCGTTGGATTCCGCTATTGCATTCCAGCTCGACCAGACCTTGCGGTTGCGTGGCATGAGCGCCGGATCGCTGTGGAGAACGGCCGTGTTGGACGAGTAGGGGATCGAGCCGAGCAGGTCGCGTTCCTCTGATGTTGCCTCGTTGCCGAGTATCCGCAGCGCCTGGTCTGAGTGTGTGGCGAAGACCACCTGGTCGTAGGCGTCGACCACGCCGTTCGATTCGATGAAGCTCCGTCCTGCCGTGCGCGTCACTGATCTGACCGGGGAGTTGATTCGGATCCGGTCCCGGAATCCGTCAATGAGACGCTCGACATAGGCACGACTCCCACCCTCGACGGTTCGCCAGGTCGGACGCCCGACGATGGTGATGAGCCCGTGATTCGACAGGAATCTGAGGATGGCCGTCGCCGGGAAGTCTCCAATCGACCCGTGCGGGGTCGACCAGATTGCTCCCGTCATTGGGTACAGGTAGTTGGCCATGAACGCTTTGGAGAAACCTGCTCGTTCGAGAAGCTCGCCGATCGTTTCGTTTCCCGCAGGGGTGAGCCCCCTTCCCGATCTCCGGAAGCGGTTGATGTCTCGCAGCATCTTGAGGAACGAGGGCCGCAGCAGGTTTGCCGGTTGGGCGAGGACTCCGGTCAGGCTTGCCGCGTATTCGAACTCCCGATCGAGTGAGAACGAGAACGACATGTCGCTCTCGCGGGTAGGCACGTCGAGAAGGGAGAACAGACGAGTGAGGTTTGGGTAGGTGATCTCGTTGTAGACGATGAACCCCGTGTCGACCGGAATCTCGGTGCCGCCTGTTTGCACCAGGACAGTGTTGGAGTGTCCTCCGATTCTGTTGTCGGCCTCGTACACGGTGATGCGGTTGTCGGGTGAAAGCGCCCACGCCGCACCGAGGCCGGCGATTCCGCTACCGATGATGGCGATGTCTTGTCCCATGACCCCTATTCGGAACAGGAACCGATATCGGATGAGTGGCCCAGCATCTGGTTTCGTTTCCGAGGCAGCCTGAGTGCCCGGCTGTAGGATGAATCGGAGATGTCTCGCCGAAGCGTGTGACTGCACATACCGATGTCGAGCTTGCCGCCCGGCTCGTCGATCGCGATCGATCCGCTCTGGAGTCGATCTACGCCGATCACAGGGGTGCAGTGAGATCCATTGCGACACGAGTACTACGCGACCCCGCTCTGGCGGAGGACATCGCTCAGGAGACGTTCCTCAGTCTGTGGAATGCCCCTGAACGATTCGATCCGACCAGGGGCTCCCTGCGGTCATTCCTTATGACGATTGCACACCGGCGCTCCGTCGACATGGTCCGTTCAGAGGTTGCGCGTTCACAGCGCGAAGCCCG
>CAYLHS010000061.1:0-12928 GCA_964383535.1 uncultured Acidimicrobiia bacterium
ACCAGCACTCTGAAGTCGCCGAGACCACGAGGGTGCAGCAGGGTCTCGGCGTTGGTGCGATCGGAGCGAGCCTCGAGCTGACCCATGGTGTCGCCTGACCGTGCGGCCGCGAGCTCTCGTTCACGGAGTCCCGCAATTCGATCTCGCAGGCCGAGTGATTCCAGGAACTCATCCTGGCGGTGCAGCTCCACGGACGCCCCCTCCTCCGGGGCGACGGCCATCAGCGCCGAGAAGTTCACATCCGCGGTGATATCGGTCTCCCCCGGCTGGAGCAGCGGCTGTGGGCCGAGATGGTGGGCGCGGTACGTGCGGATCGTTCCGTCGACCCGGCGGTGTTCGAGGCCTTTGGCAGTCTCGCCGTAGTCGATGATGACGAGGGCTCCCGCGTCCAGGCGTCCGAGTGTCGAGCGCATCCAAGCGGACGCGGCGAGCTGCACCTCCACCCGACCTCCATTCGGGCACGGCAACCCGAAGCGCTCCGCCCACGCCGCAACCTCGTGCCTGACCCCGTGTCGGACCAGCACCAACCGACCATCCTCTACCCCCACCCAGCGCTCCTCCCATCCATCCCCCACCCGGACGGCAAGCGCAACGGGCAGGTTGTCGACCAGTTCGTTCGCGATCACGACCCCACGAAAGGCGGTGGGCAGCCGGCCGATGGACGCGAGGATGCGGTCTTCGGGAAGCACCGCCCTGAGTGCACTTCGTGCCGCCGGTGATGCCTCAACCGCCCAGGCATCGACCGGGTGTTTCAGCGAGGCAAGGAGCGGACGAAGCAGGGAACCCGAGCCTGCGCCGACCTCCACGAGCATGGGAACCGCCCCCCTACCCCTGCGGTCCCGCCGCAGCGGTACTTTCCCCCCATCACCCGCTCCGCTCGCCGGCGGGACAGACGAAGCAGCTTTCCCATCCGTGGAAGAGGGCGCCCCTTCGTCTGCAGCGAGCGACGACGAACCACCGAGGACCCGATCGACGAACACAGACAGGGTCTCGCCGAACAGTGGACTCACCTCGGGAGAGGTGAGGAAGTCACCCTCCTTGACCGATCGCAGCTTCCCTGCACCAAAGAAGCCGTCCTCCGTGTCGTACAGGGCGGCCGATTGGAACTCCTCGAACGGGATCGGCCCATCGGAATCGATCCTGTCGATCAGGCGATCCAGAAGCGACACCGGTCACCTCCGCATTCGGTAGTGCCAGATGTGCCACGGGTGTCGACCGGCGTGGTGGCCGTTGCGCTCCATCGCCGAGAGCATCGGCGCGTTGAGCGTGTCGACATCGGAGAGGATGGATCGGAAACCTCGCCGTTGCGCAGCCGCGGTTCCAGCCAGCAGCAGATCGTCGATGTAGTGGTGGCCACGGTGATCAGGCGCCACCCCGATGAACGCGATCGTCGCCACGTCGGGCTCCATGAAGTGCGACACCCCGACGAACCCGACCGGCGTACCGTCGGGAAGCGACCCCATCAGCCACGTGTCCTCGTCGTCGGGAGCGAGGAAGCTCATGAAGACATTCGACCAGTTCTCCTCGCCTGCCAGCCGGTAGTAGTACCGGTCGTTGCGATCCAGTGTCCCACGCCCGGCCGAGGCGAGGACCGCCCGGTACGGCTCACGTCCCACCTCTGAGACCGGTTGGAACCGGAGCCGATCAGGCACCTGGACGACTGTCCCGCCGTTCTCCCACAGGACCCCCTCCTTCTCCTGAAACAGCTCGAAGCCTGACGCCTCCGCGACCTGCACACGCTCGTCGATGTCGGAGTGGAAAGCGGCGTTCAGTCGCAGCTGGACGAGCGCCGGCAGATCCTCGGGGAGCCGTTCCACAGAGCCGGCAATCAGCGTGGCCCCCGCCTGTATCGGGTGGTGCTCCCAGGGAAGCCACCACCCGTATACGAACAACTCGTAGGGAGGCAGATCACCCAGCAGCTCTCTTTGGCACGTCTCCTCGATCCTGTACGCGATGCGTCCGACTCTCTCGCCCGCATCTTCGAGCACGAACGACCATTCGCGACGGCCCTCACCGGACTCCCACAACCTGGTGACGGTAGCCCCGTAGTCGTCGGGGTCGCCCGGCATCCCTGCGAAGTCCTCGATTGAGTGTGCGGTCCGAAGGTTCACTGGCTCACCGTTTCCTCCCCCAGGGAGCGGACGCGACCTTGGGGGAGGTGGACTCGACCGAAGGTCGAGGACGGAGGGGGTGGCTCCCTGTCTCCTCCCCCGCGAGGCCCAAGGGCCGAGTGTTGGGGGAGGTGGACTCGACCGAAGGTCGAGGACGGAGGGGGTGGCTCCCACCAACGCAGCCCCACGTGGGGATCACGCTCCGCCGGTCGATTTCAAGAACACGGCACCCAGCGGCGGGACGGTCAGGTTGATCGAGAACGGGCGACCATGTGATTCGGACTCGTGCGCGTCGACTCCGCCGAGGTTGCCCATCCCCGACCCGCCGTAGTCACCGGCGTCGGTGTTGAGCACTTCCATCCAGACGCCGTCTCGCGGCACGCCGACCCGATAGTTGTATCTCGGCACAGGCGTGTAGTTCATCACCACGAGCATCACGTCCTCGCCACCTTTGCGAATGTAGGCGAGCACACTCGACGACGGGTCGTTCGCCTCGACCCACTCGAATCCCTCCGGATCGGAATCTCGAAGGTGCATCGACGGCTCCATTTTGTAGAGCCGGGCGAGGTCCGAAACCAGCTTGTGGATGCCCTTGTGCGGATCCCACTGGAGCAGGCTCCAGTCGACGCTCCCGTCGTTGTCCCACTCGTGCCACTGCGCGATCTCTCCACCCATGAACAGCAGCTTCTTGCCGGGCTGGGCGAACATCGACGCGTAGAGGAGTCGCAGGTTGGCGAATTTGCGCCAATCGTCACCCGGCATCTTGCCGATCAGCGATCCCTTCCCGTGGACGACCTCGTCGTGTGAGAGCGGAAGCACATAGCTCTCGGTGAACGCATACAGGCCCCTGAACGTCAGATCGTTGTGGTGGAACCGGCGATACACCGGATCGAGCGAGAAATACTGAAGCGTGTCGTGCATCCACCCCATGTCCCACTTGAACCCGAACCCGAGGCCACCCAGGTAGGTGGGGCGCGACACCATCGGCCAGGCGGTCGACTCCTCGGCGAACGTCTGCACGTCAGGGTATGCCCCATACACCTCTTCGTTGAATCGCCGCAGGAACGAGATCGCCTCCAGGTTCTCGTTGCCTCCGTACTGGTTGGGGATCCAGTCACCTTCACTGCGCGAATAGTCGAGGTAGAGCATCGACGCCACCGCATCGACCCTGATCCCGTCGATGTGGTACCGGTCGAGCCACACCATCGCGGATGACAGAAGGAACGACCGCACCTCGTTGCGCCCATGGTTGAACACGTAGCTTCCCCAGTCGGGATGGAACCCCTGGCGTGGATCGGCGTGCTCGTAGAGGTGGGTCCCGTCGAACAGCCCGAGCCCATGCTCGTCTGTTGCGAAGTGAGATGGCACCCAGTCGACAATGACGCCGATGCCCGCCTTGTGAAGGGTGTCGACGAGGTACATGAAGTCCTGAGGGGTGCCGAAACGGGCGGTCGGGGCGAAGTATCCGGTCGACTGATACCCCCACGATCCACCGAATGGATGCTCCATCACCGGCAGGAACTCGACGTGGGTGAACTCCAGTTCTTTCACGTACTCGGCGAGTATCGGCGCGAGCTCCCGATAGCCGAGCGGGTTGCCCACATCGTCTGTGCGCCAGGATCCGAGATGCATCTCGTAGATCGCTATGGCAGCGTCCTTGTGGTTGTGTTGGGCCCGGCGCTTCATCCACGTGGAGTCACCCCACCTGTAGGACAGATCCCACACCACCGACGCGGTACGTGGTGGGACCTCTGCGTACGCCGCATACGGGTCTGCCTTGTACACCTCGTTACCGGTGTCCCGGTTGACGACCACGTACTTGTAGGTGTCACCAGACTCGACACCGGGCACGACTCCTGCCCAGATCCCGGAGTTCCCCTGCGGTTTGAGCGGATTGGCACTCTCGTCGTAGCTGTTGAAGTCGCCGGCCACGGCCACCCGGCCGGCATCGGGTGCCCATACGGCGAACCGGCAGCCGCCATCGACCAGATGTGAGCCCATCTTCTCGTAGAGGCGAGAGTGGGATCCCTCGTTGAACAGGTACAGATCGTCGGAGGTCAGGATGACGGGGTCGGTGGCACTCATGAGCGTCAGGCTAGCGGGGCGAGCAGAGCCACCTCTGCTCGCAGCCATCGGACATCAGTCATGGGTTCTCGGTAGGAACGCGACCACATCCGTTTCCGGCGCCGCGGGAGCATACTCCCACCGATAACCGACAATTGAGAACCGAAGACAGTCGCCCGCAGGGCGGCCCTTACCCTCCTCCGGCCAGTGTCTTCGTCGCGTCTGAGAAGAACGTGACGAGGCCGGGTGCCGCCCCGACGACGAGGACGATCGCTGCCGTGATCCCGAGCGCGAGCGCCAACGGCACCGGTACCGCCGCTTCACGCACCTCGCGGTCAGGCACAGTCGCTGGGACCGGATCCATCCACATGGCCTTCACGACCCGCGCGTAGTAGTAGATGGCGACGACCGAGTTCAGCGCAGCGACCACCGCGAGCCCGACGGCCCACCCACTGCCGGCCGTCAACACGACTCGGAACATGACGAACTTGGCGAACCAGCCGGCAAGAGGTGGGATGCCTGCGAGCCCGAAGAAGAACACGGCGCCCAGGAACGCAAGCCCCGGGGCATAGGTGGCCATGCCTGCCCAGCCGTCGACGGTTCCGGAGCCGGCCTTGCGCGATCCGGCGATCACCAGCGCGAAGGCTCCGAGGTTCATGAACGCGTAGATGATCAGGTACGTGACGGTGGCAGCAACCGCGTTGCCGAGACCGTCCGCACCGACATACGGCGCGACGACGAACGGCACGAGCATGAACCCGGCGTGTGAGATCGACGAGTACGCCAGCATCCTGACGATGTTGTCCTGCTTCAAGGCCGAGAGATTGGCGATGGTCATCGACAGGGCAGCCAACACCCACACGACCGGTGCCCAGGTCGCCGAAGCAGGACCGAACGCTCGGTATGCGACAGCGAGGAGGGCGACGAAGCCGGCGGCCTTCGAACTGACCGACAGGTACGCGGTGATCGGGGTTGGCGCCCCTTCGTAGGTATCCGGCGCCCAGAAGTGGAAGGGAACCGCCGACACCTTGAACCCGATGCCGGCCAGGATGAACAACACCGCCATGACGAAGGCCGGCTCGTGAACAAGTCCGCCTGCCACCGAGGCGATGCCGTCGAAGGTGAGCGAGCCGGTGAGCCCGAACACGAATGACGACCCGTACAGCAACAATGCCGACGCGAGCACACCGAGGAGGTAGTACTTGAGTGCTGCCTCGTTCGACTTGAGGTCACCCTTGCGGAAGCCCGCGAGGACATACATGGGGCTGGCAACGAGTTCGATCCCGACGAACAGGGAGATCAGGTCGCGCGCAGAGCCGAGCACGAGTGAACCGAGGATCGACACCAACAGCAAGAAGTAGTACTCGCCTTCGTAGTAGTTGTCGGACTCGACGTACGAGAACGACATGAGCAGCACCACATAGCCGGCCATCAGGAAGACGCCTTTCATGACCAGCGCAAACGGATCGACCACGTAGCTGCCGCCGAACAGCTCCCGGTCCCCGACCGTCGATACCGCCATCACGATCAGCGGTATCGCCGCGGCCGTCGTTCCGACGACCGCAATGATCGCCGTCCAGTACTTGCGGACCAGCCACAGGTCGGCGAGCAGCACCACCACGGCGGTCGCCGCGATGATGATCTCGGGTGCGAGCGCCAGATAGTCGATCACTCAGCCCCCAAACGCCTTCGCAACCAGCGCGGCGACGGCCCCGTTCGTCGCACCGAACACCAGCTTCGGGAATACGCCGACGGCGACGATGAGCACCATCAGCGGCACCCACGCGGTCAGCTCGTAGACGTCGGCGTCGACGAGAGCGTGGCTGCCCCACTCGCCGCTCGGCTCGCCGAGATTGACCCGTTGCAGCATCCACAGCATGTAGCCGGCGGTGAGTACCGTGCCGATGGCTCCGACCACCATGGCTGTGCGGAACACACCGAGATTGAGCCCCAACGCCGGGTTGTAGGAACCGACGAGTGACATGAACTCGCCCCAGAATCCCGCCAGCCCCGGCAGCCCGAGGGAGGCGATCGCGGTGAAGCCGAGGATGGCACCCATCTTTGGCATGAGCTTCTGGTTGCCACCGAGCTTCGCCATCTCGCGGGTGTGGTACCGGTGCGCCATCGATCCGGCGACGAAGAACAACAGGCCGGTGATGAGACCGTGGGCGACCATCCCGATCACGGCGGCGTTGATGCCGACCACCGTCAAGGTCGAGATCCCGAGCATCACGAACCCCATGTGACCGACCGACGAGAAGGCGATCAGTCGCTTCATGTCGGACTGGGCGAGACAGGCCAGCGCCCCGTAGATGATGCCGATCACGGCCAAGATGGCGATGGCCGGCGCCCAGTGATGTGCCTCTTCTGGAAGGATCGGAAGGCTGATTCGGATGAATCCGTAGGAGCCGAGCTTCAGCAGGATTCCGGCCAGCAGCACCGACCCAACCGTAGGCGCGGCCGTGTGCGCGTCCGGGAGCCACGTGTGCAGCGGCCACATCGGCACCTTCACCGCGAAGCCGAGGAACAGCGCTCCGAACACAAGGAACGCAAACGTACCGGTGAACGCACCCTGGGACCCGGCCTGGATCAGCGTGGGGATATCGAACGTGCGGACAAACGGCGCAACCTCGCCCGAGCGGTAGTAGAGGGCCAGGAAACCCAGCAACATGAACGCGGAACCGAACAGGGTGAACACGAAGAACTTGATCGCCGCGTACAGGCGTGTCTCCGCCTCGATCCTGAACCCCGGGACCTTCATCATCGTCTTGTCGCCCCAGATCCCGATCATGAAGTACATGGGCAGGAGCACCAGTTCGAAGAACACGAAGAACAGCACCAGGTCCAGGGCCACGAACGTGCCGTTCATCGCAGTGCCAAGCACCAAGATGAGCGCCATGAACGCCTTCGGGTTGTGCGGCTCAGGCCAGTGGTTGAACGTGTAGATCACCGCGAGCATCGTCAGCACGGTCGACAGGACGAGCAGTGGGAACGAGATACCGTCGATCCCGATGTGGTAGCGGGCATTGATCGAAGCGATCCACGACAGATCGGTGCCGAACTGGAACGCGGAGCCGGCGCCGTAGTCGAAGCGGGCGATCATGATTGCGGCGAGGAGCACCGGGAGCGCGGTGAACGTCAACCCGAACGACTTGATGGCCGTCAGGTTCTTCTTCGGGGCGAGCAGGATGACCAGCGCCCCTGCGATCGGCAAGAACACGATCAGGCTCAAGCCCCATCCGTTGTCGAACCATGCCATCCTTCAGTCCTCCTACGTGAATATGACGATCGCGACGACCAGCAGCACCGCTCCGGCCACGGTCATCGCCGCGTACTGTTGCACCTTGCCTGTTTGCAGCCGCCGTGCCTGCCCGCCCGCCGAGCCGGTGACGATGGCCGCAGTGTTCACCGCCAGGTCGATGCCTTTCTGATCGAGGTTCCCGTACACGAAACGCGCAACGAGACGGGCAACCACGCCCGCACCGTTGACAACGCCGTCGATGATGTACGAGTTGCTCCAGTTGACCGCCCTCGCGATCGGTCCTTTGATCGGGTTGATCAACGTCGCGAGATACAAGTCGTCGAGGTAGTACTTGTGCTCGAGCAGCGGCCAGAGAACCGGGATCCGGATCCGATCCCGTGCCTGCTGTGTCTCGGCATCGCGGAAGTAGATGACGTAGGCGACGATGACGCCGGCGAGCGCGAATCCCAACCCGGTCAGCATCACCGGGACGTCGAACCCCTCCGCCGAGAACGAGGTGAAGGTGATCGCTCGTTCCGTGACCCAATGGTGGAAGCCCTCGTAGACACCGGGGATGTTCACCCAACCGGCGATGAGGGACGCAACTCCGAGGATCGCCATCGGGACAGTCATGACGGCCGGCGACTCGTGCACATGTGCCTCACCCTTGTACGTGCCGAAGAACGTGAGGAACATCGCACGGCCCATGTAGAAGGCGGTGATGAAGGCCCCGAGGATGCCGATCCACATCGCCCAGGTGTACCCATTGTGTCCGAGCGTGGCGAGGATCTCGTCCTTTGAGAAGAATCCGGCAAACGGGATGATGGCGACGAGTGCGAGCGACGCCGACGTGAACGACCAGAACGTCACCGGCATCTTCTTGCGGAGCCCGCCCATGTCGCTCATGTTGTTGGAGTGGACCGCGTGGATGACCGATCCGGCAGTGAGGAACAGCAGGCCCTTGAAGAAGGCGTGGGTCCACAGGTGGAACAGACCTGCCGTGTACCCACCCGCGCCGAGTGCGGCGATCATGTAGCCGAGCTGGCTGACGGTCGAGTAGGCAAGTACTCGTTTGAGGTCGTCCTGGACGATCGCGAGCAGGCCGGCGATCAGCAGCGTGATCGTCCCGATGATGACGATCAGCACACGCATGTCGGCGGCCATCCCCGCGTACAACGGGTACATCCGTGCGACGAGGTACACCCCGGCCGTCACCATCGTCGCCGCGTGCATCAGCGATGAGACCGGCGTCGGTCCTGCCATCGCATCCGGCAGCCACACGTGGAAAGGGAACTGCGCGCTCTTGCCCATCGCGCCAATGAACAGCAGGACTCCGCCGAGCACGGCGACGGGAACGAGCACCGACGAGTTGTTGGCAGCGGCCTCGAGGATGTCGGAGTAGCGGAACGACCCTACGGCGGTGCCGAGCACGATGGCGCCAATGATCAGCCCGACGTCGGCGATCTTGTTCGTGTAGAACGCCTTCATACCGGCGGAGGAGTTCTCCTTCTCCTCCCAGTAGTGGCCGATGAGCAGGTATGAAGAGAGGCCGACGCCTTCCCATCCAACGATGAGCTGGATGAGGTTCGGTGCTGACACGAGCACGAGCATCGAGCCGGCGAACAGGGAGAACGCGGCGAAGAACCACGTCTCGCGCACGTCGCCCTTCATGTAGCCCAGGGCGTACGTGAACACGAGGAACGAGAGGGTGCCGACGACGAAGTACATCATCGTCGAGAGCCCGTCGACCACCCAGCCCCACTCAACGCTCACGCTCCCGAGTTGAGCGACCAGGATGCTGTGTTGGTAGATCACGCCGTTGGCGATGTTGAGGATCAGCAGCGCAGCGGAGTACACGAAGACGAAACCCATGGCACCGACGGCGATTTCGCCGCCCTTGCGAGGCATGCGCTTGCCGAAGAACACGATCGCCACCATCGCGAGGAATGGTGCGACCACGATCAGCCATGCTCCCTGGGCGAGCCAGCCGCCATCGGACGCGTGCATCATCGCCTCCTCCGCCGCGAGCACCACCCCTACCACCTCATCACGTCCAGCTCGTCGACGTTCGCCGAACGCCGGTTACGGAAGATGAGCAACACGATCGCGAGCCCGATGCCGACTTCCGCGGCGGCGACAGTGATCACGAAGATCGCGAAGATCTGACCGCCGGCGAACGTTGTACGCAAAGCCGCCTCGAACGCGATCAGGTTGAGGTTGACCGCGTTCAGCATCAGCTCGATCGCCAGCAGCACCATCACCGCGTTGCGCCTGATGAGCAGGCCGTACACGCCGAGCGAGAACATGAACGCTCCGAGGATGAGGAACTGGACGAGGCTCATGCCGTCCCCCCTTCGTCCGTTTCGTCACTCGCCGTGTCCTTCCTGGCGAGTGTCACGCCGCCGACGAGCGCGGCGAGCAGCACAAACGAGACGGCTTCGAACGGCAGCACGAACCTGCCCATGAGCTGGCTGCCGATCAGATCGGTGGCCGTGCCGGTTCCGACCTTCGTGACCTCCATGTGACCGAACGCCGACACCGACGAGTACACCATCACGGCGAACGTGAGCACCGCTGCAGCCGCAGCGAACCCCTTGCGGGGGTTGTCGACCTCGACCCTCGGACCGGTCGGCGCCCTGGTGATCATGATGCCGAACAGAAACAGGACGACCACCGCGCCTACGTACACGAGGACCAGCACCCAGGCGACGAACTGCGCCCCGAGGAGCAGGAACAGACCGGCGGTGCCAGCGAGCGCGCCGACGAGGAACAGGGCGGAATGCACCACGTTGGTGGCGGTAACGACCCGCAGCGCAGAGAACGCGATGAACAGCGCAATCAGCAGGAACCACCAGTTGGACGCCTCCGAGAACCAGCCACCCATCATCGATCCTCCAACGCAGGCGGTTCGGGAACCGTCTGGAGCCACTCGCCCAGCTTGGCCTTGTCATGCAGCAACGATTCCATCTCGAGCTCGCCGTATTCGTACTCGGGGCTCCAGAAGAGCGCGTCGAAGGGACACACCTCGACACAGATGCCGCAGTACATGCACAGCGCGTAGTCGATGTCGAACCGGTCGAGAACGGCGCGGTTTCGCGGTCTCCCACCGGGTTTGCTAGGAGGCTTCTCCTCCTTGTGCCCTTCGATGTAGATACACCAGTCCGGACACTGACGAGCGCACAACATGCACGACGTGCACGCGTCCTCGTCGAGAGCGATCACGCCACGCGCCCGGTCGACCGGCACCTCTTTCACGTCCGGGTACATGACCGTGACCGGCTTCGTGAACATCGTCGAGAACGTCACCCAAAGGCCCTTCAGCAACCCGATGCCGATCGTCATTCAGATCACCACCTTGAGAATCGCCGTCACCGCGATGTTGGCCAGAGCGAGCGGGACGAGCCAGCGCCACGCGAGCGACTGGAGCTGGTCCTCTCGAAATCGAGGGAACGTCCAGCGGAACCAGATGACCACGAACGAGAGCGCGAACGTCTTGGCGACCACGATGAATGGTCCCGCCCAGGCGGCAGAGACACCCCAGAATCCCCACCCCCCGAGAAACAGGGTGGCTGCGATCGCCGAGTAGGCGAAGATATTGGCGTACTCGGCGAGGAAGAAGAACAGGAACCGGAACCCCGAGTACTCGGTGAGGTACCCGGTGACCAGCTCCGACTCGGCGATCGGCATGTCGAACGGCGTCCGGTTCATCTCAGCGAGAGCGGCGATCAGGAACAGGAACAACCCGACGAACTGCGTGAAGGCGAACGGCCAGCCTTGTGCGATTTGGGCCTCCACGATCCCCTGCATCGAAAGCGTTCCGGCCTGGATGATCACGCCCACGACACCCAAGACCAGTGGAAGCTCGTAGGCGATGAGCTGCCCACCTGCTCGCAGCCCTCCGATCAGCGAGTATTTGTTGCCGGACGACCAACCGGCCATCAACACACCGAGAGTGCCAACCGACGAGATCGCCATCGCGTAGAAGATCCCCATGTCGACGTTGCGTCCGATGGCGTACCCGCTCGACCCAAACGGGATGACCATGAACACGGCAACCGTCGAGATCATCACCATGACCGGAGCCAGCGAGAAGACAGGTCGGTCGGCGTTGTCAGGGATGATGTCCTCCTTCTGGAGGAACTTGACCCCATCGGCGATGAGCTGCGCCCATCCCCAGCGAACACCCGCGTAGTAAGGCCCGATCCGGGACTGCATGTGCGACGACAGCTTCAGCTCGGCGTAGCCAGTCACGAGTGCCGTGACGGGCACCATCGCGAAGATCACGACCATCTTGATGGCGAGCTCGAGGTAGAAGTTCAACGCAAAACCTCCTTCGGGGGCTCTACGTACCTCGCACCTCGTACCTCGCACCTCATCGGTCCACGTCTCCGAGTACGAAGTCGAAGCTGCCGAAGATGGCGACCAGGTCGGGAACCAGGACCCCTTCGAGAAGCACCGGAAGTACGGAAACGTTGGAGAACGACGCCGTGCGAACCACCAGACGGTACGGTCCTGTTCCACCTTCCGAGACGAGGTAGTAGCCCACCTCGCCCTTCGGGCTCTCCGCCCGCATGTAGATCTCACCCTTCGGCAGCTTGATGACCTTCGGAACCTTGGCGATGATCGGACCGCTCGGGATGCCGTCGATCGCAGCGAGGATCATCTTGGCCGACTCGCGGATCTCGTGGACGCGCATGACGTAGCGGTCGTAGCAGTCGCCGTTCTCGCCGGTCGGGACCCAGAAGTCGAAATCCTCGTACGGCAGATAGTCCTCGGTTCTGCGCAGGTCGAACTCGACGCCGGACGCACGCAGATTCGGACCTGACACCCCGTAGGATGCCGCGAGTTCGGCGGTCATCACGCCAACACCCTTGGTCCGGGCATGCAGGATCTCGTTGCCGACGATCAGATCATCGAGCTCGTCGCATACCGCGAGGACCTTGTCCATGGCGATCCGGGTCTCTGCGTAGAAACCGGCAGGGAGGTCCTGGATCACCGTCTTGGTCGTCGACCCTGCACCCGCCGCAGGCTTCACGCCGCCGACGCGATTGAAGTTCGGATGGAACCGCCCTCCGGTCACCGATTCGATCAAATCGAGAACCCGTTCCCGCTCCCTGAACGCGAAGAAGAACGGTGAGGCGGCCCCGAGTTCCATGGGGTAGGACGCCATGAACAGGAAGTGCGACGCTATGCGTGCCATCTCCGTCAGGATCAACCGGATGTACTGTGCCCGAGGCGGCGGCTCGACCTCCATGAGGCGTTCAGCTCCGACCACGAACGGGATCTCGTTGGCGTACCCTGACACCCAGTCGATTCGGTTGAGCAGCGCGATGATCTGTGGGTACGTCCTCACTTCCGCCAGCTTCTCGTACCCGCGATGCATGTAGCCGATGACAGGGTCGACATCGATGATGCGCTCCCCGTCGATCCGCGCCTTCAGACGGAGCACACCATGGGTCGACGGATGCTGCGGCCCCACATTCAACGTCATCTCGGGCGTCTCGAGTTCCAG
>CAYLHS010000062.1:0-12675 GCA_964383535.1 uncultured Acidimicrobiia bacterium
CACTCGTTCGCGACGCACCTTCTCGAAGGAGGAGCCGACCTGCGGGCCGTGCAGGAGCTGCTTGGGCACGTTGAACTAGGGACCACCCAGACGTACACTGCGGTCACCCGCGAGCATCTCAAGGCAACCTATGAGCGAAGTCACCCGCGGGCCTGATCGGGCATCCGAAGATCATCTGGATGAGCTGTGGCGCAGGTTCAAGGCCACAGAGGACCAGGGGGCCCGTGAGGGCCTGATCTTGCATTTCTCGCCGCTCGTCAAGTTCGTCGCGGGTCGTGTGGCATCCGGTCTGCCGTCCAGCGTCGATCGCTCCGACCTGATTTCGGACGGCATCTTCGGACTGATCGATGCCATCGACAAGTTCGATCCCGAACGAGGTGTGAAGTTCGAGACGTACGCTATCAACAGGATCAGGGGAGCAATCCTCGACGAGCTTCGAGCCCTCGACTGGGCACCACGTTCGCTCAGAGCTCGCGCTCGCGAACTCGACCGTTCCTACAGCGAGCTGGAGCATCGATTCCAGCGGCCGCCCACCGACGAGGAGCTCGCCGCGCACATGGACGTGCCGGTCGAGGAACTCCAAAACACGATGGCCGAGGTGTCGTCTGCAGGCCTGGTCGCGCTCGACGAGTTGCTCGCCCCAGGTCGCGACTCGACCACGGTCGGTGATCTTCTTCCTGACCCAAAGGGCGTCGATCCGGCAGCCGCGTACCAGGAAGAGGAAGTCAAGCGCGTCTTGGCGGATGCGATCAACCGGCTCGTCGAACGGGATCGACTGGTCCTCACCCTCTACTACTACGAGGGTCTCACGCTCGCGGAGATCGGCGATGTCCTCGGCGTGACCGAGTCGCGGGTCTGCCAGATCCACACGAAGTCGGTGATGAGCCTTCGCCACCGCATGACGGAGCCGGCGTTTCACCACGGGTGACCGCCTGGTACAGTTGCCCGATCACGCACGCCCGTTTCTCCCCAACGGTCGATTCGTCGCGGGGAGCAGCCATCTGCTGTGACGGGCGGAGGAAGAACCGGAACAGGAGGACCTATGTCCACGGTCACCATGAAGCAGCTGCTGGAAGCAGGCGTCCACTTCGGACATCAGACCCGGCGCTGGAACCCCAAGATGGAGCCATACATCTACAGCGCCCGTAACGGCATCCACATCATCGATCTGCGTCAGACGCTCGACCAGATCAATCGGGCGTACGACTTCGTCAAGAACGAGGTTGCCGACGGAGGGCTGGTCCTCTTCGTCGGGACGAAGAAGCAGGCGCAGCTTCCGATCGAAGAGGCAGCTATTCGCTCGGACATGCCGTATGTGAACTTCCGCTGGCTCGGCGGGATGCTCACGAACTTCTCCACGATCCAGAAGCGCATCTCGTACATGCGGGAGCTGGAGCGCATGGACGAGTCCGGCGAGATGACGTCGCTGCCGAAGAAGGAGCGTCTGCGACTCCACCGCGAACTCGCCAAGCTCCAGCGGGTGCTTGGCGGTGTGCGCAATCTGACCCACCTTCCGCAAGTGCTCTTCATCGTCGACTTGAACGCTGAGCAGATCGCGTTGAAGGAGGCAGATCGCCTGGGGATTCCGGTCATCGCGCTCGTCGATACGAACTGCGATCCGGACCTGGTCGATTTCGTGATTCCCGGCAACGACGACGCGATTCGTTCGGCCCAGCTCATGGCCGGGTTCGTGGCCGATGCGTGCATTGAGGGGAGAGAGATCGCACTGAAGGGCGAGCCAAGCAGCGAAGGAGACGAGTGATGGCCGACTTCACCGCAAAGGACGTGCAGGAGCTTCGCCGCGCCACCGGTGTCGGAATGATGGACGCAAAGGGCGCCCTGGTCGAGACCGGTGGGAACTTCGAGAAGGCCAAGGAATACTTGAGGGAGAAGGGCCTCGCCGATGCCAAGAAACGAGCGGGCAAAGAAGCCAACGAGGGTGTGATCGGACTGTACATCCACCGGCAGTTCGACAGGCCGGTCATCGGCGTGCTGGTGGAACTGGCCTCGGAGACCGACTTCGTTGCCAAGAGTGAGGAGTTCCAGGCGATCGCCAACGATGTCGCGATGCACGTGGCGGCAGCACAGCCTCGCTGGGTCCGGCGCGAAGACGTACCACAGGACGCTCTGGAGTACGAACGTGAGATGATCACTCGTCAAGCTCAGAACGAGGGGAAACCGGAGAACATCATTCCTCGCATCGTGGAGGGCCGTATCGCCTCGTTCTACAAGGACACCGTGCTCGAGGATCAGCAGTTCATCAAGAGCGACCAGTTCGACGGAACGGTGGGCGACATGGTCGCCGGGCTCGCCGCGACCATGGGCGAGAACATCACCATTCGGAGGTTCGCACGGCTCGCGGTCGGCGAGGAGATGTGATGGTGGACCGCCGCCGCGTGATGCTCAAGCTGTCCGGGGAGGCGTTCGCCGATCCTGAGCTCGGGCACGGCATCGACATCACGGAGATCGGTCGAATCGCCGGCGAAGTCGTGGAGGCCATCGGTGATGGCGAGATCGAACTCGGCATCGTGGTCGGCGGAGGCAACATCTTCAGAGGAGCGTCGGCCGCGACGACCGGTATCGAGCCCGCTACCGCCGATACGATGGGCATGCTCGGGACCGTGATCAACGCGCTCGCGCTCAGAAGCGCCATCGAGAACGCCGGGGTGCCCACGAGAGTACAGACCGCGATCTTGATGCAGTCGCTCGCAGAGCCCTATATCCGGCTTCGAGCCATCAGACACCTCGAGAAGGGACGTGTCGTCATCTTCGCTGCCGGCACCGGCAACCCGTTCTTCACCACCGATACCGCTGCGGCGCTGCGTGCGGTGGAGATCGGCGCCGAGGTGATGTTGAAGGCGACCCTTGTTGACGGCGTGTACGACGCCGATCCGGTCACCCATCCCGACGCCACACTCATGTCGGAAGTCACCTACCTGGACCTCATCGCCAAGGGACTCCGGGTGATGGACTCGACCGCCGCTACCATGTGCAAGGACCATCAGCTCCCGATCGTGGTGTTCAACATCACGAAACCGGGCAACGTCGTGCGGGCGGTACGAGGAGAGCGGATCGGGACGTTGGTTCAGTAGGAGGCACGCCATGATTCAGGAAACGCTCGACGAGGCCGAGTTGAAGATGAGTCAGGCGATCGAGCATGTGCAGTCGGAGTTCGCGACCGTTCGGACGGGACGCGCCAACGCCGGCATCCTCAACAGGATCACGGTCGAGTACTACGGGACCCAGACGCACCTGCAACAGCTTGCCTCGTTCTCGGTACCCGAGCCGCGTCTTCTCGTTGTCCAGCCCTACGACAAGACGTCCGTGAACGCTATCGAGCGAGCGATCAGAACATCCGGGATGGGTTTGAATCCTTCCAGCGACGGTCATGTCATTCGCATCGCGTTCCCGGCTCTCACCGAGGAACGGCGTGTTGAGCTGACCCGGGTCGTTCGCCAGATGGCCGAGGATGGCAGAGTCGCGATGCGCAATATCCGTCGCCACGCCATGAGCGAGCTCTCCGATCTGCATGGCGAGATCTCGGACGACGACATCCACCGTGCCGAGAGTGAGTTGCAGGAGATCACCGATCGGATGATCACCAAGGTCGACGAGCTGCTGGAGCACAAGGAGCAGGAGCTGCTCGAAGTATGAATACCGACAACAACGACGGTGACGGTATCGACGAAGCCGGGATCGACGAAGGAACCGAGGACTTCGAGGACTTCCTGACGGGCTCATCGGAGTTCGACGGGTTCACCAGCGCCGACTACCTGAACGCGACCACCGAAGAGTACCGGGATCTCGCCGAGGCGATCGCCAGGTCGGCCGACGAAGAGGTTGAGATGCAGGCCGTCGCAGCGCAGATGCCGGGCCTCGATGCGGGAATCGTGGGCTTCGACGACGTCACCGGCGAGACGCCGGTCGATACCTACGAGGCCCAGAGCGGCCCGTCGGACACGCTCGTTCGAGCCGCAACCGGCGTTGTGCTCATCACCCTGGTGCTGGCGATGCTGGCCATCGGCGGGGGGTGGCTCGCGCTCCTCATCGGCGTGTTCGCGCTCGTGAGCATGGTCGAGTTCTACTCGGCAGTTCGAGAGGCTGGCTATGTGCCGCTCGCGCTGTTCGGGTTCCTGGGGGCCATCGGCGTCCTTGCTGCTGCGTGGTTCTCCTCGCGGCCTCTGTCGTCGGTGTCGATCGCGATCGGACTCACGATCGTTGCCGTCGTGTTCTGGTATGCCCTCCTATCCAGAAGTCATCCGCTGGAGAACGCGTCGTTCACGATCTTCGGGGTCGTTTGGATTGCGGGACTCCTTTCGTTCGCCATGCCGATCATCAGGTCGGATCACTCGCAACAGATCATCCTCGCGATCATCGCCGTCACCGCGCTGTTCGATGCCGGTTCGTACTTTGTCGGACGCGCCATGGGCAGGGTGAGCCTGGCTCCCGAGCTGTCGCCCCACAAGACGTTCGAGGGGCTCGTCGGCGGGATCGTGATCGCCTTTGTCGCAGGGTTCCTGCTGTCGGTCATTCCGTGGTTCGAGTTCGATCTCACCACTGGTTTGTGGTTGGCGGCCGTCGTTTCGGTCTTCGCGCCGCTCGGCGATCTTGCGGAGTCCCTCGTGAAACGCGCCGTCGGTGTGAAAGACATGGGGGCGATTCTCCCTGGGCACGGAGGCCTCGTCGACCGCTTGGACAGCTACCTGTTCACCATTCCCGTCGGGTATGTGCTGTTCCTCTGGCTTGGGTTTCTATGATCCGACCCCTGGTCGTCCTCGGAGCGACCGGTTCGATCGGACGTCAGGCGCTCGACGTCGCGCGACGTCTGGGTTTTCCGGTCGCCGCCGTCGTCGCTCGCAGTGGTTCCGACACCCTCGCGACGATCGCCGACGCGTTTCCCGAGGCCTCGATCGGGATCGTGGCACCGATCGGGAGCGAGCGGGAGCGTTTTGCGGCGTACGGATCCAGAGTTCGGTTCGGGCCTGATGCCTCCGTCGAGTTCGCCGCCACTCCGGGAACGATCGTGGTCAACGGAATCGTGGGTGCAGCGGGGTTGCGACCGTCGGTCGTCGCACTCGAAGCAGGGAATCGCCTCGCACTCGCCAACAAGGAGAGCCTCGTTGCCGGCGGCCCGGTCGTCTTGGACGCGCTCCGCCGCGGCGGCGGCGAGCTGATCCCCGTCGATTCGGAGCACTCGGCGGTTTTTCAGTGCCTTTCCGGTGAGGATGTCGGATCGGTACGACGGCTCATCATCACCGCCTCAGGGGGACCGTTTCGAGGAAGGACTCGAGACGAGTTGGAGAACGTATCGCCCGCTGAGGCGCTTCGCCATCCGACCTGGTCGATGGGTTCCAGGATCACCATCGACTCGGCCACGCTCGCGAACAAGGGGTTCGAGGTGATAGAGGCTCACTATCTGTTCGGAGTCTCGTACTCGCAGATCGACATCGTCGTTCATCCCCAGAGCATTATCCACTCGTTCGTCGAGTTCGAGGACGGCTCGGTCAAGGCGCAGTTGGGGGAGCCGGATATGCGTATTCCGATCCAGTACGCGCTCACATGTCCGCAACGACTCGCCGGCGGAAGCGTCGCCGCTCCGTCATCGTGGACACTGACATTCGAGGCGCCGGACCGTGCCTCGTTTCCGACGCTCGACATCGTCATCGAAGCGGGCATGAGGGGAGGATCCGCGCCGGCCGTCGTCAACGCGGCCGACGAGATCGCGGTGGGGGCATTCTTGACAGGGAGACTCGGATTCCTCGGAATCGCGTCGATCCTCGGTCAGACGATGGAGCGAGTTCCGAAGGTGGACGTGTACACCGTCGATGACGTCATGCAGGTCGATGCGGAGGCACGCTCGGTCGCGAACACCCTGATTGGCGGGGCGTGTTGATTACGCGGGTGGGGTCGGTACGGTTGGAGACGACATGACTGGTGGATTGATCATGCTGATCGCTGTCGTGGTGTCTCTGATGCTCCACGAGCTGGGACACTTCGTCACAGCACGCGCGACGGGCATGAAGGTTACCGAGTTCTTCCTCGGATTCGGGCCAAAGCTCTGGTCGACGACCCACGGCGAAACTGAGTTCGGCATCAAGGCGATTCCCGTAGGTGGCTACAACCGAATCGTGGGGATGGACCCGCTCGAGGAGGTCAGTCCGGAAGATGCGGGCCGGACCTACAGGGACAAAGGGTTCTGGCAGAAGTCGGTGGTTGTGCTGTCAGGAGTGATGGTTCACTTCGTTATCGCGTACCTGGTGTTCTTCGGCATCCTGGTCGGTTTCGGGATCGAGAACGGAGATGCCGACCCGACGACGACGGTCGCGGCCGTCCAGTCGACGCTCGACGACGGTTCCCCGGCTCCGTCCGCGATCGCCGGCCTCGAAGCCGGTGATCGGATCCTCTCGGTGGACGGCGTGAACGTCACCACCTGGGACGAACTCGTCGCCGCAATCGCCGCCCGACCGAATCAGCTGGTGTCGATCGTGGTCGATCGTGACGGCACAGAGATGACACTCGAAACGACCTTGGCGTCCACCCAGAGTGATCAGGGTGCGGCCGTCGGGTATCTGGGCATCAATCCGGCGTACCCGATCACGCACATCAGCGTGACCGAGGCCGCGGGTCTCGCCGGCCGGGCCGTCGGCACCGCCACGAAGGAGACGCTGTCGTCATTCGGCAACTTGATACGACCATCGTCCCTTGCTCGACTCGCGGGTACATTCGTCGGAAACACCGACGTACCCGACAACATCCGCCCGGTGAGCCCGGTTGGCATTGTTCATCTAGGCGAAGGGCTCGACGCGCAGGCGCTGCTCGCGCTGATCGCCCTTCTCAATATCGTGCTCGGCGTGTTCAATGGGCTGCCGTTGTTCCCACTCGACGGTGGGCACTTCGTCATCGCGCTGTACGAGCGAGTCTCTGGGAGGAAAGCGAACATGCGCGCACTCATGCCGATCGCGGCTGCTGTCATGATGCTGGTGATCTTCTTGTTCTCCGTTGCGCTCGTGCTCGACATCGCCAACCCGATCAGCCTCTCATGATCGAACGCCGGGCCACCCGCACCGTGCATGTCGGCCGTGTCGCCGTTGGGGGTGGCGCGCCGATCAGCGTGCAGTCGATGACCACCACCAAGACCGACGATGTCGGTGGCACGCTCGCGCAGGTGTATGCCCTCTTTGGCGCCGGCGCCGACATCGTGCGCATCACCTGCAACAGCGTGGAGGCGGCCCAAGGGCTCGCCGAGATCGTTCCTCGGTCGCCAGTTCCGATCATCGCCGACATTCATTTCCAGTATCGCCTCGCGCTCGCAGCGCTCGAAGCAGGTGTCGACGGTCTGCGGCTGAATCCCGGGAACATACGCAAGGAAGATCAGATCAAGGCCGTGGCGCAGGAGGCAATGGACCGCGGTGTGCCGATACGAGTCGGTGTCAACGCCGGCTCACTTGACAAGGATCTCCTGCGGGAGTTCGGGGGCCCTGTCCCTGAGGCGCTCGTCGCGTCCGCCATGAAGGAGATCGGGTACCTCGAGGATGTGGGGTTCCACGACATCAAGATCTCGGTCAAACACTCCAACGTTCCATCGATGGTCGATGCGTACCGGCTCCTGTCCGAGACCGTCGACTACCCACTTCACCTCGGAGTGACCGAAGCGGGCCCACCGCCGGCAGGGCTCATCAAATCGGTGGCCGGTATCGCGACCCTGCTGATGGAGGGAATCGGTGACACGATCCGCTTCTCCCTGACTGCCGATCCGATCGAGGAGGCCAAAGCAGGACGTCAGCTCCTCGAGTACCTCCGATTGCGGGAGCGAAAGGGCCTGGATCTGATCGCCTGCCCTTCGTGCGGGCGGGCGGAGGTCGACGTGATCAAGGTTGCGAGCGATGCGCAGGAGCGCCTCGCGGAAGAGAACCTGCCGATCCAGGTCGCCGTGATGGGGTGCATCGTCAACGGCCCGGGGGAGGCACGCGAAGCGGACATCGGTATCGCTGCGGGCAGAGGCAAGGGGCATCTGTTCATCAAGGGACAGGTCGTTCGAGTCGTGCCGGAGGACGAAATGGTCGACGCGCTCGTCGAGGAGGCTCGCCGGCTCGTCGAAGAGGGTGCTGAGGCCAGGCTCGCGGCCGCCGGCGGTGGTGTCGCCGCCGAAGCGGCATCGGAGGCTCTGGAGTTGTCCCAGCTCCAGGGTGACGCCAATCACGCGACCGAACGACGACAGTCGGTCGCCGAGATAGTGGGTCGAGACGAGGCCTGAGGCGATGAAGGTCACCCCGAGGAGCGAGGACTACAACCGCTGGTACACGGATGTCGTGCAACGCGCCGAACTCGCCGACTACTCGCCGGTGCGTGGATCCATGGTCATCCGTCCCTACGGATATGCCCTGTGGGAGAACATGCAGAGGGCGCTCGACGACATGTTCAAAGAGACGGGCCATCAGAACGCGTACTTTCCGCTGCTGATTCCCTACTCGTTCATCGAGCGGGAAGCAGAACACGTCGAGGGCTTCTCCCCGGAGCTGGCGATCGTGACCCATGGCGGAGGTAAGGAACTCGATGATCCCCTGGTCGTACGGCCGACGTCGGAGACGATCATCAACGCGATGTTCGCCAAGTGGATCAAGAGCTACCGAGACCTCCCTCTCTTGATCAACCAATGGGCGAACGTTGTCCGGTGGGAGATGCGCACTCGTCTGTTCCTACGAACGACCGAGTTCCTCTGGCAGGAAGGTCACACCGCCCACGAGACCGAGGAGGAAGCCAGGGACGAGGCGAGACTCATGCTGGAGGTCTACGCGCGGTTCGCGGAGGAGTGGGCGGCCACCCCGGTGATCCTCGGGACCAAGACAGATGCCGAGAAATTCGCAGGCGCGGTCGAATCGTTCAGCATCGAAGCGATGATGGGAGACCTCAAGGCCCTCCAGGCCGGCACATCCCACTACCTGGGACAGAACTTCGCGAGGGCGTTCGAGACGAAGTTCCTGGACAGGAACAACGAACTCCAGTATCCGCACCAGACGTCATGGGGTGCAAGCACGCGGCTCGTCGGAATGACCGTGATGGTGCACGGGGACGACCAGGGTTTGATCCTGCCACCGCGACTGGCGCCACACCAGGTGGTCGTGGTGCCGATCGGAGATGCCGAGGCCGTGATAGAAGCTGCATGGAGCGTCACCGGATCACTGCACGATGCGGGCATCCGCGCGACGATGGACGATCGTGAGGGATTCACTCCGGGGTTCAAGTTCAACGACTGGGAGATGAGGGGTGTCCCGATACGTTTGGAGATCGGGCCACGTGATCTCGCTGGAGGGACCGTGGTGCTCGTGAGGCGAGATCTCGCCAGTAGGCAGTCGGTGCCGATCGAAGGGGCTCACAGGGCGGCTGTCGATCTCGTCGACGAGATACAACAGTCCTTGTTCGATCGGGCGAGCGCCTTCAGGGACGAGCATACGTCCTATCCGTCCACCTTCGAGGAGCTCGAGGAGGGAGTCAGAGAGGAGGGCGGGTTCTTCAACGCGGCCTGGTGCGGCTCATCCGATTGCGAGGCCCAGATCCAACACCGCACGCAGGCGACGATCCGCAACATCCCGTTCGAGCAGCCGGACGAGCTCGCTCCGTGCGTCTTCTGCGGCGCTCCGGGAGAGCACCTGGCCATCTTCGCCAAGGCGTACTAGTCGAAAACCCGCAGATTGGGGGCGTTGGCGGGCTCTGTGTGCGCGGTATACTCGCCGTGGAAAACCTACGGACGCTTGAGTGAGGTGGGCGCCCTGCCCGCCTTCTCTTGCGAGGAGATCATGAACGAGACCGCGCTCTGGGACTCCCTCGAGCGGTACCTTGCCGCCGAGGGTCTACGACTCGACGACGTCGAGTGGTCCGGGCGCGTCCTGCGCGTCCTCATCGATGCCGACGGTGGGATCGATGTCGGACGAATCTCAGACGCTGCGTCGGGTATCTCGCGTCTCATCGACGGTGAGACCGACGTGCAAGGGCCCTACACGCTCGAGGTCTCATCGCCGGGTCTCGAACGCACATTGCGCCGGCCAGGTCAGTTCCGAGCGTCTCTCGGCCGTGAGGTCGTGATCACGTCGCGCTTCGAGGGAGGTGACACGGCGACGGTCCGTGGAACGCTCGATGCAGCGGACGATGACGTCTGCGTCGTTGCGGAGGGTGACCACGTCGCGACCATTCCGCTGAGTGAGATCGTGTCGGCAAAGACGGTGTTCCAATGGGAACGCGGCGCGAAGCCAGGGAAGCAGCGCAAGGAGGCAAGCCGATGAAGATGGATTTCGCCGTGATGGAGGCCCTCGAGCTGCTCGAACAGGAGCGCGGCGTGCCCGTGGAGACAATCCTGAACGCGCTCGCCAACGCGCTGGTATCTGCGTACAAGCGCAGCCCGGGCGCAGCCGAGGAGGCGCGAGTCGTGATCGATCCGAACGCCGGCGACATCACCGTGTACGCGCAGGAGTTGAACGAAGATGGCGAGGTCGTGCGGGAGTGGGAGGACACCCCGGACGATTTCGGGAGGATCGCAGCTCAAACGGCGAAACAGGTCATCGCTCAGCGTCTGCGTGACGCGAAACGCGAACAGGTCTTCGATCTCTATGAGGGACGCGAAGGTGACCTCGTCACCGGCATCGTTCAACAGGTCGATCACCGGTACGCCATCCTGGATCTGGGTGATGCGGAGGCGTTGATGCCCGGCTCGGAACGGATCCCGTACGAGCGTTTGGAGCGGGGCAACAGGGTCAAGGGGCTCATCATCGAGGTGCGAGGGGAGACCAAAGGGCCTCAGATCGTGGTCAGTCGGAGCCATCCCGACTTCGTCCGCCAACTCCTGATGCTGGAGGTGCCGGAGCTGCTCGACGGGACCGTCGAGATCAGAGCCATCGCACGCGAACCGGGACACCGGACGAAGATTGCGGTGGCATCCAATGATCCCAACGTGGACCCGAAAGGGGCGTGCGTTGGAGCACGCGGTGGGAGGGTCCGCCAAGTCGTGAACGAGCTTCGCGGTGAGAAGGTCGATGTGGTTCAGTGGCGAGCCGCTACGGGGCAGTTCATCGCGGAGGCGCTCGGCCCTGCCAAGGTGCAGGAGGTCATCATCGACGAGGACGAGAGGTCCGCGGTCGTGATCGTTTCGGAACACCAGCTGTCGCTGGCCATCGGTCGCGAGGGTCAGAATGCCCGGCTTGCGGCGAAGTTGACCGGCTATCGCATCGACATCAGGTCCGAAGAAACCAGGGGTGCGATCGAAGAGGCGAAGAAGGCCACCGAACCGGTCGAGGCTCCCGCCACTGACGAAGTGGCGGCGGATCCGGCCGACGAGTCGGCGGCCGCTGAGGCGACGGAGGCTGCCGAAGAGGTCGAGGGCGACGAGGCAACTGAAGAGGCCGTGGGCGACGAGGCTGCCGAAGGGACCGAAGAGATCTCCGTGACCGACGTGTCCGGCGAGGCGAGCGAAGACGACGAGGACGGTGAGGCCTGATTCATGGCGAAGCGACGCATCTACGAGCTGGCGAAGGAGCTTGGCGAGGAGTCCAAGGTCGTGCTCGCGCGCGCCGTCGAGCTCGGAGTGGATGTCAAGACCGCCTCCTCGGGCGTTGAGGAGTCCGATGCGCGTCGGATCATCGACTCGTTCGCATCGGTCGCTCCTGAACCTGAACTCGAGCCTCAGCATGAAACCCGGCCGGAACCTGAACTGGAACCCGAGCCGGAACCTGAGCCGGAACCTGAACTGGAACCCGAGCCGGAACCGCAGGCCGCGGCTTCGGCACCCGAGGTGACCGTCCAGCCAGACAGCACGGTTGCGGAATTCGCCGAGGCGGTAGGACGACCAGCCGGCGAGATCGTCAAGTCGCTGCTGCTGATGGGAGAGATGGCGAGCGCCTCCTCACCGATGCCGCAGGACGCGATCGAACTCATCGCAGAGGAGCTCGGAGTCACTATACGGACCGAGTCCGCAGCGCCGGTCCAGCCGAAGCCTCCCGTGGTGCGACCCGAGGACGACGAGGCGGATCTCGTGTTTCGGCCGCCGGTAGTGACCGTTATGGGCCACGTCGACCACGGCAAGACGACCCTGCTTGACAGGATCAGATCCGCCAACGTCGTTGCGGGCGAAGCGGGCGGTATCACACAGCACATCGGCGCCTACCAGGTGTCTCGCAACGGCAGGAAGCTCACCTTCATCGACACTCCAGGCCACGAGGCCTTCACTTCGATGCGTCGGCGCGGTGCCGACGTCACCGACATCGTCGTGCTGGTCGTTGCCGCCGAGGACGGCGTGATGCCTCAGACCGCGGAGGCGATCAGCCATGCAAAGGCGGCTGGCGTGAGCATTATTGTCGCGCTCAACAAGATCGACCTTCCCGGCGCAGATCCCGACCGAGTCCGCGCGCAACTCACCGAACATGGGCTCGTCGCCGAAGAGCTGGGTGGGGATACCGTGACAGTCGAGATCTCCGCCAAGCAGGGCATCGGCGTCGATCATCTGCTCGAGATGATCGACCTCATCGCCGAGGTCGAGGAGTACAAAGGCAATCCGAACGCGCCGGCCTCGGGCGCCATCGTCGAGTCGAACCTCGACAAGGGACGTGGGCCGGTGGCGACGGTCATCGTGCAGCGGGGCACGCTCCGGCCGGGTGACGCGATCCTGTCCGGTTCCGTGTCGGGGAGAGT
>CAYLHS010000063.1:0-12419 GCA_964383535.1 uncultured Acidimicrobiia bacterium
CAACTCGACGCCGAGGTTTTCGACGTGGATCGCGGGGGCGACATCACCTACCACGGTCCTGGGCAGCTGGTCGGCTACCCCATCATCGAGCTCGCGGACCCCAAACGGGTGTCGGAGTATGTGCACACGTTGGAGGCCGCACTCATAGCCACATTGGCCGACTTCGACATCACATCATGGACGGAACGGGAGCTGACCGGAGTCTGGACCGACGCCGGCAAGGTGGCCGCCATCGGCATCAGGGTCGCGGACGGTGTGACCATGCATGGGTTCGCCCTGAACGTCTCGACCGACATGTCCTATTTCGGTCATATCAACCCGTGTGGCATCGTCGACCGGTCGGTCGTGTCCATGGAGGAGCTCCTCGGTCGCGCCGTCTCGATCGAGGAGGTCGTGGAGCGGTTCATTCCACGGTTCATCGAGGCGTTCGGGTACGACGAGACCGAGACACAACTCGGGGCCTTCACTCGGGGGCAGGGCAAGCCCAGAGCGTTTGAGGTCGACAGGCTGCTCGCCGGCGGCACGTTCTCTCCCGATCGACACGACACGATTCCGGTCACGTTGAAAGGTGGGCGGCTGCCGGGCGAACCGGAGCGGCCCGACTGGATGCGGGTCAAGGCGCGCATGGGCCCCGAGTATGCGGGCCTGAAGGCGATGATGCGTGGCCTCCGGCTCAACACTGTCTGTGAAGACGCAGGATGTCCGAACATCTACGAATGCTGGGCGTCGGGAACATCGACACTGATGATCCTCGGCAACTTGTGCACTCGAGCCTGCTCGTTCTGCGATGTTGCGACCGGCAAGCCCACAGAACTCGACTTCGAGGAGCCGGAACGGGCCGCCGAGGCGATCGAACGAATGGGATTGCAGCACGCGGTCATCACGTCCGTCAACCGGGACGACCTCGACGATGGCGGCTCGACCGTCTTCGCAATGACGATCGATGCGATTCACCGACGAGTGCCTCACTGTGATGTCGAGGTCCTGATCCCAGACTTCAAGGGCTCGAGACGAGATCTCGAGACAGTCATGGATGCCGGTCCGGAGGTGCTCAACCACAACACGGAAACGGTGCTTCGCCTCCAACGGGATGTCAGGACGGCCGCCAACTACGGACGGTCACTGACGCTGCTGGCGAGAGCGAAGTGGCTCAACCCGGCCGGGACGGTCAAGTCGGGGCTGATCGTCGGCATGGGCGAAACGAAGGGGGAAGTGCTCGGAGCGCTCGCCGATCTCCGGGCGGTCGGCGTCGACATCGTCACCATCGGTCAGTACTTGAGACCGACCGCCACGCACAGGCCGATCCACAGGTACGTACACCCGGACGAGTTCGCCGAATACAAGACCTACGGTGAGTCGCTGGGTCTCGCCCACGTCGAGTCGGGACCGCTTGTTCGTTCGAGCTACCACGCCAGGGAGGCCACAGAAGCAGCCAGGGAGGCGGTCCCCGTCCTGTGAACTACCACGCGAGGGTCGAGGCGGCGCAGCGTCTCATGGCGCGCAAAGGGGTCGACGCGATGGTGCTGTCGGTCGGGTCGGATCTTCCATACTTCACTGGGTATGCGGCGATGCCGCTGGAGCGCCTCACGATGCTCGTCCTGCCCGTGACCGGACGGGCCGTAATGGTCGTCCCCGAGCTGGAGGCGCCGCGGGTGGTCGAGATTCCCGATCTGTTCGACGTGCGTCCGTGGGGAGAAACGGAGCAGCCCGTGTCGATCGTCGCCCGCCTGCTGAGAGGCGCGCAATGCATCGCGATCGGTGACCAGACCTGGTCGACGTTCCTCTTGCAGCTTCAGGAACAGATGGACGCAGCGACGTTCGTGCAGGCGTCGTCGGTGACGACCGAGCTGCGCATGCGCAAGGATCCCGAAGAGATCTCGATGCTTCGGCGAGCAGGTGCCGCAGCGGACCGGGTTGTCGGTCGATTGGCCGGCACCAGGTTCTCCGGGAGAACCGAGCAGGAGATGTCGCGACTGATCTCCGCCATGCTGATCGAAGAGGGGCACGAGACGGTCGAGTTCGCGATCGTGGGCTCCGGGCCCAATGGGGCGTCCCCCCACCACGAAGCGTCCGACCGTGTCGTCGAAGTCGGCGATGCGGTCGTCTGTGACTTCGGTGGGTCGCTCGGCGGGTACTGGTCGGACACGACTCGCATGTTTGTGGTGGATCACCCACCCGAAGGATTCGAGGAGCCGTTTCGGGTACTGCGCCGCGCCCAGGCGTCCGCCGTCGACGCCGTGCGGCCGGGCGTGAGCGCCGCCTCGATCGACGGAGTGGCCCGCGATGTGATCACCGAGGCCGGGTATGGCGAGTACTTCATCCACAGGACGGGACACGGGATCGGCACCGACGTGCACGAGCATCCCTACATCGTCGAGGGCAACGAGACGCCGCTCGGGCCCGGGATGACGTTCTCGATCGAGCCTGGCATCTATCTTCCGGGTCGCTTCGGGATGCGTATCGAGGACATCGTCGTGGTCACGCCCGATGGCGTGGAACGACTGAACACGTCGCCGCGAGATCTCACAACGGTGGACTGACCCGGCGTTCCGCTCTGTCCCCGGTGGTCGACCGCGGATGGCTCGCCGCTTTCCTAGTTCTGGGGCAGCGCCTTGACGAGGTCTGCGAGCGCGCCCAGATCGGCGAGGCGGAGATCGGCTTCGAGCCCCTTGAGTGCCGCGGTCATGGCTCCGGCGGCCCGAGCCGCCGCGAGCCCTGTTTCGGTATCCTCGACGACGAGGCAACGAGAAGGCGACACCCCCACCCGACGGGCTGCGACCAGGTATCCCTCAGGGTCGGGCTTGCCGGCCTTCACGTCATCGATCGTGATCAGCACCCGTGGGGAGAATGCTGCAGCTTCGAGCCTGGCGATTGCGAGCCGCCGGTCTGCGCTGGTGACGACCGCCCAGCCGAGATCTCGCTCGTCGAGTGCCTCGATCAGGCGATGGGAGCCGGCTGTTGGGACCACATCGTCCAAGTCGTCGTACTGCATCGCCAGCTGACGCGCCGCCGCGTTCGCGACCTGGGCGTCGTCGAAATCCGGCCTCAGCAGCCGGACGGTCGCCTCTGCAGGCCTTCCGTGAGCCCGCGAGATTGCGAGCGCCGGATCGACCTGATAGCAGTCCGCCCATGCAACCCAGGCGCGTACGACCGCAGCATCCGAATCCACCAGAGTGCCGTCCATGTCGAACAGAAACGCGTGTATATGGTCGAGGCCCACCCCGGCACTCTAGAGAAGGGTGTTCGACCGCCCCTGTGCCGGTGACGCAAGGCCTGTTTCTCGCTACTCGGGTAACCTCATGACGCCATGCGCTCGCGCTTCTTGGCCCGTACGGCCATTCTCGATTTCCTCTCCCTGGCGGCAGGGGTCGCTGTCGCGTCGCTGGTGGTGTTCGATCGATTCTTCCCGTGGCAGTTCCGATCGTCCGTGTGGCCGATGCTCTCCTACCTCTTCGTGGGGTTGGTGTTGGGGACGGTGTTCTCCACGAGAACGTCCGGCACTGCGGCGCCAAGACCCTCGTACGGAAGGGCCGTCACCATCGTGGCGCTTTCCGTCGGATTGACTGCGCTTCTGCTCATCGGGAGCCGGTCCTACTTCTCACGGCCGTTCATAGCGTTCACGGCGATGGTGTGGTTGGCCGCCGCCATCGCCCATAGAGCGATTGCTCGATCTCGGCCGTGGTCGGATCGCATGGTGCTGATCACGAACCAGAAGGAGTTTCTCGATCATCTCCGGCTCGCTCCGCACGCCGAGATCGTCAGCGTCCTGGACCCGCATGGGCCAAACGGGGCTGCACCGCTCCACGAGGGGGAGTCGCTGGCCGTCGACCTGCGCGAGGTTCTGTCGGAGTCCATGGCCCGCTACGTCGCGTCGACATCTCTTGCCGGGTTTCCTGTGCGCTCGCTGGCCAACGTGTACGAGCAGCACACCGGCCGCCTCGCACTCGCGCACATCACCGAGGGGTGGGAAGTATCGGCGCCGCTTCAGCGGACGTCGTGGTACGGGTCGGTGAAGCGTGTCATCGACTCCACGCTCGCCGTCATCGTGTCGCCGATCGCGCTGATGCTCGGCGCGCTGATCTGGTTGATCATCAAGGTGGACTCGAGGGGCCCTGCGATCTTCGCCCAGGAGCGTGTGGGACGAAACGGCGAGGCGTTCACGTTGTACAAGTTCCGGACGATGGTGGACGGCGCAGACGACGACGGCCCCAAGTTCGCCGTGATCGACGACGAGCGGCTGACCAGGGTCGGCAAGTGGCTTCGCCGGTCCCGAGTCGACGAGTTGCCGCAGCTGCTCAACGTGCTCAAGGGCGACTTGAGCTTGGTCGGTCCGAGGCCCGAACAGCCGGAGTTCGTCGACGCATTCGTCCAGACCATCCCCTTCTACGCGTACCGCCACTTGATCCGGCCCGGCGTGACGGGCTGGGCACAGGTCAACTACGGATACGTGGACAACGAAGCCGACACGGTCGAGAAACTCACCTATGACTTGTACTACCTGAAACACATGTCGGTCTGGCTCGATCTCGACGTCCTCGGCAGGAGCGTGTGGACCGTGCTGTCCGGCTTCGGGGCGCAGTAGTCGTATGAGTCGCCTTCTCGGCTGGGCTTCGAAGCTCCCTCATGGACTTCAGAAGGCGCTGAAGTCGTTGCCGGGAGCTGCGTATCTGCGCATGCTGGCCGCGGGTACTCCCACGCTCGCGGGTCCCGACCCTGGTGAGCTGCGGGCCGTCGTGTATTTGCCGACCTGGCTTCAGTGGGAGGCTATGCGTCAGCGACCCCAGTACCTCCTCGAGTCGTTTGCGAGGGCGGGGTATCCCGTGTACTTCGTCGATCCGCGTGAGGAAGGCTCACGAATGGCCGATGGTGTGCAGATCGTCACAAGCCTGAGGGATGTTCCGGTGAGCGGCGTCATCCTGTACGTCCACTTCGCTCCGGTGCGAAGGATGTTCCGGCTCTTCGAGGACCCGGTCGTGCTGTACGACATCCTCGACGACCTGTCGATCTATGAGCGCAGTGAGACGGGGATGCCGACCAGAAGCAGGGTGGCCGCGCATCATCCGGCCGTCATGGAGCGGGCCGACGTGGTCGTCGTCTCCAATGGGGTGCTGTTCGAGCGCTACGGACAGACCAGGCCCGACGTGATGTTGGTGCCCAACGGGGTCGACGTGGAGCGGTTCTCGACGCCCGCTCCGAAACCGGACGATCTTCCGGCGGGCCCGATCGTCGGCTACCACGGCGCCGTTGCACCCTGGTTCGACTTCGAGCTGTTCACGTTGGTCGCTACGTCATGTCCAGATGTGCAGTTCGTCCTGGTCGGACCGATCGATCCGGACGTGGCTCGGGACGTGGAGCGGGTTGCAGGACTGCCCAACGTGCATGTGTTGGGGGAGCGCGCGAGCAGTTCGATGCCCGGCTACGTGCAGGCGTTCGATGTGGGAGCGATCTGGTTCGAGGTGAACCGGATGACACGTGGTGTTTCGCCGCTGAAGATGTACGAATGCCGAGCTGCGGGGACCCCGTGCGTTGCGACGCCGTTGCCGGCCTGTGTGGCGGAGCCCGGAGTCATCACCGCCGACACCCCCGAGAGGTTCGTCGCCGCGATTCGGGATGCCTTGGCACGGACGTCGGGCGTCCCGGCAGACCCGTCCATCGGGTGGGATGCGCGGTTGGCGCCGGTGCTGGAGAGGTTGGCGGCGCTCGGTTTGGGTCGCGTCCGCTGACAGCCGCCGCAAGCCTGGCCTGTCGCGTGAGTCCATCGGCCGTGGGGCACGCTTGACCCTCGAGGCGTCGACTACCGGTCAACCCTCGTTCGAGCCGCTGCATCGATCAGGGTGAGCGCACGACGCTCCCAGGTGTTGTTGCGGGCGGCACGGCGGAGCCTCCGCTCGTAGTCATGATCCCTGCGCAAAGCCGCAGCCTCCTGCAGCCTCGCGATCCATTCGTCTCGACCATCGGCAATCAGCACCTCCGGGTACCGCCGGCACTCGCGCAGATTGGGAGTCACGATCGGGCGCCCGCCCGCCATGTACTCGAACAGCTTGAGCGGAGAGACCCCATGGGTAACGTCGCTGACCTCGAATGGGATCGTGGCCACGTCAAACCAATGCAGATAGGCAGGAAGATCCTGATAGCTCCTCGGACCGAGCCAATGGACGTTGGGTCGCTCGAACGCCGTAGAGCCGTCCACGCTGCCGTCGTAGTCCGGCCCGATGAAGACGAACTGATAGTCGGGGAGGGCTCCCGCAGCGGCGTCGATGAGGTCGTAGTCGAGCCACTTGGCGATGGCTCCGTAGTACCCGATGATGGGTCTTCCTGCCGCGACCAGGTTCTCGAGGCCGTCGGGAGTCGATCCATCCGGTCTGTATGACGCGAAGTGGTCGTAGTCGACACCGTTCGGGCAGAGGACGGCGTCGGGGCGGACCGCTGCGACCTGCTCATAGAGATCTCGGGCAGATCCGACGACGAGATCGGCGTTGTGCGTCGCCCGCTCGTGCCAGCCGCGCAGATCGCTCATCGGATACGCGGCAGTGAACACCTCGAGTTCGTCGATGTGCTCGTAGACAACGAGAGGATCGGCGAGGTGCCGTCTCCAGTCGAAGTTGTAGACGTAGGTGATGAGCAGTGGGTCTGGTATGCGGCGCTCGACGTCGAGCACCGATTCGGGAACATGCCCGAGGTAGAGGTGTGGAGCGTAGGAACGAAACCCGAGGACCTGCTCGGCGTTGTCGTGGCGAAGGTGATAGAGCACCAGGTAGCCAAGACGGGCGAAGGCGAGTGCCATTTGCTGAGGACGTTGAAACAGCGTGACGCCCCAACCGATGCCCGGCGGGAACACCACAACTCCCGGAGCGTCTGTGTGCTGCTCGAGGAGATCATCCAGCTCGACGGTAAACCTCTCGCGGAGCTCTGCCATCTGTTCTGGTGAATACGCGGGCTCGTCATCGTGCGACAAGCCAAGGTCGCGCATCTTCGTCCGGTACCGGACAGGCACCATCCTCGGCGCCGCCCTATCGAGACCCCGTCGCACCATGCCGCCCAGGTCTCGCATCTTGGTCCGAGCACCCCAATACGCGCTGACGACACTGAAGGTCCGGCTGTCGAGGATCTCCGCATGCTGGGACGCCAGCCCGTCGTAGGCCTTGGTCGCATTGAGCAACTCGGTCTCCACAGTTCTCAGACGGGCCTGGAGTGCCTTTGCTTCCAGGTCCTTGGTGCCTTCGCCGACAACGCGGTTCAAGGCGAGCCGGTCGATGGCACGACGCGTCTCAGGGTTGGCCTGCGGGGCTGCAGGGGATCCGGTGAGGAACTCTGAGAGCGTCGTGCTACCCGCGTTCGCTCGTTCTCGCATGGTCTCGGCGCCACGCAGGAGCAGTTCTCGCAATTCCGTCGCGCGAGCCAGCGCTTCCGATCCGAGATCCGGCAGACTGCTCGATCGGTCGAGTGACACATTGAAGTCCGAGATTCCCAGGGCATCCATGAGCGCTGTGACCTTGGGGTCATAGGAGAGAGCTACGAGCGGCACGCCTTGGTGCGCGGCGAAGATGCCGGCGTGGAGGCGCATTCCGACGACGAGGCCGCACGTGCCGAGCACTGCGAGCAACTCGGCCGGCCTGTAGTCCGACCGGAGGATGGTGGTGTGGCGAACATGGCGCATTCTCCCGGCCACCTCGGTCGCGACGCGAGCGTCGTTCTCTCTCGGAGCCAGCGATCGTTGGAATGGCACGAAGAGGATGTCGCAGCCGGTTCGCTCGACGAGCGCGTCGAGGCCTCGTGCCACGTCGTCCTGCCACCCGCGTGGCCCTTCTGGCCAGGGACGAAGTGCGACGGCGACGCGGAGCCTGTCCGAGGGGGCGACACCGTCGGCTGCAAGGAGAGGCTCGATGACATCCGCCGGAACCGGAGTGAGGAGGAAAGCCGGATCGGCGGTGAGTTCGATCCTGTCCTCGAGGCCCGCAGCGGCGAGCACCTCGCGAGATGCTTCGTCCCTGACCGTCGCTACCGCAGCCTGATCGAATGCCAAGCGTGTGTATTCGATGCCGGCTTCGCTGGTGACCGGCCCGATGCCCACCCCATGGATCATCAACGGAGTGCTCGACAGCGTGGCCAGCAGCGCGAACCCCGTCCAGTTGTCGATGCTGCCGTGACGAGCGGTGAGGAGGTTGTCCGGATGTACGCCCCAGTAGTCCTGAAAGAGCCCTCCACCGCCGAGCACCATTCGGTCGGCGTCCCTGGCGGCGGCAACGATGGCGGGCATGTCCTGCCAGTGCACAGCCGTTACCTCGTGCTCGAGTTCGGTCTCTCTCGGGGAGCCGGATACGACGGTCACACCGGCATCCGGGAGCGCTGCTCGGAGTTCACTCAGCAGGGCTGTGAGGATTGCCTCGTCGCCGGCGTTCCCGAATCCGTAGTACCCGGAGATGAGGACTCTCGTCATGACCGGACGGAGTGGAGGGGACGAACCATGGTGGCGGCGAAGTGTACCGACGTTTCTCTCTACACTCTTCGAGGCCATGGCCACCCCGTCATTCGTCCTCATCTACTACGGCAACACCGGTTCCTCTTGGCTCGTCGAGACGCTCGGCAGCGCACCCGGCGTGATCATCCCTGCCTTCGAACCTGTCGAGGGCTGGGCATGGAAAGCACCCGACGAAGAGAAGCTCGCATGGATTCGCAACGCTCTCACTCCGCCACCTGAGCGCGAAGGCGAGGCGTTCGAGGCATGGCTTGCCGGTCTGGCGCGCTCCCCGCAGTTCAAGGGACTTCCCGGCAAGGAGTTCGAGTCGGTCGGGTTCAAGATGAACGGGCATACGCTCGATGATCTCGAGGGGCTGATCCGGCTCGTATCGGACGTGGAGGCCAAGACGATCTTCCTCGAGCGGGACAATCGCCTCAAGCATGCGCTGTCGCTCTACCGGTACCACGAGGAATCCAAGAGCCAGTTCGACCTGGCCGGCGTACGTCCGCCGACCAAGGTGGACTTCAAGAAGTTCGACCGTTGGCTCATCGACTCGCACCGCCTCCACTCGAACCACCGTCGGTTCAGGCAACTGGCGGTTTCCACGCTCGGCTGGGATCGGCTGATCGACGTCGCCTACGAGGATTTCGTCACACCGGAAGGCAAGAGCGCCACGATCGATCGTCTCGCGAGATTCCTGGGTCTCGACCGGAGCGCGATGGGCGAGTCGGGGTTTGCCAAGGCGACGCCCGACGGGCTCGAAGAAGCGATCGTCAACTACGCCCGCTTCAGGAAACGATTCATCGAAACACCGCTCGAGGTCTACCTCGATGACTGGCGGGAGGGCTGAGCCGCACCTCGGTGCCCGCTCGCAAAGGCACCCACCTGCTCGGGGCAGGCCGGCTCCAGTGCTAGCCTTTCGCTCCGTCGACGATTCTCCGTGAGAACCAACACCTACTACGACTCTGCGCAAACCAGGCGCCCGCTGCTGACCGAGTTCGCCAACTTCTGGTCGTATCGCGGGCTGCTCAGACTGCTCGTGACCAGGGATCTGACCGTTCGCTACAAGCGCTCGATCTTGGGCGTCTGGTGGACCTTGCTGAACCCGCTGCTGACGACCGCCGTTCTGTGGTTGATCTTTGGCAAGTTGTTTGGGGACAGGTTCGCGACCGAGGGTGAACCGTATGTTCTCTACCTGCTCGCAGGGGTGTTGTTGATGACGTTCTTCTCGCAAGGGATGCTGTCTACGGGTGCGGCGATCACCAACGCGTCCGGGATCCTCTCCAAGGTGTACGTTCCGGCCGAGGTGTTCTCGCTGTCGACGGCGGTCGCGGCAGGCGTCAACCTGGTGATCGGTCTGGTGCCACTCGTCATCATCCAGGTCACCTCCGGGGTTGGTGTCCCATGGACGGTGGCGCTGGTGCCCATTCCTGCGCTTGCCATGCTCGCGCTCGTGACGGGGCTGGGCCTGCTCGTGGCGTCGGCTGCCGTGTACTTCTACGACATCCTCGATATCACACGGGTGCTCGTGCAGCTCGTCTACTACCTGACACCTGTGTTCTGGCCGATTTCCATCGCAGGGCGTTTCGAACCTTGGGTGAAAGCCAGCCCGCTGTTCTCCTACGTCGACGTGTTCCGCGACGTTGCCTATCGAGGGGTGATCCCGCCCCTGTGGGAGCTGGCGATGATTGTCGTGTCGTCGATGCTGTTTCTGGCACTCGGCGTGTGGGTGTTCTCGAAGGGGTGGAAGAACCTCGTGGGGTCGTTGTGAACGAGGTCCCCGTCCAGGTTGCGGACGTCTCACTGGCGTACCGGCTCGCCCGCAATCGTGCCGGCACCTTCAAGGAATTCGCCATTCAGATGCTCCGCCGGCAAGTCACCATCGAGAAGCTGTGGGCGGTGCAGCATGCTTCATTCGAGGTGAAGCGGGGCGAGGTGTTCGCGCTGATCGGTCCGAACGGTGCCGGCAAGACCACGCTGATGAAGGTGGTCGCCAGGGTACTGCCGCCGACCGACGGGCGCGTGATCGTGCGCGGCTCGTTGGCGCCGATGATCTCGCTCGGTGCCGGCTTCAACCCGGAATTGACGGGCTACGAGAACATCGTGCTCTATGGGACGTTGCTGGGGAGAGACCCTCGGGACATGCGCGAGAGCGCTGCCCGCATCGCAGACTGGGCAGGACTGACCGATTTCATGGATGTGCCGGTGCGGAGCTACTCGTCGGGAATGCTCGCCAGGCTCGGGTTCTCGATCGCGTCGGACATCGATCCCGACGTGCTGGTGGTGGACGAGGTGCTGGCAGTAGGCGATGAGGCCTTCCAGCACAAGTCGTTCGATCGGATGATGGCGATGATGAACTCGGGTACCGCTGTGCTGCTGGTCACGCATCAGCTCGACAAGGTGCTGGAGATGGCCGATCGGGTGCTGTGGCTCGACAAGGGCCGGGTCAGGATGATCGGAGAACCCGAGGAGGTCGTGGGCCTGTATCGCGAGTCGGTCGGGTAGGGGTTCGCGCTCTCAATCCTGTTCTTGCGTGAGTTGGCCGGCTATCTCACGGTTCGCTCACGCCAGAACGTGGGCGGGGGAGGGCGCGCCGGTCAGAAGGGCGAGCTGCACCTCGTCGGCCACCGACTCGGGTCTCGTGATCAGGTCCCACCATGTGTAGCGCAGCGTCGTCCACCCGAGGAGCTCGGTGACGTTCTGCACGGCCCGATCCCGGCGGAACGTGGTCCTGTCCATGTGGTATGCCTCCGAATCGAGTTCGATCCGGAGGTGATGCTGCGGGTAGGCGAAGTCCGTTCGACAGATGAAGCTGCCGTCGGGTCGACGGATCTCGACTTGTGCGTGGGCCTGGGGCAGATCGAAGCGCTGGCAGACTCGCCGAAAGAGATCTTCGAGTTCGCTCTCTGCGATGCCGTTCCACATCAGACGCTCTTCTATGAGAGGACGGATCACCCCTACGCCGCGACGTCCTTTCTTCCTGACTCGACCGACGAGTGCTGCGACATCGTGGAGCGAGAAGAGTCCTTTGCGGAGGCCGGCATCGAGAGCACGAGGCACGAGATGGCGGGCGCTCGCTCCAAGATCGACGATGGTACGGGCGGGTGTTGTTGCCGGGATCGGGCCGATCGTTGTTGTGTCCTCGTCGAGGAGATCCTTGGACTCGTGCACCGTGACCTTCTGGACGGAGCGGTCCCAGCGATGCATGACGATCTCGATCCGGTTTCGCCGAGAGTCAGTCATGTGCCACAGATAGGCGGCGGTCGCATGCGACGCGTAAGCGCCCGGGCTGCCGGCCGAGAAGACGGCGACCATCACGGACTGGTGCCAGGTCGGCGGGCTGCCCGCAACGGCGAGCACGTTGCGGGCGGGGCGTCGGAGCTTCCCGTGTCGGACCAGGTACATGGCTTGGTCGTCGGTGATGCCCGTCGCACGAGCCTGCGTGGTTGAGGCGACCCCGAATTGACATTCGGCGAGACTGGCGAATCGTTGGTAGGCGTTCATGGGGGCAGCATGAAGGCTGAGTGGGACATCACTCGCTCCGGCGTGAGGTAGCGGGACCGACGTCCTTCTGGCGTGGGCTGGTTGGCTATCTGGCGGTTTTCTCACGCCAAAACGGGGTGGGGCGGGGTGTAACACGTGGGATCCCCAGGCGTCCTCCCTCCCGAGGATGTCTATCCAGGCACTGCGCGCGACACGAGGGAAAACCCAACAGTATCGGTTGCATTCGGTAGCATGGTTGACAGTCCTCGAGACTTGTGAAAAGTGGACGGAGCGAAGGGGAGGAATCCAGACTTTGTGTGGATTCTCGTGAGGGCTAGCCTCTCACGGTGGCGACGTGCCGTATCGGCGCGTCGATAGGCACGAAATGCCAACCCAGTTCGATTCCCAAGCGTTTCACACACGGAACGTTCCGTACTAGGAAGGAGGGTCTCAGACCCATGAAAGGAAAAACACGACG
>CAYLHS010000064.1:0-12408 GCA_964383535.1 uncultured Acidimicrobiia bacterium
CGTGCTCCCGGGATGGCGATCACGTTCGGATGGGAGATCACCCACGCGAGCGCCACCTGCGCAGGCGTCGCGTCGTGTTTTCCGGCAACCTCACGCAAGGCGTCGAAGAGTGGTTTGGCGCGCTCCAGGTTGCGCGCCGACGACAGAGGGTTGACGATATTCCGGCTGCGGAATCCGGCGACCGGGTTCGACGCCGTGTAGATGCCTGACAGCAGCCCCTGGGCGAGCGGGCTGTAGGCAATCACCACCCGGTCGTTGTCGCGAGCGAAGGGGACGAGTGTGGTCGCGGCTCGCCGGTTGATGAGGTTGAACTGAACCTGGTTCGACAGAACCGGCCGACCCAATGCCTGCTCGGCCCGACGCCAGCGGGCCAGTGAGTGGTTGGAGACACCCACGTGCCTGATGGCGTCGAGGTCAAGGAGCCGTCGCATGCCGCGCATCGTGAACGACACGGGTGCGTGCGGATGCGGCCAGTGGATCTGGTAGAGATCGATGTGATCGATCCCGAGACGCTGCTTCGACCGGAGGCCGTGGGCGACGACCGTGCCCGGGAGTGGGATGAGGGGGAAGAACTTCGAAGCGATGAACGCACGATCACGGTTCCCGGACAATGCCCGTCCGAGAATCGTTTCCGATGAACCACCCCCGTAGATCTCCGCCGTGTCGAAGACGTTGATGCCCAAGTCCAGGGCACGAGCGACGATCTTCGAAGCCTCGACGTCGTTGTACGCCGCGCCGTAGCCCCACTCCTTCGAGCCGAACTGCCACGTGCCGAGCCCGATCACGGACAGGCGCTCTCCGGAGATGGACAAGTGCCGCATTTCAGATACTGGCCAGCCGTTCGGCCAGCTCGGGCGGGAGTCGAGCGGGCTTGCCGTCGAGATCGGTGATGGCGCCCAGGATGTCCAGCGTTGCGAGGAGTGTCTCGTCTCTATGCATCTCCTGGTGCCAGACGGACGATGCCCGGCGCCTCTCGACGACCTCCGTCTCGATGCGGATCGTGTCGCCGCCAAGAGCCGGTGAGATGAACCTGGCGTGAGCGTCAACGACAACGATGTGAAAGCCGGCGGACGACATCGTGTCCATGGCGAGCCCCACCGACTCGAGCGCGTCGATCCGCGCGGTTTCGAAGTATCCGAAGTAGGCCGTGTGGTTCACGTGGTTGTAGGGATCGAGTTCGTAGAAGCGAACCCGGATGGTCGTGGTGCGTCGCATGGCGTTCCGAGGCTACTGCCCCTCACCGCGTTGGGCGTAGGATCGTGACCGAAGGAGACGCTGATGGTGCCATGGCTGAATGTCGGAGCGCTGATCGCTTCGACGATCCTGACGTTTGGCTTCTACATGGCGAGTGCACGTCCCGCCGCGCTGGCGGTCGGTATCGGCGGTGAAGCGGCCTACCGCAGGTGCACCGTGTACCGGATCCTCTCAGGTGTGTTCATGACCGTCGCGGGCATCGACTACGTGATCTATGCCTTCCACCCTCTCAAATGGTCGTTGCCTGAGCACTTCCCTTGGCCCTACTGGGTGTCGGCGCTCATAGCCGTGGCGATTGCCATCCCATCGGGTGTCGTGTGGTTTCGCGGGATGAAGGATGCCGGCGAGGAGACGATGGTGCTCAAAGAGAGCCACGAGATGTATGGCGGCATCTACCGGCGCATCCGTCACCCACAGGCCGCCGGCGAAGTGTGGTACTGGTGGGTATTCGCGTTTCTGTGCCATTCGCCGTTCCTCGCGGTCTACTCGATCGTGTGGCTTCCGTTGTTTCACCTCATGTCGAGGGCCGAGGAACGGGATCTGCTCATCAGGTTCGGTGACGACTACCGAACCTACATGGAGCGGACCGGGATGTACGTTCCGAGACGTCACTTGGCCTGACTCTGATCACGCCTCGCGGTCTGGCAGTCTGACGACGCCCTGCGGATCGATACCGAAGCTGGTGTCCCCGATTGCGGGTGCTACCCCGAGTTCGGTTTCCAGGATGGTGCCGTCCTGCATCTCGATCGCCGCCTCGTAGTGACCACCACGGAACCGTCGCTGTCTGACCACACCATGGAGCGGGCCATTCAATTCGATGGCGGTCTCCCTCACGATGACCTGGTGGCGTCCGTCGTCGAGGGCAGGTACTTCGAACGTACCCCACGGCGCTGTCGCCACTCCTGCGCTCACGTCAACGTCGATGATGTTGGAGAATCCGAGGAATCGGGCAACCCATGCATCGGCCGGCGACGACCACACCTGCTCAGGGGTACCGGTCTGGACGATCGTGCCGTCGCGAAGGATCACCATTTGATCCGCAACGGTGAATGCCTCCTCTTGATCGTGCGTAACGTAGATGGCGGTGATGTGAAGCCGGAGAAACAGCTCTCTGAGCTCGGGGACAATGCGTTCTCGTAGGGCACGGTCGAGGGAGCCGACTGGTTCATCGAGCATGAGGAGCCTGGGTTCTGGTGCCAGAGAGCGGGCGAGGGCGACTCTCTGCTGCTCTCCGCCGGAGAGACGACCGACACTGCGATGGTCGTACCCGGCCAGTCCCACCCGCTCGAGCACCTCAGCCGTCCGTTCTTTCACATCTGACCGACCTTCGATACCGAAGGCCACGTTCGCACCGACGGTCATGTGCGGGAACAGGGCGTAGTCCTGGAACATCAGACCGAACCCTCGGGCGTGTGGGGGCACCCCATCCAGCAACTCGCCGTCCCATGAGATCGAGCCGGCGTCGGGAGACTCGAGCCCGGCGACCGCCCGTAGGAGTGTCGACTTGCCGCTGCCGCTCGGCCCCAGGATGGCCAGGACGTCTCCGTCGGGGACGGTGAGGTTCACGTGGTGCATGAATGGTTTGCCTTCGAACGACACGGCGAGATCGCGGACCTCCAGCATCAGAACTCTCCGACTTCACCGAATCGGAATCGCTCGATGGCGAACATCGATGCGGCGGTGAGCACCATGAGGATCGTGGCGAGTGCAAGAGCCTGGGGAAACGTCCCTGGTCTTCCGAGCAGCCGGAAGATCGCGATTGGCAGCGTGGGTGTGGCCGGGCGTGCGAGAAAGCTCGTGGCCCCGAACTCGCCCAGCGACACGGCGAAGGCGAATCCCGCGCCGATCAGCCCCGCACGCGAGATCATCGGGAGATCGATACGTCTCCACACACGTGCGGGCGTCGCGCCGAGCATCGCGGCGGCGTCACGCAGATCTTGTCGAACGGACCGCATGACGGGTACAGCGGTTCTCACCACGAACGGAATCGCTACGAGCGCGTGAGCGATCGGCAGCAGAATCGGCGAGGTGCGCAGGTCGACGGGCTTGCCTAGTGCGACGAGAAAGCCGAAGCCGATCGTCACTGCGGATGTGCCCAGCGGAAGCATGAGCAGCACGTCGAACGCCCGTGAGAACAGTCCGGTCCTGTAGGCGACGATCACCGCAGCCATCATCCCGATGGTGACGGCGAGCACCGTTGCCGCTGTCGCGATCAGAAGCGAGTTTCGAATGGCGTCGATCGGCGGGACGAAGAGGGCGGACGTCTGAGTTGCGAGCGATCGGTAGGCAGCGAGTCCGAAACCGGTGCCCGTTCGCAGCGATCTCACGATCAGCAGAGCGAGTGGTGTGCCGAGGAAGATCCCCGAGATGATGAGTGTCCCCGACACGAGCAGTCGGTCCGACGTGCTCCGCGGGGATCGGGCGACTTCCTCGGAGGGACGCAGCGGCAGCTCGATCGTTCGTCTGCGCTGAAACGTCGAGTAGGCGACCAGGATTGAGGTGACTCCGACGAGCTGGATAACTGCCAGCGCGGCTGCGATCGGAAGCTGAAGGTAGGTGATGGTCTGCCGGTAGATCTCCACCTCGATCGTCGAGAAACGCAACCCGCCGAGGATGAGAATCACTCCGAACGACGTGAAGGTGAAAAGGAAGACGATCGAGCCGGCCGCCGCGAGCGCGGGTCGAAGCAGCGGCAGGGTGATGGTTCGGAAGGCCTTCCAGCGGCTTGCTCCGAGCATCCGGGCGGCCTCTTCCAGTCGAGGGTCGAGATTGCCCCAGAAACCGCCGACCGTGCGCACGACGACGGCGAAGTTGAAGAACACATGGGCTATCAGGATGAGCCACACCGTTCCGCTCAGGTCGACGACCCCCGTCGGGCCCAGCAGCGCGAGGAAGGCGGTGCCGACCACCACGGTCGGCAGCACGAATGGGACGGTGATTGCAGCTTTCATGAGGCTCTTGCCCCGGAATCTGTATCGCGCGAAGACATAGGCGGCGGGCAGGGCCATTGCCAAGGTGAGGAGCATCGAGGCCGTCGCCTGCCACGCGGTGAACCAGATGGCTCCGCGCAGTGTGCCCCTGTTGAACACGTCCCCAAATGGTGTCAGGTCGACCCGTCCGTTTGTGACGAGGCTCTTGAGGAGAATCGCTCCTAGCGGGTAGGCAAAGAAGTACGCGAGGAACAGGAGCGGAATCCCGACGAGGAAGACGTCGCTGATGCGGCGGGGGCGCTTCACGATCTGACGATCTCGGTCCACTGCTGGATCCACTCCTCACGATGCTGTTCGATGAGGCCTGGGTCCATCGTCTCCGGATGATCCGGGACGGTCGCGAACTCGGCGAACACCGATGGCAGCGTGGCGTCTGATCGTGCGGGAAACACGAACATGTTCAGTGGCATGTCCTCTTGGAACTCCGGCGACAACATGAAATCGATCAGCTTGCCTGCCGCTTCGGCGTGTCCGGTGCCGGCAAGGATGCCCGCGTACTCGACCTGGCGGAAGCACCCGTCGGTGAGGACACCGGTCGGAGGTTCGTCAAGGGGAACCTCCGAGTAGTAGACCTCGGCCGGCGGCGACGATGCGTAGGAGACGACGAGTGGTCGTGTTCCATCCGAGGCAGCCGAGAAGTCCGAGTAGTACGCCTCCGTCCATCCGGCATCGACCTTGACACCGTTTGTGGTCAGGTCGCGCCAGTAGTCCTGCCACGTGTAGTCGCCTGTCTCACCGAACTTCGCAATGGTGGCCAGCATGAACGCGAGTCCTGGAGAGGAGGTTGCCGGGTCCTCCACGACAAGCATGTCTCCATAGGCAGGGTCGGTGAGATCCTGGAGCGTCAGCGGGACTGAAGGGCCGTTGTTTTCGAAGGCGGCCTTGTCGTAGTTGATGCACACGTCGCCGTAGTCGATCGGCGTGACCTGGTCGCCGGCCCGCAGGCTCTCGGGGACTGCGCTCAGTGAAGAGGAGGTGTACGGCTCGAAGATGCCTTCCGACAGTGCCCGAGACAGGAACGTGTTGTCGATTCCGTACATGACGTCGGCGATCGGGTTGTCCTTGGTCAGGATCGCCTGGTTGAGCATCGTGCCCGCATCATCGGACGTGAGGATCTGCACCTCCACGCCGGTCTCGTTCGTGAAGTCCTGGAGAATCCCGTCTGACACGGCGAACGCGTCATGGGTGAGCAGCGTGATCTGCTCGGGTCTTTGTGTGTTGGCGGGCTCCGTCGTGTCCTGTGAGCACGCTGCGAGCGCGAGCGCGAGGATGAGAATGAGCCCGCCACTACGGCGGGCCCCCGACATGTGCTGCATGGCGCCTCCTTCGTTGGTCGGAGGCCAGGCTGAGGCTGCTTCCTTCGCCGGCATTACCCGGTCAGGTTCCAACGGTCGGAGGCTCCGAGTCTCCTTCTCAGCCCGGTCAAACCGAGCTCCCGTGCTGGAGAGATCCTACCTCGTTCTCGGCGCGGCCGACTCGTCAAGTATCGTTGCTGCGATCGGCGGTGCCGCTGATGAGGAGCGCAACCCCGAGGCCGATGACGAGCGCAGGGATCAGATAGCCGGAAGGAACCGTCCAGACACCTGCTGCCTGGAGCAGGAACACGATTCCGACGATGACGAAGAACACACCTGCGGTGATGGATCCCTTCATCGTGACACTCCAATCTGTCCTGCGAACGCCGACGCCTTCAACACCAGAGTCCCTCCGGATCCCTGCGACGTCGTGTTCAGGTTGACGCCAACGCCTTCCCTTCGCTCACCGAACGCGTCGATCTGACCAAAGAGTGTGCTGGCCTTCACCTCCACGGTGGCGGTACGCGGTACGTATACCTTGATCTCACCCGCGAACACGCTGACGTTGAGGGTGGTCGTGCCGGCGGGTAGATCGAGGTCTCGCAGGTCCATGACGAGGTCCCCCGCGAACATCGAGACGTCCTTCACATCGGTGACGTTCGTGACGGAGACGGTCCGATCCCCTATGCCGCTGCTCATGGTGATCTCGGGTGTACCGGTGCCGCCGGCAACGAGCACGATCGTGAGGATGATCCCGAGCGCGACCAGACCGCCGCGTGACTTCCCCTTCGGTTCAGCGACGAGCGCGACTCCGATGACCACCAGGACGCTCGGGAGGACCCACTCCCAGGGGAACTGGTCGACGGCGCCGACCGTCTGAAGGAGCCACCCACCACCGATCGCGATGATCAGCAGTCCTAGTACCAGGCGTCCTGCTCTCATCGCCGGCCTCCGAAGATGACCGCGATTCCGATGACGATCACGATGGCGGGCCAGACGAACCTACCGATGTCGGGGAGCAGGCGGTTGAGGATCATGAATCCGCCGACCACGATCAACGCTCCGCCGATCAGGAGTGTTGCGCTGCTCGCTTGGCCGGTCGCCGGGCCGACGTTGTCGCCGGGCTGCTCCATCGGCATGGCGATCCATCCGATCAGGTAGATGAGGAACCCCGATCCGCCTGCGATCAACAGCACCAGGAAGATCACCCGGACAATCACCGAATCGATACCGAGGTAGCGTCCGAGACCTCCTGCGACGCCGGCGATCATCTTGTCGTTGGCACTTCGGCGAAGCACCTTCGGCGTGGAGCTGTCAGGCGTGGTCATGGTTCCTCCCTCCATCACCAAGCTACACCATCACTTCTTGCGTGAGTAAACCGTCACCCCAGTCTTCTTGCGTGAGAATACCGCCACATGGCCGCCCAACTCACGCCGGAATGGGGTGTGTGTTTGTCCAACTCACGAGCCGTGTCTCCTTCTACCAGCGCAGCAGCATCGATGCCCAGGTGAAACCACTACCGAAAGCGGCGGAGGCGACGAGCATGCCGGGCGTGAGACGGCCTTCTCGTACGGCCTCGGAGAGTCCGATCGGGATGGTCGCGGCCGTCGTGTTGGCAAACCGGTCGATGGTGTTGAAGACCTTCTCCTCGGGGATGCCCATGCGCTGGGCGACGGCCTCGTTGATCCGCAGGTTCGCCTGGTGGAACACGAACAGGTCCACATCGTCGAGGGGTATGTCGTTGGCTTGGAGTGCCTCTTCGATCGCCTCGGGCATCAACTTGACCGCATTCACGTAGACGAGACGTCCGTTCATCTTGGGGGTGGCGAGCTTGTTGTCGACGATCTCGTGCGTGATCATGCGCGCGCCGACCGCCATGCCGGGGGCGGGCACCCACAGCTCTTCTGCGTAGGTACCGTCGGCGTGGAGATGCGTTGAGAAGATGTGCGGATCTCGGAACGGGTCCTGCACCTCGGTCGCTTCCATGATCGTCGCCCCGGCCCCGTCACCGAACAGGACCGTCACGTCGCGGCCCTCATCGCTGACATCGAGCCCTTTCGAGTGGATCTCGGCTCCAACAACGAGAACCCTTTGAGCCGACCCGTTCCGGATGTACTGGTCCGCGATGGACGTGGCATAGATGAAGCCGGTGCACTGCTGCCGAACGTCGATCGCGGGGATGCCGGGCACTCCGAGCTTGCGCTGGAGGAACACGGCCGATCCGGGGAAGTAATGATCGGGGCTGATGGTGGCGAAGAAGATCATGTCGAGATCGTCAGGGCCGACGTCAGCCATCGCCATCGCTTGTTTGGAGGCTTCGAGGGCGAGATCCGATGTCCCGGTGTTGGCGTCTGCCCAGTGTCGCTCCCGGATGCCCGTGCGTTGGACGATCCACTCGTCAGACGTGTCGATGATCTTCGAGAGATCATCGTTGGTGATCACCCGGGGCGGTACGTAGCTGCCAACGCCGGTAACTCGTGAACGAAGTGCCATTCCCTGTGCCTTCCCGCGGGTGGGGCATGGTATCGCGCGCGATCGCCGTGTTCAGGCCGGGTGCCGTATCTCAGGTGCGCCGAGCCTGACAGCATCGGCGGTGTGATCGTCCGGTTGGCGTTGCGAGTCGCGCTCCGCCTCGACGCGCGCGAGGTAGTAGGCGACCTCGCGTTGAATCGTTGCTTCGTCCCATCCGAGCACTGGAGCCATGATCCGTGCGGTCCGTTCGGCGACGGCGGTGCCGCGATCCGCGGTCTCGACCGAGATGCGGGTCCGTCTGGCGAGCACATCGTCGAGGTGGAGGGCTCCCTCATGGGACGCTGCGTAGGCCGCTTCGGCTTCCAGGTAGCCGCCCGAGAGTCCGGCACCGAGCGCCGGATTGGCGTCGATCGTCTGGAGCAGTTCATCGACGAGGGTGCCGTATCGGTGGAGGAGGTGCTGCACCATCTCGGTGGGCATGCGTCGTCGGTTGGCCAGGTCCTGGCGTCCATCCCACAGGGCGTGGAATCCGTCGGCGCCAAGGAGAGGGACGTGCTCGGTGGTCGAGTTCGGGAAGCTCCCTCCCAGGGTTGCGGCCGCGGCATCGATAACGTCCTTGGCCATCACTCGGTAGGTGGTGAACTTGCCGCCGGCGATGGTGATCAGACCTGGCACGACCTCGCTCACCGCGTGTTCACGACTCAGCTTCGACGTAGAGTCCGACTCCCCGTAGAGCAGGGGACGAAGTCCTGCATAGACCCCTTCGACATTGTCGTGGGTGATGGGCGGGTCGATCATTCGATTGACGTGGCCGAGCAGGTAGTCGATGTCCGTCCTCGATGCTGCCGGATGTGCCAGGTCGAGGTTCCAGTCGGTGTCGGTCGTGCCGATGATCCAGTGTCGACCCCACGGGATGACGAACAGGACGCTCTTTTCGGTTTTCGTGATGAGGCCGACGGTGCCCTCGATGCGGTCTCGCGGCACGACGAGATGGATGCCTTTCGAGGCACGGACGTGGATCGCCCCACGCCCAGCGAGGTCCTGGATGTGGTCGGTCCACACGCCCGTCGCGTTCACGACTGCGCGTGATCGGATCTGAAAGCGCTCTCCCGACTCGAGGCAGTGTGCCTCCACCCCGGTAACGCGCCCTCTGTCCTGCAGGATGCCCACAGCTTCGACGCTCGGTGCGATGGCTGCTCCGTGAGCGGCCGCGGTTCGAGCGACGGTCACGACGAAGCGGGCGTCGTCTTCCTCGGCGTCCCAATACCGAACGGCACCGACGAGGCTGTCACGCCGCAGGGCCGGGAACAGGCCGACCGCCTTGGTGCGTGAGAGCTGCTGGTGGTGGGGAAGCGAACTCGGGCCTGCAAACACGTCGTAGAGGGTGACCCCTGCACCGACGTAGAGACGCTCCCATGCCCGGTGGGTGAGGGGGTACAGGAATGAGACAGGGCGGACGAGGTGGGGTGCGAGGCGATCCAGGAGCAGCCCACGTTCGCGGAGGGCTTCACGGACGAGACGGACGTCGAGTTGTTCCAGGTAGCGAAGTCCACCGTGGACGAGCTTGCTGGAACGGCTCGACGTGCCGGACGCGAGATCCCGCTGCTCGATGAGGCCGACGGTCATGCCTCTGGTGGCTGCGTCGAGTGCGGCGCCGGCGCCCGTGATGCCACCTCCGATGATGAGAACGTCGTACGTTTCGGTCTTCAAGCGCCCGATGTCACGGCTGCGTTGGCTCGGATTGAGTGCACCGCTCATGCCTCAAGGCTAGAGAACCTGGGACTTCCCCTGTTCGAGCGTGAGTTCAGTCCACAATGCCTACCTGACTCACGCAAGAAGGACAGGGTGATGGGGGTGTCGGGCCGTCTGCGGATAGGCGGGTTCTCCTGGTTTCGCGCACGGTAGCCTGGAGGTACGCCCGGCGAGTACGGAGGTACGCGTGGAGGACCGAACGTTCATGATTCTCGGAGGAGCCGGGCTGGTCGGCTTTCAGGTCGCACACCGCATCGCGACCGATCTGCATCCTGAGCGCATCGTGATCGCTTCGCTGTACGAGAGGGACACTGAACAAGCGTGCGCTGATCTTCGCGCCCTGTTCCCTGATGGCACGACAGAGTTCGTGGGGGAGTGGGGTGACGTCTTCGCCAGAGAAGCGTTTGCGCAGACCTCGCGCAGAGAGCTGCTGGAGGATGAAGATGCCCGAGAGGGCATCTTCGCTGATTTGCTGGGTCCTATCGACGAAGCGTTCGACCGATCTCGTCTTGCGCACCTGATCGATCGGTACCGGCCGGACGTGATCATCGACTCGATCAATACGGCGACGGCCATCAGCTACCAGGACGTGTACACGACGTCGAAGATCGCCAAACGGAGCATCGACCGGCTTCAGATGGACTCGTCGTTGCCTGTGGATGTCGTCGCTCACGATGTCGAGAGTCTGATCCTCTCCCAGGCGGTGCCCCAGCTCATCAGACACGCCATGATCCTCGACCGGGCTATGCGGGAGGTGGGCACGAGGCTGTATCTGAAAATCGGCACGACCGGGACGGGCGGAATGGGGTTGAACATTCCGTATACCCACTCCGAGGATCGCCCCTCCGCCCAGTTGATGACTAAAGCGTCTGTCGCGTTTGCCCACACGGGCTTGCTGTTTCTGATGGGTCGCACTGCGGGTGGCCCGATCGTCAAGGAGATCAAGCCGGCGGCCATGGTCGGCTTTGGCGACATCGGCTATCGGACGATCACCGAGCGCGGCGAGCCGGTTCGCCTCTACGAGGCGATGACCGAACTGCTCGATAAAAAGCTTCAGGTTCGAATGGACCCGGGAGCCTTCGAGGCGGGGTCCGAGCTGCAACTGCCCGTGGTCGCCACCGGTGAGAACGGGGTGTTCACCAAGGGTGAGTTCGAGGCGATCACGGCACTACGGCAGATGGAGTTCGTGACCGCCGAAGAGGTGGCGGACATCTGTTTCCAGGAGATCGTGGGTTCCACGACCGGCAGGGATGTCATTGGAGCGATGGATGCTGCCGTGGTCGACCCGAGCTACCGGGCGGGCGTGCTGCGCCAGGACGCGCTTGCTCGCCTCCAACGGCTCGAGGAGAAGACCGACACCCACAGCGTGGCGCTCGGGCAGCTCGGACCGCCCGAGTTGTCGAAGCTGCTGTGGGAAGCCGAGTTGCTGAAGCTGACCTATGGAAGGCTGCCTGCGGTACTCGCTGCCACCGGTGCTGAGATAGCTCGTGCGACGACCGAGTTGTTGAAGGAACGTCCGAGTCTTCGGGACACGATCACGTCGCTGGGTCTGCCGATCCTGACGATGGAGGGCGATGCGCTGGTGCGAGGCCCCCGCATCAGGATCCCCGAGACGGCCGGCGAGACGGTCATTCCCATGTCCGACGAGGACATGGAGCGCTGGGCCGCGAAAGGCTGGGTCGATCTGCGACCTGAGAATTTCGCCTTGTGGCAGCAGCGGTTCCAGGCGATGCGGGAAGCGCGCTTGGGGAAGGCCCAGCGTGGGTCGGCGGGGATTGTGCCGGCAGCAGTTGCGTCGGACGACATCACGATTGGGTCGGTGGTGAGCTGGGTGCTGATCAACGAGCTGGGCGGGTTCCGAACCAAGTAGGGCCCCCTCCCGTTCTTGTCAATCCTGGCTTCGCCCAGCGAGGGTGGACGTGACAAGAACGGGGATTGGTGGGGCCGGCGACCTCAACAGCGCGTCGGTTCTCATCTAGACTCCCCAACTCGAACCACCCGGGTCGAAAGGCGAACGGCGGCTGACATGGAACCGAGTCACCGAACCTGGGCTACGTCGGACAGATTCATACCGAAGGCGTTCATCAGACCTCTCCTCCGGTTCGGCCAGATCGAGGCATCCTCTGGCATCGTGCTGCTGGCTGCGGCCGTCGCTGCACTGATCTGGGCGAACAGCGCACTCTCCGACAGTTACCACGCGATACTCGACACTCACGTGGTTGTGGAGTTCGGAACCTTCCACTTCGATGAATCTGTTCTCCACATCATCAACGATGGCCTGATGGCCATCTTCTTCTTCGTTGTCGGTCTCGAGATCAAGCGCGAACTCGTCGTGGGCGACCTTCAGGATCCGAAGGCCGCGGTCCTCCCTGTCACCGCTGCCCTGGGAGGGATGATCTTCCCCGCCATCATCTATGCAGCTGTCACGATCGGTCAGGGTGCCGAGATCGCTCGCGGGTGGGGCATCCCGATGGCAACTGACATCGCCTTCGCGGTCGGGATCGTGGCACTCATAGGTCCACGCATCCCTTCAGGGGCAAAGCTCTTTCTGTTGTCTGTCGCTGTCGCCGATGACATCGGTGTCATCGCAGTCATCGCCATCTTCTACACCTCGGATCTGAAAGCCGGCTACCTGGCGGCCGCCG
>CAYLHS010000065.1:0-12335 GCA_964383535.1 uncultured Acidimicrobiia bacterium
TCCAGTTATTACTGACACCAAGCACTGGCGGGGGATAGACTGCCACAGTGGGAAGCGAGGGTCGCACGGGGAGTCACCAACGTCTGATCGGCATCGCCGTCGCGTTCACACTTCTCGTCACCGCCTGTGGTCAGTCAGTCGAGAACACGAGCAACCCCACGACCTCCGCCCCCTCCGCCGACGAGCTCGTTGCCGAGCTCGCCTCCGCCGGTATCGGTGTGTACGACACGTTCGACGCAACCGTCCCGCTCAGCGCCGTCACCGGCGGCGACTCACCGGTCCAGCTCCAGCAGGATCAGCTCGCAGGATTCGCAGCCGAACTCCAATCGGGTGGCGGGGTCACCGGCGGTCAACTCGACGACCTCGTCCCGATGCCCGAAGGGGCGCCGCCGTTCTCCTATCTGGTCGCAGGTTGGGTGAGCGGCTACGACAGCCCCGAAGCGTCCCAAGCCCTCGCGCTGCTCGGCGGCGCGGACGCCCACGACTGGACCCACCCCGCCGCCATCATGTTCCCCAACCTCGTGATGGTGCTGTTCGTCTCCAACATCGCCAGGGAAGCCGGCACCGAGGCGGGAACCGCCTCGTACCAGCCGATCCAGGGTGCGCTCGTCGCCTACCCGATCGCCGACGGCACGCTTTGCTCGGGGCTCAGCGGTTGGATCAACGGCGTCCTCGACAGCATCTTCAACGCGATCAAAATCGACGACGACTCCTGGGTGCCGACCATCATCAAAGACATCTGGAACCTGGCCGTCGACCTCGCGAAGGAGGTCGTGTCCGGGCTCATCTCCATCCTCGGTGGCGCCGTCGTGTCGGCCATCAAGTTCGGCCTCGGTATCGTCGGCACCCTGTCGCTCATGGCCTCCTATATGAAACCCTGGGTCGTCACCCTCGCCTCCGACCCCACCTCCGACCACCTCACCCACGAAGGGGAAGCCACCCACAAAGGTGACGTCACCGCCACCGTCAAAGCGTCCGGTGCCTCATGGGCGCCTGCCATCGTCGACTGCGCGAAGCTCGCCGGAGTCGATCTGCCGAGCGCAAGCACCGACGGCAAACCCGTCACGTGGAAGACCGAGTCCCTCTCCGCCGTCGAACTCGCCACCGACGCGTCACACGACGACAAGGTCAGCGACGACGGCACCGCCCAGCTGCACTACGAGACACTCCCCGAGTCACCGGAAGACACTCAGAATGGAACCCTCTACGACGGCCAGTGGCAGGTGACCGCCACCGTCGAACGTCTCACCGGAGATGAGATCTCCAACCTGCTCGACTCTGTCGTCTTCACCGGCGCCGCCGGCAAGATCCTCAGCGTCGTCCTCGGACCGCTCGTCAACCAGGTGAAAGCCAAGCTCGTCGCCCTCATGCACGCCAACGGGTCGATGGTCCAGTCGATCGGTTTCCACTGGGCTGGTCAGCTTCCCACCAAGCAGGCATCCTGCTTCCCCGGGATCTGGATGAGCATCGCCTACACACAGCAGGGCCACAACACGGAAGGTGGCCAGGGCATCATGCTGACGATCGGTACCAACGACAACGGGCTCATCGACTTCACCGACTCCACCCCCGTCTACACGCAGTTCGACGCCGACAACGCACCCATCGCCAGGATCGACCAGACCGGCAGCGTCCAGTTCTCCCTGTACCGGTCGGACCTCGGCACGTTCGTCACCGAAGCCGCAGGCCACAACTACTCGCTCACCCCGTACGCCTGGCTCGACGAATGGGTACAGGCCGGTGAGGGCGTCCAGGACTACTCGGGTAGCGGCACCGGGCCAGGCGCCGAGCTCACCTGCGACGCCGACACCCTCACCTGGATCGCTCCCGGCAACGTCTCCACCTACGTGTTCACCAAGGTCGAAGACTTCACCGAAGAGATGCCCGCACCGCCACCATCCGACGGGGATACCGGCACCACCCAGCCGACCATTCCGCAAGACTGGGGAACCGGCCTCGACGCCTGCAAACTGCTCACCATCGACGAGGTGCAAGCCGTCTTTCCCGACGCTGAGGAGCCACAGGGCGAGGACGATCTCGGGACGCCACTCATCCATCAGTGCACCTTCTTCAACGCCCTCTCGATCCAGGCGACCATCCCACAGACGCCAGAGTCCTACTCACAGGGCGCCGGCGAACTCGACCTGCAGGCGGTCGAGCTTGCCGGCATCGGGGATTGGGCACTCGAGATGATCTCACCCGCCGACTCCCAGTCCGGCACCCCCGACACCGTCCTGATCGTCGCTGGAGGCACTTCGCAGGTGACGATCTCGATCACCCTCTGGTACGGGCCCGAACCGGGCAGTCCCGAGGAAGCCGCCGTGATCGACCTGTTGAAGAAGGCCCTGAGCCGGGTGTAGGTGCCCGCCGGGATGTTGGTCTCGAACACTCGATCCGCTCGCGAGGGAGGACCCCTCCGGTGTCGAACATCAGCCCGACACTGCCGCGTCTCTACCTCTGGACACTCAGGCCGACCGGCGGGCTCTTCTCACGCCCAGGAGGCCATCGGCACCGTCTTCTTCAGCTCGTAGAACAGACTGAGAAAGATGTCGACGTTGGGGACCTTGTCCCAGCGGACCGACGGGTCGCCCCGCTGGAGTTTGCCTTTCGCCAGCACAAGCCTGCCCCGGCGCACCAGCAACGAATAGGTGCGCAGCTCGCTCGGAGGCACACGGACCCCCTTGAATACCAGCCCGTCCTGCTTACTCAGCGACACGGGACCGAACTCGACCATCTTGCCGTCGTCGAACTTCGTGCGGATTGACGAGTAGACCCGCTTCACGACTCGCTGCTGCACGAACGTCCCGAGCGGCGGGCCGCCACCGCTGGCATGCATCTTCTTCGGCACATCCACCCTCCCCCCGTCGGTAGACACCAAACGCATCGACAGTCTCGGGTTGGCACCGTCGACCAGCGTCAACACACCCCACGGACCGGTCGTCGCTCGCAACACCACACGGGCGGTGCGCTTCGGCAGGTAGTAGGCAGACACCTCGGCCCACCGCATCGCCTGGTCTTCCCCGATGCGATGCACGACGATCTGCCCTCCGCTCGTGTCGACGTTGAGGCTGCTCACGATCAACGCCGCGGTCCCCGACACCACCGCCACACCGACGGGCAGCCACACGATCGGGGTTGCGCCACCGGTGAACAGGAACGCGAGGACCGCCACAGCGGCGATTGCGAACACCGCAGACGCACCCAGTTGTTCAACCGATGACCGCTCGTAGGACAGCTCATCGTCGACGCGTTCGTTCACCAGCCAACCTTTCCTACCATCGCCGTTGCCGAGGGCGACTCGCCGTCCCAGGTCGCGGCAGTGTGCTCCTCGGTCGACGATCTGGCGAATCGCCGGCCGCTGCTCACGCCCACGAGGGTGTCGGAACGGTCTTCTTCAGCTCGTAGAACAAGTTGAGGAAGATGTCCACGTTGGGAACCCGATCCCACCTGATGGTCGGATCGCCGCGTTCCGGGTCGCCCTGGGTCAATACAAGCAGGTCCCTGCGGAGGATCAGCGAGTAGTTGCGCAACTCGCTGGGAGAGATTCTCTCTTTGCGGAACCGGAGTCCGTTGCGGCGGCTCAGCGACAGAGGACCGAATGTGATCGGCTCACCCGCCTCGAACGCGCTTCTCAGACCCGGGTAGATGTGCTGCATCACCTTCTCGCGCAGCAGCGACGCGAGCGGTGGGTCGTCCCCGTCCACGGGGTGCAGACCGCCGAGGACACTCATCCGTGTCCCGTCGGAAGCTTCCAGCACCAGGGCGATCCCCAGGGTTCTGCTGTGGGGGAGGGAGATCGTGCCGGTGATCGGCGAGATGGTCATCACGCCGCCCTTGGTCGACGCGTTCGGCAGGTAGTAGGCCGCCACCGATTGCCATTCGACCGCTTGCGAGAAGAAGATCCGATTCACGACGATCCTTCGATCGTCCACGACGACACTCAGCCGGTTCAGCGCGAACGCCACCGCTTCCAGCACGGCGGCCATGGCGACCTCGAACCACACCAGCACGATCGACTCTCCGGCCACCCACAGCGTGCCCGCGGCGATCAGCGCAACGACCGGTGCCAGTGCGAACCCTGCCCGACCCAGACGGGCGCGCCGATAGACCAACGGGGTGGCGCCCAGTTTCTGATCGGGCGTCGGTTCCACTCGATCACCTTCCGCGCGGGAGTCGTGCTTGTTGTATCGGCGCCGCGACCGGCCTGCTCAAGAGCTGCGTTGGTGGGTGCGGCCCCCTCCGTCCTCGGCCTTTGGCCGAGTCCACCTCCCCCAATCCGGGCTACGCCCTACCCCCCTCCGACTCCCCCCAACACTCGGCCCTGCGGGCCTCGCGAGGGGAGGAAACGGTTGCGGCCCGCTCCGGTGGTGTGTGTTGGTCCTCAGTCGGTCAGGCCTGCCGCGGCGAGCGACCCGGGCGACTCGGACGAACTCGACGATGCCGCCTGGCCGTTGACCGACAAGAAGAACGTCGCCCGCTGATACTCGCCGTCGGTACTCTCGCCGACTGCCAGCGCCGTCAACGCGTTGAGCCCGGCGGGGAAGTCCATCTCGCCGGCGAACCGGTACAGCAGCGACCTGATGTCGACGTACGCGATCACCTGCTCACCGTCCGGCAGGTTCGAGACTGCCTGCACGTACCGGGTCGTGCCGGTGAGCGGCACCGCTGGGGTGGAGGCGAGCATACGAACGTCGTCACGGTCCGAGCCGACCGCAAGCCACTGGTCTACGACTCCGACCACGGCGTCGGCAGGGCCGGTCCCGTCGAGATCGCCGATCGTCAGGCCCATCTGATCTTCGATCATTCCTGTGAGCTCGTCCACTGCAGGCTTCACCTCGTCGGGTTGCGTCGTCCCGAACGCGGCGACGAACCCGAACGTGTTGTCCTGGTGGAGGCGGACCGCGACACCGGTCGGGCGGTCGAGCTTGCGAATCAGGTCATTCACGACATCGAAGCCGAGCTGATCGGCGAGTTGCTGTTCCGGAGAGACAGGCTCGTTGTCCTCGGTGAAGATCCCGGAGGCATCCAGTCCTGCAACGAGCGCATCGTAGATGTTGGAGGCGCTGCCGATACGAACGAACCCGATGGTCTGCTCGTCGAGGCTCGCCAGGAATGAGTCGTCGCCGATGTCATAGACGCCGCCTGCATACTGAGGCTGCGGTGCGATCGCGTCGAGGATGAACCCGTCGCTGGAGAAGTCGAGCGCCGCCACAGCGTTGCCGATGTTTCCGACGTCGATGCCGGGGTAGAGGGAGGCGCCTCCTGAACTGGTCAGAAGTGAGGAGCCGTTCATGTAGAGCGTCACCGCTCTGGAGCGGCGAAGCTTCGACGTCATCGTTTGGAAGTCGGCATTTGCGGCGAGAGACGCCGACGGGTTCATGGCCATCGCCTGTTCGATCATCGGGAGGTTGCCGAAGAGGATGACCCCGTCTCCATGCCATACCCACAGGTCGCTCATGCCACTGTTCCACAGGCGACCGGTGCCGGCCGGTTCCTCATTGAGCGACGCGTTCGCTGCGGTCGCGTCGAGGAAGTCGTCGGCTTTCGCATCGTCACGCACTTCGATCGCGACAAGCATGTCGCCGGGCACCTGGTCACTTGCGGTCAGAGGGTCGAACCGTCCGGCAAACGCGATCGTGCGGCCCAGCCACGGCTTGACGTCGTCCTCGAACGTCATGCCGTACTGGTCACGAAGAAGCTGGTCGAGGTCGTCGACCAGCGACTCGCCGCCGGACCGGCCGAGTGCCTGGAGGAGGCTGTCGAGGTCCTCGGATTGGAGCCGGACGAGGTCGGCGCCGACGTAGAGGTCGACCGACGCCGGGATCCATTCGGCGGCGGTCTGGCTGGTGCCCGTCAGCCACGCTCTGGCTGCGAAGGCACCGCCGCCGACCACGAGAAGAACGAGCAGGAATCCGGATATCGCCCATAGCGGCGCACGGTGCTTCCTGGTGGGGGCCAGCGATGCACGCTGGACCATCTCAAAGGGCTTGCTGTCTTCGATGGGCAGGCCGAACGGGTCTGCGTCGGGCTGGACGTCCATGGGGTGGATGATCGGCAAAACCTGGCGGAATCTTGAATCGCAGGGTGGTGGGCTTTGCCCGCCGGTTCTCGGTTCTCGGTTGTCGGTAAGACACTCGCTCTCAGGTCTTGCGTCGATTCAGGCCGCGTCCCCAACCGAAGACTGACGACTGAAGACCGATGACTGCGTTTTGGGGGAGGAAACAACCCCAGATCCCTTGCTGAATACGGGCCGTGAACGTGGAGAGTCCTGGTAGTTTCGGGTGTGGCGACCCGAACGGGTCGAAAGGGTTCTCGGCAAGGAGTCCTCATGGCAGACAGCAAGCCACGATCGAGGCGACCGGCCTGGATCGACCTCTCGAGCGATGATCCTGCGGCGTCGCGCGAGTTCTACGGCACCCTCTTCGGCTGGGAGACGGACGTGTCGGATGATCCGCAGTACGGAGGGTACGGTATCGCCCGGTTGCCGGACGGTGGTGAAGATGTCGCCGGCATCGGAGTCAAGATGTCACCCGGCGGGCCTTCCTTCTGGGCGTTGTACATCGGCACCGACGACGCGGCGGCGGTCGGCGAGAAGGTGAAGGCGGCGGGTGGCGTCGTGATCATGCCCGCGTTCCCCGTTGGCGACATGGGCAAGATCGGCGTGTTTCAAGACCCCACCGGTGCGTTCATCTCCGTGTGGGAACCGGCCGGCGAGGGCAGTTTTCGTTGCGACGACGCCGGCACCTTCGTGTGGGGTGAACTCAACGCACGGGACATCACGAAAGCTCACGACTTCTACCCGAAGGTCTTCGGCTGGGCCGTGACAACCAGCTCGATGGGCGAGGGGCAGGGCGACTACACGGAGTTTCAGATCGACGGCGAGTCGATCCTCGGCGGTATGGAGATGGCTGACGGCGTCCCGGCCCAGGTGCCGAGCTACTGGATGGTGTACTTCGCCGTCGACGATGTCGACGATGCGTTCAAGCGTGCGGTGGCGGCGGGCGCAACCGGGATCGTGCCGGCGGTCGACTTCCCCGGTGGGCGGTTCGCAATCGTCACCGACCCGCAAGGCGCGATGTTCGGCATGCTCAAGATGAGCGAGGCGAGCTGAGCCTCACGGCAGGAATTGCTCGGCGAGTTCGGTGACCACTCCGCCGTTGATGTAGACCCACGCGGCGCAGTGGTCGCTTGGGCACTCCTGAAGGCCGGTGTCGACCGGCCAGTCGGACATGGCGACGCTCTCGACACCAGCCATTGCGGGGTCCACCCAGTAGGCGGTTCCGGCGGGGTCACGTTGCACAGTGCGAGTGGTCGGATCGTCGTTGCGGATGTAGGAGTCGTTGCTGACTTGCTGTCCGTCTTTCGCGGCGGCGTCCACGGCTGCCTGACCGGTCCAGAAGCACGCAAGGTCGAAGGTCAGCGTGTCGGTGGTGACGTCGACGACGTAGCCGAACCAGATTCCGTCGGACAGGTCGCCGCCGGCGGGGTTGCAGCCTGAGCCGTTCGCATTGTCGGAGCCGGGTAACGGATCGGGAAGTAGGCCGTAGTTGCCCACACTGAACTCACTCGGGGATGAGGGTGCGGTCGTGCCGGCCGCAGCGGTCGTTGTCGTGGTCGTACCCGCAGAGTCGCAGCTCGCCAGCAGCACAACGGCGATCGCGAAGATGGTGATGCGTGAGAGCGTCCGGCAGTAGGTCACATCACGAGGATACGACCCTTCCGGTCCAACTCCCGAGCACCTATGGGAGGTACTGCTCGACCAGTTCGGTGACCACCCCGCTGTTGATGTAGGCCCACACGGCGCAGTACTGACCGGGGCACGGCACGTAGTGGCTGCCGGTGTTGGACGGCCAGTCGGGCATCGGAATCGGCTGGGGTGTCAGGTCGGATGCCGAGGCGTCGATCCAGTAGGCGGTCCCGGCCGGGTCGAAGGTCACCGTTCTGAGCGTGGGGTTGTCGTTTCCGATGTAGAAATCGAAGGCCTCATCGCCGTTGGCGGTCGCGTGATCGATGGCTGCCTGGCCGGTCCAGAAGCAGGCGAGGTCGAAGGAGTAGGCGGTGGTGGTGACGCTTGTCACGAACCCGAACCAGATTCCGTCCGGCAGGGTGGGGCTTCCCGGGGCGCAGCCAGACCCGTGAGCGTCGGTGCCTGCGAAGACCGGGGGGAAGAGCCCGTAGTTGGCAACGGTGTACTCGGGCGCCGTCGTGGCGGGCGCCGTTGTGGTGGTTGTGGTGGCCTCGGTGGTTGTCGTTGCCGCCGTGGTCGTCGTGGCCTCGGTGGTGGTCGCCGTTGTGGTGGGCGCTTCGGTCGTCGTGGTGGTGGGTGTTGTGGTGGTGGGGGCTGTTGTGGTGGGCGCTTCGGTCGTCGTGGTGGGGGGTGCGGGCGTCGTGCCGGTGGATGAGGTCGAGGTGTTGCCCCCGCACCCCACCAACAGGAGAGCGAGCACCGCGAGAAGAGCGAGGAGCTTCATCGGGACAGGCTACTCCCGACTCAGTGGCGCTCGTGACCACCTGTCTCGCGGGGTGCCACGTTTTCTGTCACACCCTCCCGATACGGTGCGAACCAGGAGGAACAGACATGGTGAATGTGACCGTTGTGATCGTCAGTGTTGTTGGGGCCGCCGTCGTTACCGGAACCGTGGTGTGGCTCCTCACCCGTCGCCGAAAACAACAAGAAGTGACCGCCGACATGGGTCCACTCGTTGCGCAGGTGGAGCAGGCGATGGCCAAGCTCGAAGGGCAGGTGCAAGGGCACGTGTCGTCGCTCGGGCAGCAGATCGGCCAGATCGCAGCCGTATTCACCAACGACCGTACCCGTGGTTCGTGGGGTGAGGTGACGCTGCGGAACCTCCTCGAGTATGCCGGCCTCACCGAGGGCAGGGACTTCGTGATGCAGGACACCGCCGGCAACGGCCGTCCCGACGCGACGGTTCGCCTGCCGGGTGAGCGCAAACTGATCATCGACGCCAAGTTCCCGATCGCACGTCTCCTCGACGCCCTCGACGCCAAGGATCCGGCCGACGGTGTCAGGCTGCTTGGCGAGCACGCGAAAGAGATCGAGAGGGAGGCGAAGAACCTCATCGACCGCGGCTACCAGCAGGATGCCGCCGGTGGGTTCGTCGTTCTGTATCTGCCACACGAGGCCGTGTTCCAGGCGGCGATGGCCGCCGACCCCGGCCTGTTCGAACGCCTGATGGCCATGCGGATCGTGGTTGCGGGCCCGTCGACCTTGCTCGCGGTGCTGCGGGCAGCCGCACAGCTGCTCGTCGAACAGCGTGCCGTGGTCGAGGCACGGCTCATCGTCGACGATGCGAAGGAGCTGCACAACCGGCTCGGTACGTTCATCGGGCACTTCGCCAAGATCGGTAGGAGCCTCGAGACCGCCACCGGCTCCTACAACCAGGCGGTCGGGTCGTGGACGTCACGGGTCACGCCACAGGTTGGACGTCTCGCCGATCGGGTGGGCGCTCCCGCCCCGAAGGACCCCGAAGCGGTCGACACGACGGTGCGGACGATGCCGGACCTGGCGGTCGTCAGGTAGCCGACGTCCCGTCGTTCGGAGTTCCGCGACCGGCACGGTCGAAGCCCGGCGTGAGATCGAGAAGCGTCGTTCCTCCCTCAGGCGCGCAGCGAGGTTCGGGGAGTCAGCAGACGGCGGAGACAGTTTCGTTGGTCCCCGTGACGAAGCCGTAGGGCCAGGTGGGTTGTGTGGTCGCCTCTATTCGTTCGGTTCTCTTCCGATGCCCGAGATCAGCTTGCGGTAGAAGGCGACCGCCGCGTCGGCGTCGGCCACCCTGAATCGCTCGTTCGTGCCGTGGATGCGTCCCATGTCTTCGGGTCGTGCCCGGAATGGGGCGAACCGGTAGATGTCGTCGACGATGTCGGCGTAGTGACGCGAGTCGGTGGCGGCCATCAGGATCCAGGGCGCCGGGACCGTGCCGGGGAAGGCGCTGGAGATGCAGTCGGCGATCAGTTGGAACCCGAACGAGGCCGCGCTCGACAGTCGGGACGGCTCGGAGACGAAATCCTCCCCGATCGTGTCCACCGTAACCCCGTCTGGTGCGAGCGAGCGGACGTACGCGAGGACGTCGTCGATCGTGTCACCTTGGAGGATCCGGAAGTTGACGATCGCACGGGCTCGTTGAGCGAGAACGTTCGGTTTCACGCCACCCGACACGATGGTGGGTGCGCCGGTCGTTCTGATCAGGGCGTTGGTCATCGGTGCACTCGAGAATCTCCGTTCGAGCAAACCGCTGAACCGGCCCGAGTTTCTCAACAGAAACCGCTGTGGCTGCGGGAGTACCTCGGCGAACGCCGCGAGCAGCTCTTGCTGCACCTCCATGTGGGCACCCATCGGTGACGCTTCGAGCGCGGCGATCGTGGTGGCGATCCTGCCGATCGCCGACTGTCGTGGAGGCGACGACGAGTGCCCACCGTCACCTTCGGCAGTGATCTCGACGTTCACGTAGCCTTTCTCGCCGACGCCGATCAGCCCGACCTGACTGGTTGTTCCGGGGAGGAGCTCCTCGCCGACGGCCCCGCCTTCGTCGAGGGCGAATTCGAAGCGGAGTCCGCGCTCGGCGAGGAGCCGGGCCACGACGGACGCACCCCGGCTGCCACCTACCTCCTCGTCGTGGCCGATCGACAAGTAGATCGTTGCGGTCGGCGTAAACCCTTCTGAGAGCAGGGACTCGACCGCCTCGAAGAGGGCGATCACTTGCCCTTTGTCGTCCAGCGCACCTCTGCCCCATAGAAACTCGTCGTCTTCAATGCCGTGGAAGGGTGGCTGTTCCCACGTGTCTTCCGTTCCCGGTTCCACAGGCACCACGTCGTAGTGACCCATCAACAACACGGGTGGCAGCGTCGCGTCGGCACCATCCCAACGGAACAAGAGAGAGTGGTCACCGACGATCTCCCATTCGAGACGTTCGTGGGTCAGCGGGTACGTGTCCAAGAGAAACTCGCGGAAGCGTGCCAGTTGGGACTCGTCGACACGGTCCCAGTCTTCATAGGTGACGGTCGGGATTCGGATCGCTTGGGCGAGATGATCGAGGTAGGCGCGACCGACCGATGTCGGGATGGCGTCGGCCTCATTCGAAACGTGGGTCTTCCTGCGGCGGAGGGCTGCCGCGGCTGCGGCACCGATGCCGGCTCCTGCGACAACCCCGATGCGTGTACGTTTGCTCATGGCCCCGATGCTACGCCGGCCGTGTCCGCCCTTCTTGCAGACCGGGGACGCTGTCTGTCTCACGCAAGAACGGGGAATCCCCCAGATATCTCCTAGCCCACGGACGTTTCGACCGTAGGATCGTTAGGGATGACCGGCACTCCACACCGCCCGCCTCCTACGCTCCTGGAGCGGGATCGCGAACTCGATGCGCTGACCGACCTCCTGCACGGAGTCGGATCGTCCGGTGGCAAGGTGGTGCTCCTTCGGGGTGATGCCGGGATCGGCAAGAGCGCTCTCGTCGAGGCGTTTGCGGAACAGCACGGGGACGAGGCGCACGTGCTGGTCGGCTTCTGCGATGATCTGCTGACTCCCCAACCACTCGGCCCCTTCTGGGACATCGCCCGTGATGAGCCGTCGTTGTCCGATCCCTTGGAGGAAGGTGACCGTAGAGCCGTCACGGAAGCGCTCTTCGAACTGCTCTCCCGGAAGCTGCGGCCGACGGTGCTCGTCCTCGAGGACACCCAGTGGGCGGACGAGGCGACGCTCGACACCATCAGGTACGTCGGTCGACGAGCGGCCACCCTCAACGGGCTGCTCGTCCTCACGTATAGGGATGCTGCGGTCGACTATGACCATCCCCTGCGCGCAGTGATTGGAAGCCTCGCACCTCAGGACGTCGTTCGGATCCATCTCGATGGTCTCTCACCGACCGCGGTCTCCACGATGGTCCAGGACACCGGGCTCGATCCCGGCGAGATCCTGACCTTGACCGGAGGAAACCCCCTGTTCGTGACCGAAGTGCTCATCTCAGGCACGGGGGGAGTCCCCTCGTCGATTCAGGATGGCGTTCTTGCCAGAGCGTCGAGACTCTCGACGGAAGCACGGCGAGTGCTCGATCTCGTCGCGGTGGTTCCCGGAAACGTTGAACCGGCCCTAGTCGAGACGCTTCTGGGATCGGCCAATGAGCACCTGGCCGAGTGTGTCAGATCCGGCCTGCTGCGCGAAGAGGAAGACGGAGTCTCCTTCAGTCACGAACTGGTCCGTCGATCCGTCGAATCGGCACTGAGCACGGGTGCTCGTCGTTCACTGAATAGGGTGGTGCTCACTGAACTCGCCGGGTCGGCCGCCCCTTCCAGGCTGGCCCATCACGCTCGTGAAAGCGGGG
>CAYLHS010000066.1:0-12044 GCA_964383535.1 uncultured Acidimicrobiia bacterium
CTTGGGGCTCACGCCCCTGGGAGAGTAGGTCGCCGCCGGACACATACGTGAGAGATGGGCCGCCGTGAGGGCGGCCCATTGCGTTGGAGGAGCATGCCGAGGAATGAGAAGTCGAGTGTCGATGGCCGCGCAGCGAGCCGGCGAATCGTCACGGGGAAGGGGACGACGCTCCCGAAGTGGCTACGCGAGGAGATCACGAGGGTCACTCGAAAAGAGCGGCTGGAGGAGACTCTCTATCTCTTGGACTCCGGCACCGACGCTTTTGCATCGGGACGGTATCGGAAGGCATACGCGCTGCTGTTGAAGACGAAGGCGCTCTCTCCTCGCGCGGTCGCCGTTCGGGAGTTGCTCGGTTTGAGCGCGTACCGATCCGGGATGTGGAAGGAAGCACTCGCCGAACTGCGGACCTACCGACGCCTCACGGGCGACACGGTCCACATGCCGGTGGAGATGGATTCGCTACGGGCACTCGATCGGGATTCGGACGTCCAGAAGGTGTGGCACGAACTTCAGGAGCTCGGCGGCCGTCCTGCGACGGTCAAGGAGGCACGAGTCGTGTACGCGTCCTTCCTGATCGACAACGAGCGCCTCGCGGAGGCCTGGAACGTGATCAATCCCAAGAAGCTCGTTGAGAATCCCTTCGAAGAGGATCTACGTCAGTGGTTCGTTGCTGCGAGAACCGCTGCGTTGCTGGGGGATCACCAGACGGCATCGCGGCTGATGGCGGCCGTCGAGCGTCACGATCCTTCGATGCCCGGACTGGACGAATTGAAGGCATCGATTCCCAGGGATCCGAAGTAGGCTCAACCCGCGGCATCGAGAGGACGATGCCTATGAGTATGCCAGGGAAGTGGATGCTTGAGAGACGGGTTTCGCAACGCCTCACGATCACGGTGGGGCTGACCGTTGCGCTCGCCGTTCTCTGGGCCGTTCCCGCACTCGGCATCTCGTTCGATGATCCGAATGTCTTTGGTGCAGGGGAGGGGTGGGCCCCTCCATCGGTTCTCGGACCCGGATCGAGCTACTACGGGGTGACCAAGCTCCAGGAACGCCTGACGGAGCTCGGGTTCCGCCCGGGCCCGATCGACGGCTACTACGGGGCACCACTCGAGGCTGCCGTGGTCGCGTTCCAGAAGGAGCACGACCTCGAGAGGGACGGCCTGTTCAGGTCCTCGTACTGGGATCTTCTCGACGAGTCGATCATCCTGGCGGCATCGACGGATCCCGACCGTGTGGAGGTCGATCTCGGCCGCCAGGTGCTCTACCTCGTAGTGGACAACCGAGTTGCCACCGTCGTTCCCATTTCGTCTGGCAGCGGTGGAACCTACAGGGGCCTGTCGGGTGGCGCGTCTCGAGCCCGTACTCCTGAAGGGGCGTTCAGGTTCTATCGGCACGTGCAGGGGTGGCGGATCTCCTATCTCGGGGGCCTCTATGAGCCGTACTACTTCGACGGTGGGTATGCGATTCACGGATCCCTGAGCGTTCCGCCGTATCCGGCATCGCATGGATGCGTGCGGGTGCAGATGGAGGATATGAACTACCTGAAGAACCAACTGGCCGTCGGTATGCCGGTCTACGTATACGGCGGCAGGAAATCCCGCGATCAGGTCGTACCGACCCTTGCAGACGGCATGACGCTCACCGGGGCGATGGCGCCTCCTGCAACCAGTTCCTGATCCCCGCGACCTGCATCGTCCAGTTGGTTCTCGTTGTGTACCACTCGACGTCCTCGGCACTGTGTCCTTCGCTCAGGTACCGATCCCGCGTGAACCGGCTCAGCGCCTCCGCGGCTTCGTCTATCCGGGCTCCGACGATCGATTCGACGAACCGGACCCAGTCGTCGAGGCGCCGTTCCGCCTCTGCGAATGTCTCTTCGACGTGGTACTCGGGTCCGAAGTGCGCGAACCCTATGAACGACGGTCGACGGGCAGCCATTCTGCGGATCTGGTCGATCTGAAGGTGGGCATCGAAGTCCGGTGGCGGAGTGACCGGTTCGACGAAGTGCCCGTGCGGATAGCAGATTCCAACCGAATCCCCGACGAACATCCCACCACCTTCTGAGTCCTGGAAGACCACATGGTGTTTGGCGTGGCCGGGGGTGTACATGACATCGAGGCATCTGCCGGCACCGAGCGGCACGGTGTCGCCCTCGTCGAGGACCCACAGACGGTCTTCGTCCACGGGTTCCATGGCACCCCAATTGGCCGTCAGCCACTCCTCGCCGAACACGGATACAGCAGATGCCCAAAGCCGTTCGGGATGCACGAGGTGTCGGGCGCCACGCGCGTGCACGCCGACCCGCGCGCCAGGGTACCTGCGAGCCATCTGCCCGGCGCCACCGGCGTGATCGAGGTGAATGTGTGTCACGACGAACGCGGCAAGATCGTCGACACCCAGGGCATCGAGGACATCGGTGAGATGGCTGAGTGTCGCCGATGGCCCCACCTCGACCAGCACCCGTTCAGGCGTGTCGAAGAGGTAGCAGGCGAGGCGCTCCGGTTCACCCTCCATCCACGCGTCGATCGCGTACAACCGGTCTCCGATCTTGGTAGCACGTGCATCGAGCATGCGGCCACTCTAGAGGTGGATCTGTCCCACTTGATCGATACGGTCGCGGCGTGCCCGCCTTCCCCGGAAAGGCGATCTCGTGGACATGAACCTCGTGATGCTCAACGGACACCTTGCCGCCCCTGCCGAGGTTCGGGAATTCGAATCCGGCGCTCGGCTGGTGAGGTACCTGCTGACCGTTCGCAGCGAAACACCGCGTAGACGCGTCGATGTGATTCCTGTGACGCTGTGGGATCCATCCGACGAGCTGGTCGATGAAGCACCCGCAACCGGCGCACCAATGTGGGTCACCGGGAGCGTTCAACGACGCTTCTGGGAGGGAGTGGACGGGCGACGCAGCCGACTCGAAGTCATAGCAGCCCATGTCGCCGAGAGCCTCGAGGGGATCCCGTAGGGGGCAAGGGTCGCGTTGATGCGCGTGGGCGGTTACTGTCTTGCCATGGTTCGAATCGCCGCAGCAACGGTCTCGGAGCACGCGTCGCGTGCCGCGCAACAGGTCGCCGATGCAGGGGGAAATGCCGTTGATTCTGCGGTTGCCGCGTCCATCGCCGGCATGGTGTCGGAACCCGGTGTGGTGTCGCTCGGCGGTGGTGGGTTCTTGACCATCTGGCCTTCCGACGGCGCGCCGACAACGATCGATGGATACGCCGCAATGCCGGGCAGAGGCCAGGATCCCTCGCGGTTCGGTGGCGGTGTGTTCGACGCCTGGATGGCCTACGGCGGGGGAATGACCACGACCGTCGGACACGGATCGGTGGCTGTTCCCGGGGCCTTCTCGGCGTGTGAAGCGGCCGTCGAGCGCTACGGAGCCGTTCCGTGGGAGACGGTGGTCGCTCCGGCGATCGAGCTGGCCGACGGCGGGTTTCCCATGTCGATGGCCTCCTACCGTTACCTGTCCCACTGCCACGACACGATCTTCGGATGGCACGAGCCGAGCTTCAAGGCGCTGCACTCAGAGGGAGGTGCTCTGATCGAACCGGGTGGTACCGTTCGCATTCCAGATCTCCCAGATAGCCTCAGGGCGATCGCGACGAAGGGCGCCGAGGTGTTCTACCGGGGATGGCTTGCACGGCTGATCGTCGACGACATGGACGCAGGAGGAGGTCTTCTCACCCTGGAGGACCTCGCCAGCTACCAGGTGGAGACCCGTCTTCCTCTTCACGTACGGACTGGGGGGTGGGACGTCGCCACCAACCCTCCGCCGGCCGTCGGGGGTACCACGCTGACCGCACTGCTGCTGCTGATGAGCGGAGAGCCTCGCGGGTCCTGGACGCGGGGTGCCTTGTCTCGCCTCGTGGCGGCCCAGCGGGCGGTCTTCGAGTATCGGCGAGACAGGCTCGACCCCAGCGACGACCTTGGGAACGATGCGGGCGCACTACTGGAAGCCATCGAACGCGTTGGTCCGGGATGGGCCCTGCGTTCCCCTTCAACGATTCACACATCCGTCGTCGACTCGGACGGCCTGGCTTGCGCCGCGACGTTCTCCGCCGGGTATGGATCAGGTGTCATGCCCCCGGGCACCGGTATCTGGTTGAACAACTCACTCGGTGAGCTCGAACTGAATCCCAATGGACTGCACTCGGCCGCACCCGGTGAGCGCCTCCTCTCGAACATGGCTCCGACGGTTGCTCGGACGGCCGATGGAGCGGTCGTCGCGATCGGATCTCCCGGGGCCGATCGCATCACGACCGCGATTCTCCAATCCTTCCTGAACTTCTCCAACCTCGAGATGTCACTGCCGGACGCAATCGAACAACCTCGGATCCACGTGGAGTTGTCCAGTGAGGGGCCGCGCGTCGCGTTCGAGCCTGGAGTGGAGCTTGGCCCGATCGAACTGCCGACCAGGCCCTTCGACCATCCGGACATGTTCTTCGGCGGAGTCGCCGCGGCAGCCCTCCATCCTGACGGGACGCTCGAGGCTGGGGTCGATCCGAGACGCTCCGGTCACGCACTGGTGACGGGTTGAACTTCACACATGTGTTTGCCCAGGTCCAGCGCTCTTGACATCGGGGGTACCGTGGGGGCACCCACGACCCGAAACGGAGGCAGCCATGCAGTGGTTCTGGACCGATGATCTCGCCGCCTTGCTCATCGAGCAGGGTCTGGTCGGTCCCGAACGCCTGATCGCATGGACCAGTCGACCGGTTGCGTACTCGACAACGGATGGGATGGATGAGCTCGAGATGGCCCGCCGGCTCATCGGTGATGTCGCGGACACGGACGCGGCCTAGGGCTGCAACGTGAAGCGCCTGTGGCTGGGATGGCTGATCGTGGTGGTTGTGGCCATCGTGTTCGTGCGTCTCGGGTTCTGGCAGATTTCTCGGCTGCACGAACGACAGGCTGCCAATCATGAGATCGAGGTCAACCTTGCGGACCCCGTCGCTTCTCTCGATCAGGTCCTCTCCCAGAGCGGGAACCTCGAGTATCGGCACGTGATCGTGACAGGGGAGTACGTTCCCGCACTCGAGGTGTTGCTTCGGAATCGATCATATGAGGGTGAGCCCGGATACCACGTGCTGACCCCTCTGGAGATCGGTTCGGGTATGACGGTGCTGGTCGACCGCGGGTGGGTTCCCATCGGGATCGAAGGACCACCGGTGATGCCTCCGCCGCCTACCGGATCGGTCCAGGTCAGCGGCGTCATCCGCACCTCCAAGACCGCCGGATCGGGCCTCGGCCCGAAAGACCCGTCGACGGGGACGTTGACGGCCGTTTTCTGGCCCGACCTCGCCAGGCTCGCGGGGCAGATGCCCGGCTCGCTCGAACCTGTCTACGTAGAGCTGAGATCCCAGACACCTGCTGGAGGCGACGACCAGCCGATCCCTGCAAGCGACCCGGTGCTCACGAGCGGACCCCACCTGTCGTATGCGGTGCAGTGGTTCGCGTTCGCCGTGATCTCGATCGTCGGGTACTTCCTCCTCGTCCGGAAGCGCCGGGGCGTTGATCGAGATACGTGATTCCCTGTCGGCGACGAGCCTCCGGTTACCATCCGTCACGTGACGCAATCTCCAAAGCGATGTGCGTGGTGTGGGGGAGTGCTTCCCCGCCGTCAGGCTATGGGGCGTCCCCGCGTGTACTGCAAGCAAGGCTGTCGCCAGCAGGCACACATCGCCCGCAAGCTTGCGGCCACTCGTGGACTCGAACGAGACGAGGTCCTGATCTCGAGAGCCGCCCTCGAAGAGCTTCAGGGTCTGCTGTATGGGCTCCAAACGGCTCTCGAGGACGTCGACGGGGATCTTGCAGCGGCCGATGATGCCGATCATGCCTACCGCGAGGCCTTCGATTGGCTGCGCCGTGCGTGCCGTCCCCTCGGCGAATTCTGGATCGAACCTCGCGCGCGCTAGACCTTTTCGAAGCTGGTGCCCGATGCTGACTCGGCGACATAGCAGTGTCCTTGGAGGCCGGTTGCCTCGTGGAAGTCATCTTCCACGCTTGCGATGAAGCCGTCTGCGAGTTCTCGGTCGACCAGCGCGATAGCTGCCCCCGCGTAGCCACCACCGGTGAGGCGTGCGCCGTAGCATCCTGTCGAAGACTGGGCCGCCTGCACGATGGCGTCGAGAGGGCGACTGGACACGCCAAGGAGGTCTCTGAGAGAGACGTGGCTCTCATTCATCAACCGGCCGAGTTCGGCGAGCCGCCCGCCTCCCAGAGCGTCCGCCGCGGCGCGTGTTCGCTCGTTCTCCGTGATCACATGGCGGGCGCAGCGCAGGAGAGGCTGCTCGACCCGAGTGTCGAAGTCGGCGAACTGGGCGGATGAGAGATCCCGGAGGGACGCACATCCGAGTTCACCCGCAGCCGCCTCACATTGCGATCGAATGCGGTTGTAGCCCGCCTCGATGAGGTTGCGGCGCGTCCCCGTGTCCATGACAACGAGCGCGGCTTCGGCGGGGATCGGTACATGCGACGTGTCGAGATCCCGGCAGTCGATCAGCATCGCGTGCCCCTTGCGCGCTGCCGTGGCGACGAGAGGATCCATGATCCCGCTGTGCACGCCAACCCACTCATTCTCTGCCCTCTGGGCGATCTCGGCGAAGGAGGCTGGGTCCCATCCGAGGTCCGCAACATGCGAGAACACGGCGACGATGGCGACGGTCAGCGCGCCGGAGGAGGAGAGCCCTGCTGCCATGGGGATGTCGCTGGTGATGACTCCGTTCCAACCTCGGAGGCGGTTGCCCGATTGCTCCAGAGCCCACGCGACGCCCTTGACGTACTCACCCCATCCTTGTGAGCGCGCCATCTCATCGAGGTCGATGGAGACGTCATCGACGAAGGCTTCGGATCGGACGCGGACGACACGATCCTCGCGGGGACGAAACGCGACCCAGATGGCGCGGTCAATGGCCGCCGGCAGGACGAGGCCACCGGTGTAGTCGGTGTGGTCCCCGATCAGGTTGACCCGGCCAGGCGACCTGGCGAGCCCCGAGGGCTCGCGTCCGTACTTGGTTGTGAAGAGCATCGTTGCGCGTTCGCGCCCGGGCATGATCGCTCCTTCCCGACGAGTTACGTTAGTGCGCGCCGAACACCGCAACGCCGCCGGTCGCCCGGCGGCGGTTGAACGGGTTTTCGGGGGACACCTAGGCGGGGGCGTCCGCCTGTTCTGCGATCTTCTGATGGACTTCTTCCATGTCGATGTCGCGCACCTGGGTGATGAGATCCTCCAGCATGGGTTCGGGTAAGGCACCCGGCTGTGAGAAGAGGATGACCTTTTCCCGGAACACCATGAGGGTGGGGATGGAGCGAATGCTGAAGTAGCCGGCGAGTTCCGGCTCCGCCTCGGTGTCTACCTTGCCGAAGATCATGTCGGGATACTGCTCCGACATCTTCTCGAACACCGGACCGAACATCTTGCACGGGCCGCACCACTCCGCCCAGAAGTCGATCAGGACCGTCTCGTTGTCGAGGATGGTCTGTTCGAAGTTGTCCTTCGTCAATGTGACAGTCGCCATTGTTGCTCCATATGAATCGATACCCCGTGGGGGTACATCGTAGCCTTCCGATACAAGAACACCAGAACCGGTGCGGAGATTCCCGCTCGCGTCAGAAGACTCAATCGTCACGGGCCGCCAGACGGACGAAGGGTGGCGGGGGACTGAGGTGGTGCAGCCACAGGCATTCGAGTCGCGTGGCGCCGGCGCGTTTCACCAACCGGCTGCTTCTGCATTGCCCTTCCGGGTCAGGGTGTGGACTCCATCGTCCCCACCTTCGAGCGCGTCACATCTCGTGCGAGATACTTCCGTCACGTGACGCTTTGTAGCCTGGATCGGAGCCCCGGCACGGGGGACCCATTTCGCGCCTTCAGCAAGCGCGCGTGGGTGCATGGCCGGGCGACCGGACACGTCGATGCGGGAATCGACTCTCGTGGGCCGGCCCGGCCGACTCGCGCCGTCCAGCTGCCGGATGGCGGCGTCCGTCTTCAGTGTCGTGCCAGGTGCCGGAGAGAGCGGCGGAATCCCGCACCGTCGGTGCGGTGCGGCGCTGTGGTGGTGGGCGTTGAGGATGGAAGGCCGAACCGCTGGAACTACCAAACGCCCATAATCCACGTTATGTCGAGTTCCGACGTATCGTTCTCTTCATCAGCCGCGGGCCACTCCTCCGCGAGGATTGACGGCCCGTTCATGTACCAACCGAGGAGGGGGCGACTCGCCGACATCGACGCTACCCGCGGGTCACCAGTTCCGACCGTGCAAAAGGCGTGGGGTGCGGCGGGCATTCCATGTCGGGCCGGCCGGCTCCCTGCTTCTGATCACCGCTCCCGCCTGCCGAGTGGACAACCCTTCACGCCCTACTGATGCGCCGTCTCACGGACTCGAGCAGATTCTCAGGGGTGCTGTTGAAGGCGATCCGGCTGTCGGGTGCCTCGCTCCTGATCAGGTTGATGATGGTTTCGAACAGCTCCAGAAGGTCCTCTTCCTTCCGGATGCCCCCACCAACAACAACGCAATCCCAGTGTTGAGCGCGTAGGGCCGCGGCTACCCGCGTCGCGATGTCATCGCTTCCATCGAGACCGACCAGGCACGCCTCGGTGTCATACCCGTCCCCCGCCAACGCCTCCAGGCCGGTGCGGATAGCACGTGCCACCGGTTCGGGGTCCCACGGACCGGGCACCCGATGGGGATCGAGCCCGATTACGAGCACCTTCTTCACGCCTGCCATCGTACAGGTGCCGCTATCCCCACATCGTTGAACTCACCCCTCCCCTATCCTTGCGGTCGTGCCCGCCGACCATCCCACCATCGTTGCCACCTCGGGCGGGTACCGCTTCGGAACCCGTGTTCGGATCGAATTCAACGCTCTTGTCCTGCACGCGATCGAGCGCTCCGGCGTCTCAGGTCGCCGCCCGCGGCTGACCTATGTCGGCACTGCGATCGGTGACCAGCGCAACGTTGCGTACGACATGGTGGAGGCAGGCCGAGTCGCAGGCATTGAGGTCTCGTCCCTCGACCTCTTCCCGATGCCCAACTTCGAGGACATCGAAGGGCACCTTCTCGACCAGGACGTGGTGTGGGTCCAAGGTGGCTCGGTCGCGAACCTGTTGGCGATCTGGAGCCTGCATGGGCTCGACAGCATCCTGGAGAGGGTGTGGAAGGCGGGAGTCGTGCTGAGTGGCGTGTCGGCCGGTTCGATCTGCTGGTTCGTCGGAGGAACCACCGACTCGTTCGGACCGGACCTGCGGCCGGTGGTCAACGGGTTGGGACTCCTCCCCTACGGCAATGGTGTCCACTACGACTCTGAGGACCAGCGACGCCCCTTGGTGCAGCGCCTCGTCGCCGAGGGCACGCTCCCGGAGACGCATTGCACGGATGACGGAGTCGGGCTCGTCTATGAAGGCACAACGCTCGTTGAAGCCGTCGCCGAAGTCGACGGCAAAGGTGCGTATGTCGTGACCCGCAGCGGGGATCTCGCTGTGGAAGAGCGTGTCGTCCCCCGGCGGCTCTCCCCACCCGGCTGAGCCTCTTCGACCGGCCGCGCTCCCCTCCTGGGGCAGCTGGCCATCAGCCGGAGGTAGCCACCTCGATCTCTCGCCACGCCACCCAGGAAGGGCTCTCGACCGTTTCGACGCGCAGCGCGTCGATCGCCGGCCAGGATCCGTCATTCACCAACACGAGTATCTCGCCGTCGCTTGTTACTCCACGGAGTGTTCCCAAGAGAACGAAGCCATCAGAGTCGACCGGTGATCCAAGCACCCGATGCACGGTCTCTCCGGCGGGGTACTGGGAAATGTTGAGCGTGATCTGAGAAGCCGTGACGGGATCTCCGAGATCGATCTGGATCCGCTGGGGTGCGAAATCGCCGGCGGACCACAACGTGCCCGGGTCTCCGTCGACGGCGAGACTCGCCGGCTTCCCGGCCTCCGTGCTCGAAGCCGTGGCCGGCTTGCCCCTGGCCGCGTTGGAGCCGCCGTCGGTGAAGCCCAGGAGTGACCGATCCTCGAAGTAGGAGCGAATGAACCAGGTGAACGTGTAAGGCTCCGTCTCGGGCAGAACATGGTCCGGATGATCGACCCACGACTGAAAGAGCACGTGGTCGGGGTGGATTCCGTTCTCGTCCTCCAGCCGCAGGACCCGCTCCCCCATCACCTCGATGTCGACCTGGTCACTTGGATCCGAACCGTTCCCGGTGTAGATCATGCCAACTGGCACACCGAGGTCTCTCCCGAACTCCACCAGCTCCCTCACCATGCCTGGCCAGTCGGTCCGCGACCAATCGATATCCAGATGAAGGAATGCCAGATCGTATCCGTTGACCGTACGGAACGTCTCCACCCAGTTCTCGAGCGCTGTGACCTCGACTGGCTCGGGCGTAGGCTCCGTGTCGCCCACGACGACGTCGGGGAACCGGGATCGCATCGCGTCGACGAAGTCGCCGACCTCCTCCGCTACCTTGGTTGTGGACCACTGGCATGCGTTTTGACCTTCGTAGACCGCACCGTAGTAGTAGGGCTCGTCGAGGGCGATCAGATCGAGCGTCCCTCCAACCTGCTGGATGCGGTCGGCGATCAGGAGCCCCCCATCCGATCCGCCGAAAGCCTCGACGCCCACGCCGCATCCTTCATCAGGATCGAGGGGGCCCACTTCGACGGCAAGTAGCAGCCCTCTACGTCGTATGTCGGAGACCGCCACCGCAAGCTGGTCGTTGGTTGCGTCTGCGACCCATTCCCCGTAGAGCTTGAACACCTGGAGATGAGAAGCTGCGATTCGCCAATCGGCCTTAGGGATGAACAGCCCCATGAAGTCGGCGGAGCCTATGAACGGTCGCCCTGGCCCGGTTGGCAGTGGCGGCAGCGGAGCAAACCAGGCGAGTTCGCCGGATGCGTCCGGCAGTGGCGGGAGTGTCGATGTTGGGGTGGTTGTGGTCGTCGTGATGGTGGCCGGGACGGAGGATGTCGGGATGGTGGAAGAGGTGGTCGACGAACTGGTCCCGTTTGTGGTCGAGACGTCCACAACCGACGAGCATGCAGTGGCGATCAGCATCACGAACAGGCAGCAGTAGCGCACGTCGGCGGCATGCTACCCCCGATCTACCCGCCGCCCGGAGGATGAAGCAATGGGCAGCGGACTCGCGCACCGCTACGCCCCCGAGAGATCACGGTCCGTGCGCCGCTCTGAAGATGCCGCGATAGATTCGAGCAGTAGCAACTCCCCGCCGCCGACTGAGGAGCTGACACCTACCCCCTCTCCCCCACCAGGGTAGCGATCTCGTCGAAGTCGGCTCCCGCCCTGACGAGATCCGCAACGCTCGCGCCGTCGAGTGCCGGCCGAGGGTGAGTCCACCAGTCGATGCGCTCCCATTGATCCAACTCGGGTTCTCGACCCACACCGTCCAGGATGTAGCCGGCGTGGACCTGGAACGCGGGCCAGGTGGGGCCTGCCAGCCCGTAGACACAGATCAGCCTGGCACGATCCGGCGGATCGACCAACTGGTAACGAAGGTCTCGCCAACTCAGGTAGTGACCGGCGGACCAAAGCGTGTCCAAGCTTCGTGTCATGGCCGCCCATTCTCCCGCGTCTGGTGACTTTGTCCCACGACTGTCCGTGGCGTAGTGCGGCCGAAAAGGTCTGGAGCTCATTGTGTGGGTTCTGGGAGGTCATCGGGCCAGTCGGGGTGCTCACGCAACCATCCTTCGGCCAATCGCTTCGGCGCGCGTGACATCCAGGCGTCGGCAACCACTTCGGCTACTTCTCTTCTGCTCATCTCGCCGAGCCGCGAGGCTCTCACGAGCACTGCGGGGTACCCGGCGAAGTGCGAGGTGGTGAAAAACGGGGTCGACTCGTCACGGACGAGTGCCTGCTTGGCGTCCTCGGAGTCGACCCAGAACGCGATCACGTCGGTGTAGCGCTCACCTGTCTCGGGATTCACCGCGTCGGGTCGAGGATTCCTGAAGAAGACGAAGCTCTTGCCCCGCACCTGGTAGATGGGGTTTCCGCCTGATCCCTCGATCCGCTTCGCGCCGGGCATCGATGCTGCCATGTCATGAA
>CAYLHS010000067.1:0-11776 GCA_964383535.1 uncultured Acidimicrobiia bacterium
GAAACCGACGAACGGTATCGGGAGGACGACTCCGCCACACGAATCGGAAGCACTCCACCAGCTCAACGGCGAGGTACGAGCCCCTCGACAGAAACCCAGTCAACGGGCGACGGCCAGCCCATTCCTGGGCCTCACATTTGCGGCCGAGCGACACCCCGCCTGGTTGAGACTACCAAGCGCCGCCTCCACCACCGCCGCCTCCTCCGCCCCCACCACCGGAGAAGCCACCCCCGCCACCGGACCCTGACGACGGTGGCGTGAACGCACCCTGGAGTGCACTGCCGAGCCCAGCGAAGGCGTTCGTGCTGTGGCCCCCGGTGAACCCGTTGCCGCCGTACCAGAAAAGGCTGCTCCGCTGCTCGAGTTCCTGCGGAGCCTGGAGCCGTGCCGCCTTCAGAACATCCTCTGCGACACCCAGTGCAACGGCATACACGAGGTAGCGGTCCCAGAGATCGAGCGAAATGACCGGCGCTTCCTGCATCCTGCTGAAGTCCTCGAGGTACCTCTTGAACGCTTCCCACCGTGCCGCGAGCAGGGCGCCTGTTCGGGTCCGCTTCACCCAGCCGACCCTCTTGACCGCGAACACGGCGAGAATGCAGCCGTTGACGATGAACGCGGCAATCGCGCCGGTGATCAACGTCTGTCCCCAACTCTTCTCCGCGAAGATCGGCAGGAGGAACATTCCGACGAAGAACAGCGCGAACACGATGCCGCCGACGATCACGAGCGGTGTGAGCCCGGATCGGTCGAGCAACGCCTTGCGGGTGAGCGCCTCGATGGCTTCCTTCTGAAACGCCTTGTAGGTCGTGGCGTTTGCCGACGCGTCGTCTCTGATCGCCTCTCTGAACTCGCTCAGTGGCTTGGGGCCTTCTTCGAGCACCCGCTCCATCACCGTCACGACAGAGCGCTCGGCCGCCGTCAGTGGCTTCTTCGTGTCACCAAGCCCGATCTGGAGGTCGGAGATCTGCTCGTGCCGGAGACCCGCCCACGTCGATCGATCGATCGAGACCGGGGTTGCCGTGAGCACGTCGCGCCTGATCAGGTCGAAGATCGTCGCAGTGAACTCCGGCACGCCGACGAATCCCTGCGACAGCAGTCCGCCCACCACCAGCGGCGGATCATCCGATGGGGGCTCCTGCTCGTATTCGCGGTCATACACGACCTTGGGTTCCCGCCCGTACCGGAGATAGATCCAGATCGCTGCAACGGTTCCGGGTAGGAACGTGCCAAGCACGAGCAGCGCGATGAGGACGCGGCCGATGACGCGATTCCGATTCGCGGTCGCTGCTGCGGCCTCTTCCTCGGAGAGGATTCTGGGAAGGCCGTCACCGGCAACCTCGACCGCTCCAACGGTCGAGGCGAGAAGCGACCTCGGGAACACCACCCGCATCTCCACGAACTGCTCCGGAGGAACATCCGACGCTCTGAGCGTCGCAGAGGCCCCGTCGCTGCCAAGCGCCGTCGAGCCGTTAACGCTTACCGGGTGCCCCCACACCCTGACGTCGGAAGACTGGCCGGGGAGCCGCATCGTCGCTTGCAGCGACGTGAGGTCGCCCTTCCAGTGGTCTCCCCATACCTGCAGATCGACGTCGACGACATCGTCGTAGGCATGAGCCAGCCCAAGGAACCGATACGAGATCGTGAAGGTGCGTTGCTCGTTCGCCGCTTGGTAGTGCCACACGATCCGCTCGAGATTGCCCGACTCGGCGATACCGAACGTTCCGGGCGTTCCGGAGGATCCAAGTTCCGCAGAGGCACCGGCCGTGTACTGAACGTCACCCTCGGACACCTGCACATCGGTGATCGACTGGCCAGGGACGAGAGGTATGTCCCGATACGCTCCGGTGAACGAGCCGTTGTAATCGAACGTGATGTGCTCCTGAACGAGGAGCGATCCGTCGGGTTGCACCTCAACATCGACTTCGGCGCGGGGGGTGCTGAACGACTTGGCGGAAGCCGGAGCAGCCAGCAGTACGACTGCGACGAGCGACAGGACCGCTGTCGCGACTGTCCTGCGCATGCCTAGAAGCTGACCTGGGGTGCCTGGTCCGCCTCGTCGGGAGCTTCGAAATACGGCTTCGTGGCGAATCCGGCGATCGAAGCGACGATGTTGGATGGCACCGTTTGGACCCTGTTGTTCAGCGTGAGGACCGAGTCGTTGTAGATCTGCCGTGACACGGCGATCTTGTCTTCCGTGTCTGTGAGTTGACCCTGAAGGTCGAGGAAGTTGGTGCTCGCCTTCAGGTCCGGGTATGCCTCTGCCAGAGCGAACAGCTGTCGAAGGGCTGCGGTCAGCACGTTCTCGGCCTGTGCCTTCTCCTCGACACCTCCGGCAGACATCGCCTTGTTCCTGGCTTCAACGACCTGCTCGAACGTCGACTGCTCGTGCGACGCGTATCCCTTGACCGTCTCGACGAGGTTCGGAATCAGGTCGTATCGACGTTTCAGCTGAACCTCGATCTGTCCCCAGGCGTTCTCGGTACGATTTCGCAGCTTGACCAGGCCGTTGTACGTGCCGAAATACCAGAACCCCAGCAGCACGACGACCACAATGACGATGTAGATCCACACGCCTGACCCTCCCTCGGTGACGTGGACACGAGTCTACGGGATGGGAGCCTCCAACTCTCGCCATCGGTCGCCTTCGGCGGTCGGAGCATCGTTCGACACGGACCTCTCGAAGGCGACCCACACCAGCGGCGTGTTCACTGTGATGCGTCGAGGCTCACCTTCGCAGGCGTCGCGGCACGCATCCCGGAGCGAACTCCGAAGACAAGAAGATATCCGATCATCCAGAACTCGCCAATGCTCGCGACACCCGTGAGCAGACTGGAGAGGCCGGATGGCGCATTCGGAGCGAGCTCGGCGAGATAGGCCGCGATCACGTAGCCGACGCCCCCTGCCATGAGCACCCATCCCAGAGCGATAGGCATCCTCCGCGACGCTACGACGGCGTACCCCATGGGGATGAGCCAAAGTCCGAAGAACAACCCGCCGATGTCCCAGGCGGCACCATTGAGCTGGTAGAGCAGCTGTACCGTCGCCGCTTGGCCTCCTCCGGTGGCGAGGGTGGGCTCACCGGCAACGGCAAGCGCGGTGGCCGAGAAGATCGTCGCCACGAGGACCACCGCCGCGTTCACGAGGCCGAATGCAGCAATGGAGCCGGCCGAGAAGCTGTGGTCACCTCGGAAGAGCTTGAAGAACCACATCGCAGCGAGGGCCTGCGTGACAACGATCGTGAGATCGGCTGCGATTCCCAACCGGGCCAGCCCCGACCGCTCCACGAGGTTCGCCAGCGTGGCCGCTGCGTCACCCGGGATGTACAGCTCGCTGCGTACGAAGAGGAATCCGATGAAGCCGGCGATGGCGACACCGAGGTAGAACACGCCTGTCCAGCGTGCCGTTGAGAGACGAGAAGACATATCGATCCTTTCCAGACTTACGGTGTATGCTTACACTATAAGTCACATGTCGAGAGAACGCAACAGAACTCCCGTGAACCCCTCCCCTCCAACGACCGAAGGCCCCCCGACCACACCTACCATGTCGCCGTGCTCACCGCCCTCACCCGACTTCGCTCGTTCACGCGCGACTCGCGCTGGTTCCTCGTCGCAGCATCACTATGGGGATTCGCGTTCAGCGTCACGTGGCTGTTGTTGAACTTCCTGTTCGAAGGCCTGGGGCTGTCCCCAACGCTCGTCGGTGTCGCCAACGCGGTGCCGAACCTGATCGCTCTGCTGTTTGCGCTCCCTGTCGCCAGGCTCTCCGAGCGAACCGGCTACGTGCGGATGATGCGGCTGGGGGCACTCGCAGCAGGCCTCGGGCTACTCGGGCTCTCCTTCTCGAAGAGCTTGGTCCCTGCCATGATCGGCGTGTTCCTCATCGGTCTCGGCGGTATGGCGTTCTGGGTGGTTCCGAGTCCGCTCATGACTGCACTCGAGCCGCAGTCCAACCGCACATATCTCTTCTCGGCGCAGTTCGCAGCCAACCTCGCCGCCGGCTTCTTCGGCAGCCTCGTCGGAGGGTGGCTGCCATCGTTCTTCGGTCGGATCGCGTCGGTGGATCCGAAGAGCCTTCAGGCGATCCAATGGACGGTGATGGTCGCGGCACTCCTCTACCTGGTGACAGCCTTGCCCCTATGGAAGCTCACGGAGGTGCGGCCCGCGGAACCCTCGGAAGGACGCGGGTGGCACATCCCTCGACAGGCAAGGAAGATCATCCTCGTCCTCCTTGTGCCGAACATGTTCATCGGGTTTGGCGCGGGTCTGATCATCCCGTTCTTGAACATCTTCGTCGAAGGCAAGTTCGGCATCTCCTATTCGGCACTCGGCGTCGTGTTCGCCTGGTCGCAGCTCGGCATGGCGATTGCCGTCATGCTGCAACCGATCGTCGCGGAGCGTTTCGGGAGAACAACGAGCATCGTCATCGTGCAAGGACTCTCCCTCCCGTTCATCGCGATGCTCGGCTTCTCCTCCACCTTCACACTGGTCGCAGCGGCCCTGTTCGTGAGGTCAGCGCTCATGAACGCTGCGAATCCGATCTACGCCGAGTTCACGATGGGGCAGGTTCGCGAGGCCTGGAGACCATCACTCGCCGCGGTCGAGGCGATGGTGTGGTCGGCAGGATGGACCGTTGGACCGCTTCTGTCTGGCTGGATCAGAACGAAACTCGGGTTCGGTCCAGGGTTCGGCGTGCTGTTCATCGCGATGCTGATTCTGTACACGACGGGTATCGCCTACACCTGGTTCGTACTGCGACCACTCGAAAAGAGAGGGCAAACGGCGACCGAGTAGGACGGTGCAGCTACGTCCACCGGTCAGCGGACAGCTCACAGCAGGCAGCTGACAGTCGGAACACGTCGTCCACGTGCACCGCGACACGCGGTACGGAACACTAAGTGCGCATGGAGGAGTCGCGCGGGGAGTCCTCCATGCCCACCATGCTGCTACGCCGCTCCAGCAATGCCGTATCTCGCCATCGGCCGTGGTGCATGCCGATCCTCGAGCGGTTCCCGACCAATCGGAACCGCCGGGACTGGAGGAGCAGCAGACTCGCTTCGTTCTCGGGGAACACGCTGGCCTGAAGCGTCCAGATCCCGTGGTCCTCCGAAGCCGCAATCAAGGCATCGAGCAGCGCCCCACCGATCCCGCCGCCCCTCTGGTCCTCGTCCACGTACACGCTCGCCTCGACAACACCCCGGTACACGGCACGACGCGACACGGGGCTCACGGCCGCCCACCCGACCACATCGTCACCGGCGATGGCAACAAGCCGGCAGCTCGGGAGATGGGTTGCGTCCCACTCCTCGTACGTGGGGACCGAGGTCTCGAACGTTGCTTGATGGGTCGTGAGGCCTTGCGCGTAGATCTCGGCTACTCGTGCCCAGTCGGTGGGCCGCATCGATCGGATGTCCATCGCTCAACGCTACCCGGCTCTCGTCAGAGCTGACCGGAATATGTCCGGTCCGCTCTGACGAGATCGGGGAATCACCTTTCCAGAAGCCGCTTCATAGCATCACCGATAGCGGTCGGGTCGTCGAGGACCGTCACCCCGGCGGCGCGCAGCGCCTCCATCTTGGCGGAAGCGGTGCCTTTGGAGCCGGAGATGATCGCTCCTGCGTGGCCCATCTTCTTGCCTGCTGGCGCCGTCACCCCGGCAATGTAGGCGACGACCGGCTTGGTCACGTGCTCCTTGATGAACTCGGCTGCACGCTCTTCTGCGTCGCCGCCGATCTCGCCGATCATGACGATGCCCCTGGTCTCAGGGTCGTTCTGGAACCGGGCGAGCACGTCGATGAACGACGTTCCCGGCACGGGGTCACCGCCGATCCCGATACAGGTCGTCTGGCCGAGGCCGTGGGTTGTCAGTTCGTGGACCCCCTGATAGGTCAGCGTGCCAGATCGGGACACGACGCCGATCGGACCCGGTGTGGTGATCGCGTCCGGCATGATCCCGACATTCGACTTCCCAGGTGAGATCAGCCCAGGGCAGTTGGGTCCGATCAGAACCGTGTCGGGTGCAGTCTCCTTCAGGTAGTTGTAGACCTTCGCCTCGTCTTGGGCGGGAATGCCTTCGGTGATACAGACGATCACGTCGACACCCGCGGCGGCAGCCTCCATCACCGCGTCGGCGGCGAATGGTGGGGGAACGAAGATCAGCGACGTGTTGGCTCCAGTTGCCTCAATGGCCTGCGCGACGCTGTCGAAGATGGGGATACCCTCGACCTGCTCACCGCCCTTGCCTGGACGGGTCCCGGCGACCACCTTTGTTCCGTACGCGCGGTTGCGGAGCGCATGGAACTGACCCTCCTTGCCCGTCAACCCCTGGACGACGACTTTCGTGTTCTCGTCGATGAGGATCGACATCAGCCCACCTCCCCGCCTGCCAGTTGCACGGCTTTCTCGGCTGCCTCCCGCATCGTTGAGGCGGGAATCAGCTTCTCGGATTGGACCTTCGCCAGGATCTCTCGACCCTCGGTCGCGTTCGTGCCGTCGAGGCGAACGACGATCGGCCACGGCAGGTTCAGACTCTGGAACGCCTCGAGCACTCCCTGCGCGACCAGATCGCCGCGGGTGATCCCACCGAAGATGTTGATGAGAACCGTCTTGACCGACGGGTCCTGCATGAGCACCTCGAGAGCGTTGGTGATCGTGTCGGCGCCGGCGCCGCCGCCGACGTCGAGGAAGTTCGCAGCTTTGCCTCCGACGAGGGACACGACGTCGAGAGTGGACATGACGAGACCGGCTCCGTTGCCGATGATGCCGACGTCCCCGTCGAGCTTGATGAAGTTGAGGCTGCGCTCTTTGGCCATCCTCTCGACCGGCGGGATGACGTGTGCCTTCGCGAACTCCGGGAAGTCCTTGTGACGGAAGAAGCCGTTCTCGTCCAGCGCCACCTTCGAGTCGAGCGCCATGACCTTGCCGTCTTCGGTGAGGATCATCGGGTTGACCTCGACGAGGTCGCAGTCGTACTCGACGAACGCCTGGTACAGCTTCTTCAGCAGACCGATCGCCCCACGGGCGGCCTCGGGATCCAGCTTGGCCCGATACACCATCTCGGTCGCGAGCCAGTTCGGAAGACCGATCACCGGATCGATGTGTACCTTGACCACGGCCTCGGGTTCAGTCGCCGCGACCTGTTCGATGTCCATGCCGCCCTTGGCACTGATCATGCCCAGGTGCTTCTTCGCCGATCGGTCGAGTGTGAACGACGCGTAGTACTCGGCTTTGATCTTGGAGGCTTTCTCGATCCACACCCTGTGGACGGTGTGCCCCTTGATGTCCATGCCGAGGATCTCCCCGGCTCGCTCGTACGCCTCGTCGGGACCGGCAGCGAGCTTGATGCCGCCGGCTTTGCCTCGTCCGCCCACCTGCACTTGTGCTTTGACGACGACGGTTCCGCCCAGTTCGCTGGCGGCATCGCGTGCTTCGTCCGGGGTGGTGGCGACCTTGCCTTCCGGGACTGGTACGCCGATGCGAGCGAACAAGGACTTCCCCTGGTATTCCAGAAGGTCCACGATCTCTCCTCGTCAGTGTTCTTCTACGTTCTGCGCTACCCAGTCGGTGATCTCCGACAGCGGGGTGCCTGGTGTGAAGATGCCGGCGAGCCCGGCCTCCTTCAGCTCGGCGATGTCGTCGTCGGGGATGATGCCCCCTCCGAACACAACGATGTCGGTGATGCCCTCCTCGGCAAGGAGCTGCACGACTCGCGGGAACAAGGTCATGTGGGCGCCGCTGAGCACCGACATGCCGATCGCGTCGACGTCTTCCTGGATGGCGGTCTGAACGATCTGCTCGGGGGTTTGATGCAGCCCCGAGTAGACCACCTCGTTGCCGGCGTCGCGAAGCGCCCTGGCGATCACTTTGGCCCCTCGGTCGTGCCCGTCGAGACCGGGCTTGGCGATCAGAATCCTGCGTGGCATTGCGACGCGCAGGTTACCGCACAAGGGTCGCGGGCCACGAGTCGAGGGCACGGCGAGTGTCCGGATTCCTTGCCTCCCCCTCCGGCTAGCGTTGGAACGTCGACACCAGGAGTCCGCATGTCACGTCTACACGGAGTAGCAGCCAAGGGTCAGAGCATCTGGCTCGACTCGATCTCGCGTCGCCTACTGAAACCCGACGGCCTCCCCCGCATGATGATCGACGATGCCGTCACCGGCGTGACCTCGAATCCATCGATCTTCGCCGAGGCGATCATCGGGTCGACCGATTACGACGAACCGCTCGGCGAATTCGCAAAGGGTGGGACCTCAACCGGAGAGATCTACACGGACCTCGTCACTCACGACATCCAAGCTGCCTGCGATGCGGTTCGTCCGGCGTTCGACCGCACCAACGGCGTCGACGGCTATGTGTCGGTCGAAGTGTCCCCCGAACTCGCCCACGACACGCAGGCAACAATCAAAGAGGCACACGCCTGGTCGAGGCGGATCCGTCGTCCGAACCTGCTGATCAAGGTGCCTGCGACCGAGGAAGGTATCCCGGCGATCAAACGCCTCATCGGTGACGGAATCTCCGTCAACGTCACGCTCATCTTCGCCCTTGACCGCTACCGGGCCGTGATGGAGGCCTACCTCAGCGGGCTCGAAACCCTGGACGCGCAGGGCGGTGACCTATCCAGGATCGCGTCGGTGGCATCGTTCTTCGTATCTCGATTCGACACCGAGGTCGACAAACGGCTCGAAGCGATTGGTTCGGGCGACGCGCTCGCGCTGCGTGGAACGACGGCTGTTGCGAACGCCCGGGTCGCCTACGGTGAGTTCCTCGAAACGTTCAAGGGGCCCCGATGGGAACGACTCGAACGGTTGGGCGCCCACATCCAGCGACCCCTGTGGGCATCCACATCGACGAAGAACCCGGCCTACAGCGACATCCTCTACGTCGAGGATCTCGTGGTCGGCGATACGGTCAACACGATGCCGATCAAGACCATCGACGCCTACCAGGACCATGGTCCCCAGGATCCACCGGTCTTCACCTCCGACGACATCGATGCTGCTCGTGACACGCTCGCTCTTCTCGGCAAGGTGGGCATCGACTACAACGATGTCGTGCAAGTACTCGAGGATGAGGGCGTCGAGAAGTTCGCCGTTGCCTACCACAAGCTCCTCGACTCGATCGAGAAGAAACGAGAGACACTGGTCGGGTAGGACTCTCGTCACTGCTGGCAGGACATGTTCGTGCCGGCAGTGACGGGAACGCCTACACCTTCACCAACGGCGCCCACGCGAGCAGCAGCCGCTTCTCCCCCACCCCGTCGAACAAGACCGTCGCCTCGGCCCGGTCGCCCGAACCGACGATGCGCCGGACCGTCCCCTCGCCCCACTTGTCGTGACGGACCCGATCACCGATCGACAGCTCAACGTCACCGAGCGTGTGCCGAGGCTTGGCCTGCTCCCTTTCCGGCACACGCCGCTCCCGCTTGATCGTCTCAACCAATGACTCAGGGATCTCAGCGAGAAACCTGCTCGGCGGGTTGAAGTTCGCCGAACCCCACAGCATCCGCTGCCATGCGTTCGTGACGTACAGCCGATCCTGCGCCCTCGTGATCCCCACGTAGCAGAGCCTTCGTTCCTCCTCGAGCTGGTCAGGGTCGCCGAGCGACCGCATGTGTGGGAACACACCGTCGTCCATGCCGATCAGGAAGATGACCGGAAACTCGAGCCCCTTGGCCGTGTGCAGGGTCATGAGGGTGATGGCCTCGGTTGCGTCCTCCATCTCGTCCAAGTCGGTGACGAGACTGATCGACTCGAGGAACAGCTCGACCTTGCGAAGTCCGGGCAACGCGCTCCACTCCTCACCGTCGACCAGCGTTCCCTCAGCTCCCGACTCGTACTCCTCGGCGACCGACACGAGCTCCCGAAGGTTCTCGGCGCGACCGAGCGCCTCGACGGTTCGCTCAGATTCCAGCTCGGTGACATACCCGGTTTCATTCATGACCGCTTCGAGCGCCGCTTTCGGGCCGTCGCCGGCATGGCTCCTCAACACCTCCAACAGCGCTAAGAACTCCTTGATGAGCGTCTGTGCGCGGCCCGACACTCCCGCCACATCGTTGCCGAGCGCGTCATGGAAGCTGATTCCGTGGCTCTGCGCGAATCGATCGACATGCCCGATCGTCGTGGCACCGATCCCCCGTTTCGGGACATTGATGATGCGCTTCAACGCCACTTCGTCATCGGGATTGACGAGCACTCGCAGGTAGGCAAGCACGTCCTTCACTTCGCGGCGCTCGTAGAACTTGACGCCTCCGACTACCTGGTACGGCAGCCCGAACCGGACGAACACCTCTTCCAGCACACGGCTTTGGGCGTTGGTTCGGTAGAAGACGGCGACGTCGGAAGGACGGTACCCGGCTCCCTCCAGTTCGGCTACTTGCTCGGCGACGAAGGCTGCCTCGTCGTGCTCGTCCTGGGCCTCGTAGCGGGCAACCAGCTCGCCCCGGCCGCGATCGGTCCACAGGTGTTTCACCTTGCGGGCTGCGTTGTTGGCGATCACCGAGTTGGCGGCCTCCAGAATCACTTCGGTCGATCGGTAGTTGCGATCGAGCACGACCACCGTCGCCTCCGGGTAGTCCTTCTCGAACTCCAGGATGTTGCGGATGTCGGCACCCCGCCATCCGTAGATCGACTGGTCGCTGTCCCCGACCACACACAGGTTCCGATGTCCGGCGGCGAGCTGACGAACCAGCGTGTACTGCGCGCGATTCGTGTCCTGATACTCGTCGACCATGACGTACTGCCACCGCCGCTGGTAGTACTCGAGGACGTCGGGGAACGCCCCGAACAACTCCACCGTGATCATCAAGAGATCGTCGAAGTCCATGGCCGAGGCCTCGAGGAGCCGCTGCTGATACAGGCGGTACACGTCGGCGACCTGGCCGTGATAGAAGCCGGCCCCTCGCTCCTTGAACGTCTCGAAGTCGATCAGCTCGTTCTTGGCGTCGGATATCGCTGCTCGGATGTTGCGGGGTGGGAAACGCTTTGAGTCCATGTCGAGGTCGCGGAGACACATGGTGACCAGACGCAGAGCGTCGGCGTCGTCGTAGATGGAGAACCCGGCCCGATATCCCAGTCTGGGTGCCTCCCGGCGCAGGATCCCGGCGCACGCACTGTGGAATGTCGAGATCGTCATCGCTCGCACCCTGCCCCCGACGAGCGCCTCCACTCGTTCGCGCATTTCACCTGCGGCCTTGTTCGTGAAGGTGATCGCGAGAATCGAGGGCGGCGGTATCCCGAGATCGTGGATCAAATGGGCAATTCTGTAGGTGAGGACGCGGGTCTTGCCCGAGCCCGCTCCAGCTACGACCAGTACGGGGCCCTCGGTCGCCGCAACGGCCTCGCGCTGCGCGGGATTCAGGTCATCGAGAAGGGACGCGCCCGCAACACCGATGTCTTCCCGCATGACCGAGATGGTACTTGCGTGCCGTGACATGACCGGCGAGCAAGCAGAACCCATCCGCTGGGCAAATCGGTTCTGCGTCGTGGGTTCTGAGTTCTGGGTAGAACAACTCGCCCCTGGACACAGGCTCCGTTGCTGAGAACGACCCCCTCCGGCGTCGAGCATCAGCTCGACGCCACCTCCCCCAACACTCGGCCTTCGGCCTCGCGAGGGGAGGAAACGGAGGCCTCGCTTCGCTCGGCGTACCTCGTATCTCGTACCTCGTACCGTGTCGGGACTGAAAGCACACGTTCACCGTGGTCGCGGCCACGGCCCGAAGGGCCGGCCGGCTCAGATCGGATACTCCGAGGGCTCTCCGGCTCCATCTTCGATCTCCTCGG
>CAYLHS010000068.1:0-11767 GCA_964383535.1 uncultured Acidimicrobiia bacterium
CGAGGATCTGGACGAGATCTACCACAGCTACTTCTCGGAGGCCGTATGACCACCATCTCCTCCACATCCAGGATCAAGACCAGGGGCGGATGGCGGATCATCGCCCGCAAAGAGTTCGCAGACCATGTCCTCTCGGCCCGTTTCACGGTCCTGCTCGTGATCCTCGCCGTCGCTGCGGTCGGCTCCGTGTACGCCGCGGCCTCAGGTATCCGCGGTGTTGCGCAGCAGGCGGCGGGTTCCCCCAGCCTGTTCCTCAGACTGTTCACGATCAGTGCCGACCCCGTCCCGTTCTCGTTCGTGAACTTCGTCGCGTTCCTGGCGCCACTCCTCGGCATCGCGTTCGGGTTCGACGCGGTGAACGGTGAACGTAGCCAGGGCACCCTCCCCCGCCTCGTCGCGCAACCGATCCACCGGGACGACGTGATCAACGGGAAGTTCGCGGCCGGGCTGGCAGTCATCGCGCTCATGCTGACCGCGTTGACCGTGGTCGTCGCGGGTCTGGGAATCGTTGCGCTCGGCATTGTGCCGTCGGCCGCGGAGGTGCTCCGAGTCCTGCTCTGGCTGGTCGCTGCCGTCGTATACGTTGGTTTCTGGTTGGCACTCGCGACGCTCGCCTCGGTGCGGCTCCGCCGAGCGTCTACGTCATCGCTCGTATCGATCGCGGTGTGGTTGGTGCTGGCGCTGTTCGCGTCACTCATCTTCCAGCTCATCGCCGGGGTGCTGGCACCCGCCCCGTCCGACGCGACACCCCAGCAGACTCTCCACAACGCCCAAACCGAGCTCGCCGTATCTCGTGTGTCCCCCGTGACCCTGTACGACGAGGCAACGGCCGCGCTGCTCGACCCCGAGGTGCGCAGCGTGGGCATCGTGACGTATGGCCAACTCGACAGGGCGGTCACATCCGACCTCCCGTTCGGACAGAGTGTGCTGCTCGTGTGGCCGCAGCTGGTCGGACTTCTGGCACTGACCGTTTTGTGTTTCGCGTTCGCCTACGTCGGGTTCATGCGACAAGAGATCAGAGCCTGACCCATCGCGCCCCCGAACCCAGGGCTGGTGACCGCGCTCTACGCGGTTGCGAGCCCTGGGTACGCAGTTCAGGCTGTCGCCCGCTCGGCCTCGCGGCGGACCATCTCTGACTCGTCGAGGAACGCCGTCAAGGCGATCACGATCGCCGTCAGCGCGATGAACACCAGCATCGACCCTGCCATGGACCCCGTCACGGTCGACTTGAAGGCGTCCATCCCGAGGATGAACAGGATGCCGGAAACCTGACCCGCCATCAGGATGATCCCTTGCGAGGTCGACTCGGGAGCCGGATAGCTGATCTCTGCGCTGTACTGGAACCCGATCGGGTACGCGCTCATCAGGAAGAAGCCGAACACGAAGCTCGACATGAGCAGCAGCGGAAGTGTGGCGGCGAACGCCAACCCGACGAGGCCCGGAGCCATCCCTGCGACCGCAACCACGAGAAACGGCTTGCGCCGCCTAGACCGGTCCGACAGCACCGGCAGGATGCCGGCTCCGAGAATCCCACCGACGACCATGACGGCACCGATGATGCCCGCCTCTTCCGGTCCGAAGCCACGAGGGTTGACGATCTGTTCGATCCACGTGCTGATCGCGTTGAACATGCCAAGACCAACGAAGAACAGGAGCAACAGGATTTGCATGTCTCGCTGCTTGAGGATGTGGCGCAGTCCCTCAAAGACCTTGAACCGTTCGTCCTGATCCGTCTCGCTCGGAGGTGTCGGCGGCCGCTCCCGAATCAACGCGAGCGACGCCACCGCACCGACGACAGAGACCACGCCGTACCAAACGAGCATGCCGGACATGCCGGCGCTCGACACCACGAATGGGGTGGCGGCCATCGCGACGATGATCCCGACGAACTGCGCCAGGGACGGCAGCGCCGCCGCAGTGGCCCGCTCCGTGATAGGGAACCACCGTGCCCCGACCTTGGTGATGGCGTTCATCACGAACGGTTGCCCGACGGCGAGTCCAATCTGCGAGATGAGCACGAGCGTATAGTCCGACGCCCACAGCCCCCTCGTCATCGCAAACACGCCCGTGAGAACGGCGCCGATCCCTACCCCCATCCGCACCCCGTAGGTGTCGATGACGTACGAGGCGGGGATCGACACGACGACGAACACGATCATGAACACCATGGAGAGGAGTCCGATCTGGAGTTCCGACACTCGGTAGAAGGATGCGGCGTCGCCGGTGACGGCCGCGAACGTGATCCAGTTCATCTGGACGAGCGCGTTGAGGATCGAGAACACACCGAGGACGACCCACCGGTACCCGTACAACCGGACTCTCATCGCCTCCGCCACGCGCTCACCTCCACTCGACACGGTACCGCCTCCGACTCAACAGACCCACCTATCCGTTACCATCTTCTCGCTCATGTCGGGTTCCCCCTTCCGCAATGTCGCGCTCATCGCGCACGTCGACCACGGCAAGACCACCCTGGTCGATGCGATGCTGTCCGCCACCGGTGTGTTCTCCGCCCACCAGGCGCGGGTGGATCGCGTGCTCGATTCGAACGACCAGGAACGCGAACGGGGCATCACGATCCTTGCCAAGGCCGCATCGGTCGAATGGAAGGGCACCCGCATCAACCTCGTCGACACACCGGGCCATGCCGACTTCGGCGGCGAAGTGGAACGCGCGCTCGCGCTCGTGGACGGGGTGCTGCTGCTCGTCGACGCAGCAGAAGGGCCGATGCCACAAACACGCTACGTCCTCTCCAAGGCACTCGCCCTCCACCTTCCGGCGGTGGTGGTCATCAACAAGGTGGATCGCGACGATGCACGGATCGAGGCGGTGGTCGACGAGGTCTACGAGCTGTTCTTCGATCTGGACGCCAAGGACGAACACATCGAGTTCCCGATCGTCTCGTCGATTGCCCGCAAGGGACGAACGATGAAGGGTATCGGCATCCCTGGAGACGACACCGACCTGTCGGCGCTTCTCGACGCAGTCGTCGCCACGATCCCGGCCCCGTCGGGCGACCCGTCCGGACCGCTCCAGGCGCTGGTCACCAACCTGGACGCCTCCGACTATCTCGGAAGACTCGCGATCGGCCGCGTGGTTGAAGGCACCCTGCGAGCCGGCGACCAGGTTTCGCTCTTCCGCAGCGACGGGACGACATCAACCCGCCGCCTCACGCAACTCATGGGTTTCGAAGGGCTCGGCCGTGTCGATGTCACCGAGCGGGTTGCCGGAGATCTCTTCGTCGTGGCCGGGTTCCCCGAAATCGAAATCGGCGATACGCTCGCCGACGCGATCGACCCTCGGCCGCTCCCGCGCCTCATTGTCGACGAACCCGTCCTGAAGATGACGTTCGGCGTCAACACATCGCCGCTTGCAGGAACCGAAGGAAGGTTCGTGACGTCACGCCAGATTCGGGATCGTCTCGAACGTGAAGTCCTCGGAAACGTCTCTATTCGCATCGGAGAGACTTCCTCTCCTGAGGTCATCGAAGTGGCTGGACGGGGAGAATTGCAGCTTGCGGTGCTCATCGAATCGATGCGTCGCGAAGGGTTCGAGCTCCAGGTCAGCCGTCCAGAGGTGATCGTGAGAGATATCGGCGGAGTGCGCCACGAGCCGATCGAGGAGGCTGTCATCGACGTTCCCGACGACCATGTGGGGACCGTCACACAGGCCGTCGCTCCGAGGAAGGGAACGATCGTGAGGCTCGAGCCGGGTAAGACCGGCCGCACCATCGTCACGATCAAGGCACCGTCACGGAGCCTCATCGGTCTCCGGTCGCTGCTCATGACCGCGACTCGAGGCACCGCACTCGTTCATCAGCAGCATGCCGGCTGGGCACCATGGGCTGGTGAGCTGCCCGGCCGGCAGGGCGGCGCAATGGTCGCAGACAGGACCGGCGTCTCGACCGGCTATGCGCTCGACAATCTCCAGAAGCGCGGGACGTTGTTCATCGGCTCCGGGGAGAAGGTCTACGGGGGAATGGTGATCGGCGAGAACTCGCGTACCGCCGACATGCCCTGCAACCCTGCGAAACCGAAGCAACTGACGAACATCAGAACCCACGCCGCCGACGAGGCGATCCAGCTCAGGCCCCCGCGGACGATGACCTTGGAGCTGGCGCTCGAGTGGATCGGAAGTGACGAACTGGTCGAGGTCACCCCGACGGCGATCCGGGTGCGGAAGCGGGCCCTCATCTCGCGAACTGCGGCGTCCCAGGCCTAGAACGAGAAGAGCGCCTTGACCATCCCACCCTCGCGAGACGCAAACCTTCGATAGGCCTCCGGACCTTCCTCGATCGGCACGTTCGGATGGGTGACGATCACATCGGCGGGGATCGGCACCCGGCCGATGAGCGGAATGAGCAGGTCGAGCAAGGATCGCACAGGGGCGCGTCCGGCCGTCACCGTCGCGTTCTTGTCGTATGTCTCGACCGGTGTGAACGCGAACCGTTCTGAGGTCGGTACCGCTATGACGGAGAGCACCCCTCCCGGCTGAAGAAGACGAAACGCCAGACCCTGCCCGGGCAGCGCACCCGTGGCATCCACCACCGACGGGAACCCGGACTCGGTCATCTCAGATGCCGTCGTGCCGGCGTCGGACGGATGGGCCGTTCTCGCCCCGAGGCGCCTGGCACGCGCCCGCCGGTCCTCCACGGGATCCAGCGCGAGGATCGGACCCGCCCCCATCGTCCTCGCTGCCACCACGGCGCTCAGCCCCACCGACCCCAAGCCGACGATCGCGACAGGTCTGCCCGGTCGCGTACGAGCCTGCCTCGCCGCATGCCAGCCCGTCGGGAAGTTGTCGGCGAGCAGCACGGCCTGCTCATCTGACAGTCCCTCGGGGATCTCAACGAGTGTGCCGTCCGCGAGCGGCACTCGCACCATCTCTGCCTGACCGCCCTGGAGAGGCGGTCGTGCCGAGTCGGTCGGGTCACCGTATCCGAACAGCTCACCGTGCGCACACCGGGAGCTCAACCCCCGCCTGCAAGCTACGCACTCGCCACAGCTGGTCGTGAACGGCACGACCACCCGCTGCCCAACGGCAAACCGCTCCACCGTCCCACCCAAGGCAATGACGGTTCCGATCACCTCATGCCCTGGGATCACGCCGAGACGGACCGACTCTCTGCCAAGGTACGGGTGCAGGTCCGAGCCACAAAGACCCGCCCGCTCGACCTTGATGATCGCGTCGGTATCGGCCTCGATCACCGGCTCCGGCAAGTCGGCTCGGAAGGTGATGGTTTCGACGCCGTCGAGGGTGAGGCCTCGCATGTGCCACACGGTAGCCAGCCATCACGGGTCTTCCCCTGGGTTCGAGGGTGACTACCCGACGCCTGACCCGAGACTCGTTGCGGCCCGGAGGAAGTTCGCCTCGACGCGACCGAGCCTGCGCCGGGCCCAACGAGCGGACACGAGCGACGGAATGGCCCGCAGTACCACCCCAAGCGGGGAATTGGCTCCCGGCCAGGGATCTCGGCCCGACCCCGCAACGCACCCCCGATAGTGCAGCTCTGTGAAGCCCAGCATGAGCACGGCCGCCGTTCGGGCGGCAACCATTCCCTCGAACCCTGCCATGAGCCTGAGGTAGGCGGGTACGAGACTCATCGCCCTTGCCGTCAACTCGACTCGCACGCGACGCACCGTCTCGAGCATCTTCACCGGATCGCCACCGTTGCGCAGGTACGGCTTGAGCGCCGGGTGGTATCCGATGCCTCTCGCCAGGTCCTTCTCGACGTCCCGCGTGATGTTGGCGAGTTGGATCATTTCCCCGACGGCGCCTGCATCGCGCCTCGCCGCCGGTGTCAGCCGGCCCCTGCCCACCAGCTCAAGTGCGAACAGCACAGGATTGCCGATCACGTTCCGGCAGTAGCGGCTCATCTGTTCGCCATCGACGAGAACCCCACCCTGGCGGGCGAAGCAGTCCACCGACCAGATCATCCCGTCCGCCATCGCCCTGACGAGCCTGGCGATGGACTGCTGCATCTCGGTGGGAAGGGTCCGATGGACGTCGTCGATCAGACCACACCTGTCGACGAGAAGGAGGTGGAGTCGGTCCCTGTCATCCCGGGCGAGCCCGGCCGGGATCGGATCGGGAAGGGTCGGCGTGTCCGATTCGAACCTCGACGCAAACTCATCCAACGCGTGTCCACGCCGTGCGATGTCCGGGTACAGATCCTCGTAGGTATCGAGGATGCGGCAGTACAGGTAGGCGACTGCGGCGGCCTTCGCCTTCTCGGCCGGCAGAATGACGATGCTTGCCGCGAAACTCCGTGCAGCATGGGGCAGCACGCGCCACACGAACCGTTCAGGATCGGTTTCCGCGGCAAGAGACGTCAGGTCGGGATGGTCCCGGTTGGTGACGAGTCCCCGTACGAGGAGTGACAGGCGCGCGAATCGCATCGCGGATCAAGGTAGCAGTGCTCCGAGTCTTCGCTGGCGAATCTTGGCTCCATGACAGTACTCGTCGACACCACGACGCATCGGTGCGCCTCCTCGGCAGGGGCCACTTCGACGAGGTGCCAGGCCATGCCAGATGCCGACACCGGCACATCCCCTCCCCTAGGCTGAGCAGCCACATGGGGCCCGTGTGGATCGCATAGCTCGTCTCCTCGTCCAGCACTCGCGACGCGTCATGGCCATCACGGCCGTCATCAGCCTCGTTGCAGTCGCCATGCTGTTCCGGCTCAAGGTGAACGCCGACGTCACCCAGTTCCTCACGTCGGGGAACGACCGAGGTGAGGCGTGGCTCGCACTCCAAGAGAAGTACGACACTGCAGACCCCATCAACGTTCTCGTGACGTTCCCCGCCGGTGAGACGATCAACGACAAGCAGGCGCTCGTCGCTCTGGTGGAGCTGCGGGACCGGCTCGCCTCGGTCGACGGCGTCTCCCAGGTCGGATCCGTCATCCCGTACATCAACCCGCTCACAGGAGCTCCAATCACGGCGCAGACGATCGAGGCGATCCCCGACGCGATGATCGGCACGTTCCTCGCCCAGAACCCGGTGGCCGACCTGCTGGTGAGCGACGACGGCGTCCACACACTCATGGTGGCCGTACCGTCCTCGGACCCTGTGAAGGTGGCCCGCGCACTCACCGACGTCGCGCCACCGGACGACCTGACCCTCGACTTCTCCGGCAATCCGATGATCTTCGCGACCGTCCTCGACATGATCGGATGGTTCCTACTCGTCATTCCCCCTTCGGTCATCCTGCTGCTCCTGCTCACGTTCTTCGCCAACATCGGGGACCGGCGCCTCACCGTCATGTCGATCGTGCCTGCTCTGCTCGGAGCGCTCTGGACCTTCGGCCTCATCTTCGGACTCGGCCGCGAGGTCGACATCGTTTCCGTCCTCGTGCCGATCTTCGTGATCGTGATGGGGTCCGCCGACGGCCTCCACTTCGTCACCCACTTCCAAGACGCCTCCGAGCGAACCGAGGATCGGGTCGAACGCGTCGAGTCCACACTCCGGCAGGTGGGAATCCCGATGATCCTGACATCGATCAGCACGGCGGCCGGATTCCTGTCACTGCTCGTCACGGACGTACAGCCGATCAGGGAGCTGGGGGTGTTCACCGCAATCGGCATCGGTTTCGCCGGGGTGATCTCGTTCTTCTTCCTGCCGGCCCTGCTGTCACGCCTCGAGATCCACTCCCGGCCTCGCGCGACGATTCTCGGTCCCCGAGTCACCTCGGTGATCAAGGCCCTCGCCCGGCCCCGGTGGGTCGCGGCCGTGCTCTCGATCGGGCTGATCGCGTTTGCAGCAGTCTTCATCCCGCGCCTGCACGTCGACTCGGATCAGCTCTTCTTCATCAAGCAGAACCACCCGCTCCGCCAGAGCTTCGATCTCACGGCAACAGTGTTCGGTGGCGCCACACCACTCATCGGCGAGTTCGCCTACGAACCCTCCGCAGGCCAGGGCCAGCTGGGTGCTCTCTCCGCGGTGGAACGTGAGTTCGAACAGCTCCCAGGGATCCGCACCGTGTTCTCGGCGGCGGACCTCGTCGACAAGATGCCGGCCGACCAGCTCGATGCCGTCCTCAATGGCTCCGCGCCCCTGCCACTGGGCACCATGGCGTCGAGCGACGGGCTCCGGTTCATCGTGTTCCCGAGCTCGTTCACGACCGACGAGCTTCACGACTGGCTCACGTTCGCAGATGCGCACCCGGAGATCCGGGTCCTGACCGGCATGCCTGTCTTGTGGGACGAGATCGCCCGGCTCGTGCTGAGGGCACAGATCGGATCGCTCATCGCCGCGTTCGTCCTCGTCTTTTTGATGCTGCTGGTCTCGTACCGGAAGCTGCGGCAGACGCTCGTCGCCCTCGCGCCACTCGTGCTGACGACCGGCACGCTGCTGGGTTTCATCGCCGCCTCGGGCATCCAACTCAACCTGGTGACCGCGATCGCCTCGTCGATCGTGATCGGGGTCGGCATCGACTACTCCATCCACTTCGTCGCCGCCATCAACTACGCACGACGAGACGGCCCGGGCTATGTCTTGCGGGCCATCGACAGCGCCGGCCGTCCGATCGTGGCCAACGCGCTCGGCATCGCGATCGCGATGAGCGCGCTCTGGTTGTCGCCCCTGAAGATCCACCCTGAGATCTCGATGATCATGTGGGTGTCGATGACGACCGCAGCTCTCACGGCACTGCTCGTGATCCCTGCGCTCATGCCCAGGGATGGGATGGTGGACGCCAGATGATCGAGCTGATCGAAACCTACCGGGGCGTCGTCTACCCGTGGCACTGCGACCACATGGGGCACATGAACGTGATGTGGTACGTCGGCAAGTTCGATGAGGCAACGTGGAGCTTCTTCGCAATGCTCGGTCTGACGCCGTCGTACTTCCGGGAACACGAACGCGGCATGGCTGCGGTCGACCAGCGCATCGCATACCGACGCGAGCTGCATGCAGGTGACGTCCTGGTCGTGAGGAGCGGCGTACTCGAGGTGCGCGAGAAGGTGATCCGCTTCGTCCACGAGATGCGCAACGTCGAGACACGAGAGCTCTCCTCGACCACGATGCTGACGGGCGTGCACATGGATGCTGCGACACGCACCGCGTGCCCGTTGCCCGCAGGCGTCGTTGCGGCAGCGCAGAACCAGGTCGTCGACTACGAGCTTCCCTGGTGAACCTCCACAAGGGTCGACGAGCACGCGGCGTGGTGAAACTCGGTTCGAACTACTGGAGACTGTGGACGACGAGCGCCGTCTCGAATTTCGGTGACGGCGTCTCGACGATTGCCTACCCATGGCTGGCGTCGGCAATCACCCGTAATCCGGTGCAGATCTCCCTCATCGCGGTCGCCACACGACTCCCATGGCTGATCTTCACGCTCCCTGCCGGGGTCATCACCGACAGGGTCGACCGCCGCAGGCTCATGGTCGCCATGGACGCCTTCCGGTTTGTTCTCACGATCGCGGTTGCGGTGGCCGTCCTCGCCGGTAGAAGCGCTCTGGCATCCCCCGATGCGATCGCTGCGGGGACGGCGTCACCGCCGACGAACCAGGCTGCCTGGCTGGCGCTGCTATACGTGACCGCGCTCGCGTTCGGCTTCGCAGAGGTGCTCCGTGACAACGCCGCCCAGACGATCATGCCTGCCGTCGTCGACTCGGAGAACCTCGAGCGGGCCAATGGGCGGCTGTGGGGAGCGGAGATGGTCATGAATTCGCTCGCCGGCCCTCCTGTCGGTGGTCTGCTCATCGCCATCGCGTTCTCCCTCCCCTTCTTCGTGGATGCAGGGACCTTCGCGTTCTCTGCCGTCGGTCTGCTGCTGATCAGCGGATCGTTCCGATCGGCCGGCGCCGCCACGGGGAAGGTGGCGTGGCGGACCGAGATCGGAGAGGGCGTGCGGTGGCTGTGGCGACATCGCCTCCTCCGGTCGCTCGCGATCATTCTCGGCGTGATGAACGCCATGTTCTCGATGGCACTCGCGACCTACGTCCTGTTCGTGCAGGAGATCCTCCACCTCGACGCTGCCAAGTTCGGCCTGCTCCTGACCGCCGGAGCCATCGGTGGCGCCATCGGAAGCGTGGTCGCACCCAGGGTCAGCAAGGCGATCGGTTCGGGGACCTCGCTATTCCTCGCCCTCGCAGGATCGGGCCTGACACTCGCCGTGACCGGCCTGGTCTCGTCCGCCGCGATCGTGTGGGCAATGTTCCTCGTTGGCAGCTTCCTGGCGGTGTTGTGGAACGTCATCACCGTGTCACTGCGTCAGGCGATCATCCCGGAACGGCTCCTCGGAAGGGTCAACAGCGTCTACCGCTTCTTTGCATGGGGCATGATCCCGATCGGGTCGTTCCTCGGAGGCATCGTGGTCGACGTGACGACGCACCTGAGCTCGAGAGACCTCGGGCTTCGGATGCCGTTCCTGCTCGGTGCGAGCGTGTACATCGTCCTGTTCTTGATTGCACTTCCCCGGCTCACGACCGCCAAGATCGAACGGGCCCGCTCCGAGTCGGATATCCGCTAGCCGGACTCCTCGTCGTCGGCCGGCTGCTCTCCAGGGCTCGACGCTCCGTCGTCCTCGTCCTCCGGCGACATCGTCTCGCGGTTTCGGTGACCTCCCCGAGATCGATCCCGTCCACCCGCGGCCCACAACGCGAGCATCGCAAGTGCCAAGGCGCCGAGGGCGAGCGCCCCCCACCCCCACCGAAGTGTCCTCTCCGAGTAGCCATCATCGGCCGGCGCCGTCGTCCCTGACCCTTCGATGCCGATCAGTGCGGGATCGACACCGAGCGTTGCGAGCGTTACCGGATCGGAAAGGTCACCCGAGTCGTCCGGTCTGATGGCTTCGAACACGATCACGAGGTTCATCGCGTCTGTGACTACAGTGCCTCGCCACTCGCCCGCCCCTTGAGGAGCGAGGCTCGTCGTGGTCTGGTCGCCGCCAATGTCGACGATGTGCGCGATGACCGCATTGGCATCGCCCCCGGCGTGAACGGTGAAGGTGACGCTCAGCTTGCCGTCGCCCGCCGCGGTTGCCGTCGCATCGGCCTCTCCGAACGCGCCGCCGAGCACAGTCGCAAGCACCAGGATGATCGACATCAAGCCGGACATGTGAAAAGCGTACAGCGAACAGTCTCCAGTCATCAGTCATCGGTGGGAACGCTGCCCGAGCCAGCAAGAGGTTTCAGACTCGCCGATAGCGGAAGAGCGAGAACCGAGAACCGATGACCAGGCGTGCACAGCGGGCCTACCCTTCTGGCATGGTTCACGTCGTCGGTACCACAGCCATTGGCACCGTTCACGGCGACCTGACACGCCAGAATGTCGATGCGATCGTCAACGCGGCCAACGAATTCCTCGCACACGGTGGTGGTGTCGCCGCGGCAATCGTCAAGGCCGGCGGTCGCGTGATCCAGGATGAGTCCGATGCGTGGATCAAGTCCAATGGCCCGGTGGCGACGGGCCAGGCTGCGGTGACGAGTGCCGGAGCCATGCCTGCGACATGCGTCATTCACGTGGCTGGACCCCACTATCGGGCCGGTCAGGACAACGAGGCGCTCCTTCGTGCCGCTGTGAGCGCCGCACTCGATGCGGCGGCCGACGCGGGTGCGCGCTCGATCGCATTCCCCGCCATCTCGTCGGGGATCTTCGGTTACCCGCGCGCTGATGCGACCGCCGTCATCGCATCGCAGGTCGTCGATTGGGCACGCGAGCACGAATCGGCGCTGGAAGAGATCCGACTCGTGGGGTACGACCAGGCAACGACACGCGACTTCGAGAAAGGGCTGGCTCTGGCCATTGGATGAGGAGAGGCGGC
>CAYLHS010000069.1:0-11498 GCA_964383535.1 uncultured Acidimicrobiia bacterium
GTTCGGAGACGTGCGCGGAATCCATGCTTGCGTTTTCTGCGTCGAACATTCGGCTGATAGGTACGTTTCATGGGGCGTCCAAAGGGGTGAATGGAAGTGCGCAGGGAGGTTACGGGGGGTCGGTGTCGTTGTCAAAGGGCCGCCTCGTCACGGCTCGATCGGAAGCGCGAAGTTTTTCTTCCGGTCGCGAAATTCCGTTTCGGGTCGTCTGGCGAGTTCATGGCCCTTGTCGGCGCAACCGGCTCCGGGAGAATCCGGCGATGAGCAGGCACTTGGCAGATTCTACTAACTGGCCGAGGGGGTCCGAGCGCTGATTTTGCCGCTCTTGATGAGTCTCAGGGAGGTTCCATATACTCGCTCAACGCCGGAGGCTCTGAGCCCGCCTCACTTCCCCGAGGGGGCAGACCGACGTGCCGCGAAGCTAGACACAAGAATCGCCCTCGGGGTCAGCGTTGTCCACATGTTGTGGATAGCCCTGTGGATCTATGGAGAGGAGGGAGCGGTGGCAGAGCCACAGTCGACAACCTGGGACGAGCAGACCTTGGAGTCCGCACTTCGTTCCCGGGTCAGCCCGGTCACCTGGCAGACCTGGTTCTCTCACCTCTCCTTCCGCCTCTCCGACGGGCATCTTCAGGTCGTTGCCCCCAGTGAGTTCCACCAACGCTGGGTCGAGGAGAAGCATGCTCCGGTATTGGCCGAGGCAGCCCACTCCGTGTTCGGCCCACACGTGCCTCTGGAGTTCATCGTCGATTCCACGCTGGGGCTCCCCGAACTCGAACCCGAGGAAGACGAGCCCGTCGAAGAACCGGTCGTCCAACCTCAGCAGGGAGCGCTCGGAACCAAATACACCTTCGACAACTTCGTGGTCGGTCAGTCCAATCGATTCGCCCATGCCGCTGCCATGGCCGTCTCGGAGCGGCCCGGAATGCACTACAACCCCCTTTTCATCTATGCGGGGGCCGGTCTCGGCAAGACCCATCTCCTTCACGCGGTGGGGCACCAGTATCGTCAGCTCAACCCGAACGGTCTCGTGCGGTACGTCACATCCGAAGGGTTCTTCAACGAGTTCATCGAGGGCATCCGGCAGAAGCGGATGGACGGCTTCAAGGCGAGATACCGCACGACGGACGTCCTGCTGCTTGATGATGTTCAGTTCTTCGAGGGCAAGGAGCAGGTGCTCGAAGAGTTCTTCCACACGTTCAACTCGCTCTACGAGTCGGGCAAGCAGATGGTCTTCAGTTGTGATCGCCACCCGAAGAACCTCTCTTCGCTCGAGGATCGGATTAGAAGTCGTTTCGAGTGGGGCCTGCTCACCGATATCCAACCCCCTGATGTGGAGACCCGCCTTGCGATTCTCCGGAAGAATTCCGAGTTCGCTCCGCTTCCTGTGCCCGAAGAGGTGCTGCACTTCATCGCAGAGCATGTCCGGGCGAACATCCGAGAACTCGAGGGGGCTCTGACCCGGGTCACCGCATACGCTGCACTCACCAATCAACGGATCAGTCTCGACATTGCGAAGGACGTCCTCCAGGATCTCTCCTCGGATCCCTCGCTGCGCCCCGTCACCGCAGAGGAGATCATCGCTGCCACTGCCGCCGCTTACGGATTCACACTCTCGGATCTGCGTGGTCCCAGCCGGAAGCAGCCACTGGTGCGCTCCCGCCAGGTAGCCATGTACTTGTGTCGGGAACTGACCGATCTCTCTCTGCCGAAGATCGGAGCACTCTTCGGGGGGCGTGATCACACGACGGTCATGCATGGAATCGACAAGATCAACACGCTGATCACAACGGATTCTCAGATCTTCGAGAAAGTCACAGCTCTGTCCCAGCAGCTGAGGAGAAGTTGACCTTGTCCACACGTCTTCCCTCTCCTTCATGGTCCCTTGTGGACGAACGCCGGCGTTATCCACACTTCCTCCACAGTGCCTTCACCACCCCTACCTGCGTGTTTGAGCACTTTTCCTCAATCCCCAGGACTACTACCACTACTACCGTTGATAGATACAAAGAGAAGGGATAGCTACGGTGCGGATACGTGCAGAACGAGATGAGCTGGCTGATGTCTTCTCTCGAGCCAACAGGGCCGTCGGACTTCGGCCCGCACAACCAATCCTCCAAGGCATTCTCTGTGAGACCGTAGGTTCGAAACTCCGTGTGACGGGTACCGACCTCGAGATGACCATTCGCACCACGGCGGATGTCGACGTCCAGGAAGAGGGAAGAGTCGTGGTTCCCGGCCGGCTCGCGACAGAAGCGATTCGCAAGCTTCCGTCGGGGGCCGTGACGTTGGAGAGCGGCGATGCCGAGGTCGTGATTACAGGCCGGGGCCCGAAGTTCAGCCTTCGGGAGCTTCCTGCGGTCGACTATCCGGAGCTGAGCGACCCGACATTCGAGGGATCACTCGATGTGGATGGGGACGCGCTCGGGAACGCCATCAATCAGGTGACCGTCGCCGCCTCGGCCGATGCGGCGAGGCCAATTCTCACGGGCGTGCTCTTCGAGCCGGCTGCGGGTGGTGTTCGGTTGGTCGCCACGGACTCGTACCGGCTCGCGCTTCGGGAGCTGGAAGGCCTCTCGTTGAAGGAAGCGGGACTCGTACCCGCGAGAGGGCTCAGAGAATTGTCGCGATCGATTGGGGCAAAGAAGATGCAGGTCTCTGTCGGCACGCGGGAGATCGTGTTCGGGTCCATACGAGGGACGCTCACGTTGCGATTGATCGAGGGGAACTTCCCGAACTACTCGTCGTTGCTTCCTCAGAGCTACCCGAACCGTCTCGTGGTCAGCAAGGAGGGGCTGTTGGATGCTCTCGGTCGTGCAGGGCTGGTGGCGGAGGATCACATCCCCGTTCGCATCACCATGCGGGATGGAGGAGCGGAGATGACCGTTACCCGACAGGACGTGGGTGGAGAAGTCGAGCACCTTCCCGGCGAGTTCGAGGGTTCGGTGGACGAGGTACTCATCGCGTTCAACCCGAAGTACCTGAGTGAGGGAGTCGCCGCGATCCTGAGCGACGACGTGGAGATCCAGGTCTCGGATGGTCTGAAACCGGCGGTGCTGAGAGGTGTCGGTGATGCTTCGTTCCTCTATCTCCTGATGCCGGTACGCATCTGAATGAAGCTCGACTGGCTCGAGCTGACGGCGTTTCGTTCCTATGGAAGGGCCCGCATCGAGCCCTCCGCCGATGTCAATGTGTTCGTCGGGCCGAACGGATCGGGCAAGACCAATCTCTTGGAGGCGGTCGCCTACCTGTCGAGGGCCAAGTCGTTCAGGGGAGCACCAGACGAGCTGTTGATCGGACGCGGGTCGGGCGAGGCGGTTATTCGGGCAGAGGTGTCGAGGAAGGACGGGACATCGAGAATCGAGGTGTCGATCGGCCCGACGAGGAAGGTGCTCGTCAACGGTCGGCGACCGTCGAGGTTCTCGGATCTGCTCGACCACCTGCGGGTCTCGACGTTCCTTCCCGACGACCTCGATATCGTCAAGCGAGGACCCTCGTACCGTCGCGACTTCTTGGATGACACGACAGCGCAGCTCTGGCCCGGGTTCGCAGGCGACCTCAAGGACTTCGACAGGGCACTACGTCAGCGAAACGCGCTCTTGAAGTCGTACCGTCCGGATCGTTTCACGCTCCAGGTGTGGGACGACCGATTGTCACAGGTGGGTGCGAGACTGATGGAACGGCGCGCGAGGGGCGCCCGACTCCTCCTCGACCACGTGGAGGACGTCTATCGTCGGATTTCTGGAACCGCGAGCCGCATCGAGCTGGACTATCAGTCGGAATGGGGTGGGTCGCTCGAAGAGGTGGAGATGGAGGAGTTGAGAACCCGGTTGAAGGAGAGCCTCGAGCGACGGCACAGGGCGGACCTCGAGCGGCGACAGACATCGGTCGGTCCCCACCGAGACGACCCGGTTCTGTTGCTGGATGGGCTACCGGCACGACTGGCTGCGAGTCAGGGAGAGCAGCGCTCGCTGGTGTTGAGCCTTCGCCTTGCTGCCCACGAGGCGGTCACGGAGGCCGTCGGCCAGATGCCGATCCTGCTGCTCGACGATGTGTTCTCGGAGCTCGATGCGTCGAGGACGGTAGCGTTGGCCGCGGCACTCCCTTCGACGCAGACGTTCATCACGACCGCCCGAGTCGAGGACGTGCCGGTCTCCGGCACGCGATGGGATGTGGGGGAGGGGGGCGTTCGATGAGCGGGCTCGAGCAGCTAGGAGGGCTCATCGATGTCATGCTGGGTCGCTGGGGGATCGGCGGTACCGGGGTCTTCGTCGCCATACGTGAGCGGTGGTCTGAGATCGCGGGACCACAGTGGTCCGCGCAGGCCCACCCCATGATGCTGCGCTCTGGAGTGCTCACCGTGGAGGCATCCCACGGTGCGGCGACCATTCTCCGGTACGCGTCGGGCAGCCTGCTCGCGGCCCTGCAGGACGAATTCGGCGAGAACGTGATCACGGGAATCGACATCAAGACGACAAGACGGCCGACTGCCTGATTCCTCAGGATCTTGTTGACGTTTTGGTGGGTCGAGGGCCTTGGGTTGGGGTGGTTGGTGGGCTATACTTACATGCGTGTAAATCAGGCTCTGGCGGAGGTCGATGACCACGCCTCGGAGCCGTTGTTTTGTGAAGGAATCATGTGACTCAAAGCGTTCGGAATGGCTACGACGCCAAGGACATCACGGTGCTGGAGGGTCTCGACCCGGTTCGTCGGCGACCCGGCATGTACATCGGATCGACCGGCCCGCGCGGCCTGCACCACCTGCTGTGGGAGGTTGTGGACAACTCTGTCGATGAGGCGATGGCGGGCTCCTGCGACAGGATCGAGGTCACGCTCCTTGCCGATGGTGGTGTGCGCGTCAAGGACAACGGACGCGGCATCCCCGTCTCGCGACACCCGAAAACGAAGCAGTCGGCGCTGACGACCGTCCTGACGACCTTGCATGCCGGCGGCAAGTTCGAGAGTGGCGCGTACCAGGTGTCGGGCGGCCTGCACGGCGTCGGGGTATCGGTGGTCAACGCCCTGTCGGATCGCCTCGACGTAGAGGTGGTGCGGGACGGTTTTCAGTGGGCGCAGTCGTTCCATCTGGGAACACCGACCGGTCCGGTCAAGAAGATCAAGCCGGCCAAGCGCACGGGGACGACGACCACATTCTGGCCGTCGCCGGCGACGTTCACGGAGACGACCGTGTTCAGCTTCCAGACGGTCTCATCCCGACTTCGTGAGATGGCCTTCTTGAACAAGGGTGTGACGATCGTCCTGAAGGATGAACGGGGCGAAGAGACGGTAGAGCAGGCCTTCCAGTACAAGGGTGGGCTCATCGACTTCGTGAAGCACCTCGGGGCGAGCAAGGAGCCGGTTCATCCCCACATCCTGTACTTCGAAGATGTCGACGAAGACGGAGAGCTGGAAGTCGCGTTGCAGTGGATGAAGAACGCCTACACGGAGACCGTCCTCAGTTTCGCGAACAACATCAACACCCATGAGGGAGGCACCCACGAGGAGGGGTTCCGCAAAGCCCTCACCCGTGCGCTGAACGAGTTCGCCCGCGAGAAGGGCATCCTCAAGGAGAAAGAGGACAATCTGACCGGTGAGGATGTGCGAGAGGGCCTGACGGCGATCGTCTCGGTGAAGGTACGCCAGCCCCAATTCGAAGGTCAGACGAAGACGAAGCTCGGCAATACGGAAGTCCGGGGCTACGTCGAGAGAACCCTCAATCAGGCGCTGCCGGAGTGGCTCGAACGTCATCCGGGTGAGGCCCGATCCATTGCCGAGAAGGCGATCACCGCCGCGAGGGCCCGGATGGCTGCCCGCAAGGCCCGTGAACTCACTCGGCGCAAGTCGATGCTCGAGTCGGGCAGCTTGCCGGGAAAGCTCGCAGACTGTTCCTCGCGAGACGCCGAGGAATCGGAGCTCTTCATCGTAGAGGGCGACTCGGCAGCCGGCCCCGCGAAGCAGGGGAGAGACAGCAGGATTCAGGCGATTCTGCCCATTCGGGGCAAGATCATCAACGTCGAGAAGGCTCGGCTGACCAAGGCACTCCAGAACGCCGAGATCCAAGCCCTGATCACGGCGATCGGCACGGGAATCGGCGAGGACTTCGACCTGGCGAAGGCGAGGTACCACAAGGTGGTGATGCTGACGGACGCCGACGTCGACGGCGCGCACATTCGCACTCTGCTGTTGACGTTCTTCTTCCGCCATATGAAGCCGCTGATCGAAGCCGGCTATGTCTACATCGCGCAGCCTCCGCTCTACCGGGTCAAGCAAGGCAAGAACGTCACCTATCTGGACGGAGATGTCGAGCTCGCCGCATTCCGCGAGGAGATCGGAAACAGGCGCATCGACGTCAGCCGATTCAAGGGATTGGGCGAGATGAACCCGTCCGAGCTGTGGGAGACGGCGATGGATCCTGAGAGGAGGCGACTCCTCAGAGTCGAGCTCGAGGATGCCACACAGGCGGAAGAGGTGTTCTCAGCGCTCATGGGTGACGACGTCAGTGCCCGCAAGTTGTTCATCCAGCAGAACGCACGAGACGTCCGATTCCTGGACGTGTGAAGGAGAGGCGATGGCGGACGGCCACGATGTGGGGATCCCTTCGATCGACATCAACCAAGAGGTAGAGAAGTCCTTCCTCGACTATGCGATGTCGGTCATCGTCTCGCGTGCCCTCCCCGACGTTCGGGACGGTCTCAAGCCCGTGCAACGGCGGATCGTCTACTCGATGTTCGAGTCGGGCATGGGGCCCAATTCGACGTTCCGCAAGTGCTCGAAGGTGGTCGGCGACGTGATGGGGAACTACCACCCGCACGGCAACGACGCCATCTACGACGCATTGGTGCGCATGGGGCAGGATTTCTCCACGCGCTACCCGGTCATCGACAAGCAGGGGAACTTCGGCACGATCGACGATCCGCCGGCAGCCATGCGGTACACCGAGAGCCGTCTTACACAACTCGCCACGAGGCTCCTCGACGGGATCAGAGAGAACACGGTCAACTTCGAAGAGAACTACTCGGGCGAGATGTCCGAACCCACCGTGTTGCCCGCCCGGTTCCCGAACTTGCTGGTGAACGGATCGACCGGTATCGCCGTGGGGATGGCGACCAACATCCCGCCGTACAACATCAGAGAGATCGTTGACGCATGCATCTACGCTCTCGACAATCCGGACGCCCCGATCGACGACTACCTCGATATCGTCAAAGGACCGGACTTTCCGACCGGTGGGTTCCTTGTCGGCACACGGGGTATCAAGGAGGCGCTGAGAACCGGCCGCGGCTCGGTGAAGATGCGGGCTGTCACCGACGTTCAGGAGATCCGCAAGGGCCGCACGGCCATCATCGTGACAGAGCTCCCATACCAGGTGTCCCATGATCGGGTCCTGGAGAAGATCGCCGCGCTGGTGCATTCGAAGAAGATCACCGGCATCGCCGATCTCCGCAATGCCAGCTCGGATCGGGTGGGCACGAGGCTGGTCATCGAGCTGAAGAGAGAGGCCGTACCGCAGGTCGTTCTCAATCAGCTCTTCAAGATGACACAGCTCCAGGACACGTTCGGCGTGAACACGGTTGCCCTGGTCGATGGTGTGCCGCGCACGCTGAGTATCTCCGAGATGATCGGGTACTACCTGGACCATCAGATGGAGGTCATCGAACGACGGACCCGATTCCGTCTGGACGAGGCGGAGAAGCGCCTGCACATCCTCGAAGGTCTGCTGATCGCCCTCGACAACATCGATGCGGTGATCGAGGTCATCCGCAACTCGGAGGACACTGCGGTCGCGAGGGCCGCCTTGATGGAACGGTTCGATCTGTCCGAGATCCAGGCGAACCACATTCTCGACATGCAGCTCCGCAGATTGACGGCACTCGAGACGTCGAAGGTACGCGAGGAGCACGACTCCCTGGTCCTTACCATCGCCGACCTGAAAGCGATCCTGGCCGACCCCGCCAAGAGGAGGTCGATCATCGCCACCGACCTGGCAGAGATCAGGGAGAAGTTCGGAGATGAGCGGCGCAGTCACATCATCCCCGATGACGGCGATCTCTCGCTCGAGGATCTGATCGCCGACGAGGAAATCGTCGTGACGGTGTCTGCGAACGGCTACGTCAAGTCTGTTCTGGCCCGTTCCTACCGGGCACAGGGACGTGGAGGAAGAGGTGTGCAAGGTGCCGCCCTTCGGGAAGACGACGTGATCAGCCATCTGGTACATACGACGGCGCATGCGTATCTGTTGTTCTTCACCAACCGGGGGAAGGTGCATCGCGTGAAGGCGCACCAGATCCCGAGGAAGGAACGCACGGCCAAGGGTGTGCTGGGCCAGTCTGTGTTGCCTCTGGAGCCGGACGAGCGAATTGAGGCGGTCATCGATACGAGGGACTACGAGACCTCCCGGTTCCTGGTGACCGCAACGAAGATGGGTCTGATCAAGAAGACACCCTTCTCCGACTACGACTCACGCAACTCGTCGCTCGTGGCGATCAATCTCCAGGAAGGCGACGAAGTCGTTGCGGTGAGAACTACCAACGGCTCCGACGACCTGCTCCTACTCACGCGTGACGGGCAAGGTATCCGATTCTCAGAAGGAGATCTCCGGCCGATGGGACGAGCCACGCAGGGGGTGAGAGGGATCCGACTTCGCGAAGGCGACGAGGTGATATCGGCCGCCACCAGCAAAGACGGGGAGGAGATCCTCCTGATCACTTCGGGCGGGTACGGCAAGCGCGTCCCGCTGGATCGGTTCCCCGTGCAGCGCCGTGGCGGTATCGGCGTGAAGTCGATGAAGCTGACCCGGGTTCGGGGCAGGCTGGTTGCAGGGAGGGCCATCTCGGCGGGCGCAGAGCTGTTTGCGGTGTCGTCCGAAGGTGTCGTGATTCGACTTTCGGCCCAGAGCATCAGCCGGCAGAAGCGTGAGGCAAGTGGAGTGAAAGTGATGAACCTCGCCGCTGGCGCGGAACTGGCCGCCATCGCCCCCGCCCCGCAAGAGGAGGAATAGCCGTGCGCCCTCCCCTGACGTTGTGCCGGGTGGCGGTACACTCGCCTGAAGCGAGGAGCTGAGACTATGGCCGTACGGCGGGTTCGTCGTATCGTTCGCAAGTTCGATCCCTGGACCGTGATGAAAGTGTCCTTGGTCTTCTACGCCGTCTTGGGACTGGTATTCATCCTCGCCGTGGTCATCCTGTGGGCAGTCGTCTCGAACGCAGGCTTTCCTCAGAAGATCGAGAGTTTCCTGAAACAGATCTCGCTACTCAAGGCCGATACGGTGCTGTTCAAGAGCAGCGACCAGTACCTGCGGGTCGTCGTGTTCCTCGCTGTGGTGTGGACGGCGCTGATGAGCGGCCTCACGACCCTTGGTGCCGTCATCTACAACCTGATCTCAGACGTCGTGGGCGGGATCGAGGTCGTCGTACTCGAGGAGACGTTGAATGTCCCTGCCCTTCCGGTCGTGCGCACTCCGCAGCAAGTACATGCGACGCCGCCGCCTGTTCGAGATGACCTCCCGACAGCGGAAATCCCTGCCATCGACCTCACGGACGAGTCGATCGAACGGGAGCATGGAGCCGAGGGTGCCTCGACCGACGAGGAGCCGGCTATCGAGCTGTGGCCGGACGGAAGCTAGCGATCTCCAAGCCGGCAGCCTCCGCAATGCCGAGGTAGCGGTCCGCAATCGACGTCACGTCCACCAACCCCACCTCGTGAGGCTCCGTCGCCATGACGATCGCTGCGGCGGCAAGCGCAATAGCGTCGAGGAAGGCCCGCTGGTCTGCGACACCGACCACTTCTGAGGTCGTCTCGACGACGATTCCCGACCAGTCTCCCGACGTGGGGGCGACGACCAGACCATCCGGCCGCGGATTCGAGTGGAGCCTCCCAACGGGCGGGGGAAACGAGACAGGCGCCCCGCTTCGGAGCGGAGCACCGGGGACGGTGATTGCGACCAGCCGGGGGTTGCGTGTCGACGCGATGGCTCGAGCGAGCGCTGCGAGGGACGCGTCCGCGAAGACGGGGATCCGGACGGGCGCGGAGACGGTGCCTCGGACTGCCAGAGGGATGCCTGCCGAGGTCGCTTTCGAGAGCGCCTCGGTCGCGTCGACGGCATCGGAGACGACAACGTCCCACTCGGAGAGGTGGCGCACCCTGGTGATCTTGGATCGTTCGGGGTCTTGGCCGAGTACACCAAGGAGGGTGAGGTCGGCCTCTGCGAGAAGGATCTCAGCGCAACGACCTGCGACGGGTCCCGTCTGATGGATTGCTACTTTCACGGGTGTCGAATCGGCTCCCAGGTCCCTTCCGGGAGGGGAGAACGACGCCTGAGGAGCAGCACGCCGACGGCCACGGCAGCGATCACGAGGAGCTTGCGCATGGGGCGAGTGTAGGTGAGAGGCACGAAATCAGCCCGACCGAAGGCCACTTCGGCCAGACCGTGTCAGCGATGTGCGTGGACACGCTCACGGGAGGGACGGGTGGCTGTCACTGGTGGGCGCCACGGGTGTGGATTCAGGGGTCATGATCGAGCGCGCATAGCTCAGGTACGGACCTGACTGGTCTCCGATGCGAGGATCGATGATCCGAAACAACAGCCGGATGATCAGGAAGGCGACGATGCCGATCAGCACCCCGCCCGTATTGAGAACGAGGTCGTTGATGTCGAGTATGCGGTAGGGCACTCCGATCACCATTCCGATCAGCAGCTGCGAGAGTTCGACGGCAGCGAAGGTCCCTGCCCCGACGAGGAGTACACGGACCGTCGATCGTTTCCGGAGAACGAACCAGGCCAGAAGGCCGAACGGAGCACCCATCAGGATGTTGCCCTGCACCTGCGCGGTGGTCCCCATGCGGTCGAAGAGAGCGAAATTGGCCGGTGTGACCCAGGAAGGCATGTACGTATCGATGATCGCACGGTCAAGGGGGATTGGGAACAGCGTCACCCTTGCCACCTCGATCAAGTAGATGGCGAACACTGCAATGGAGAAGGTACGCGCTCGGGAGGCCGGATCGCGGACAAGGCGGTAGGCGGCCCAGGCCAGAAGCAGTGGATAGGCAATGACCGTCAGAACCGCCCCTTGGAGCACTGATACCTCCCTTCGAGAGGAATCGTAGGGGGGTTCGAGCTATTCGTCCGTGGCGTCGTTGGCGAGCTGGACAAACCATCACCTGGTGACCGCACCGTCGTCGGTCGCTGGTGTCGGAAAGGCAGACCGAGGCTGTACTGGATTCGGCAAGAAACGACTGGGGCAGGTCACCTGTGTTCCAAAGAATCGTCGAAGGTCTCATCGAACGGGGGCTGTACCAATTCAGGCGGTCTCTGATCGGGAGTGACGATCAAGAGGGACCCGGTCGCACGCTCGCGTGGACGCAGTGTGGACTCAGGGCGGACACGGGCTCAGCCAGCCGCTCACCGGACGTGCGAAATCCCCTTGCGGTGCAAGGGGATTCTGATAGTGGGCCCAGGTGGACTTGAACCACCGGCCTCATCCTTATCAGGGATGCGCTCT
>CAYLHS010000070.1:0-11464 GCA_964383535.1 uncultured Acidimicrobiia bacterium
CGCGTGTTGCTGCACTCGACCGGGGTTGTGCTTGCTCAGTCGCCCGAATCGGCGACGTCATCACGCAACAGGATGCGGCCCTCCTCTCCTAGATAGCCGATCGGATCGGCGAAGACTTCTTCCCAGGAGACGCCTTGGTCTCGGAGTTCATGCAGGTGCCGCCACGTCGGTGTGCCGGCCAGCCGTCCGGAGCGAATGTCGGCAGCGAGCTTCTGAACGAACTCCAGTTCCGCTCCGAGCATGGCTTCGCGAAAGACGGACTCGACGATGAACACCTCCGGGAGGTCCATGTCGCGTGCAACGCTGTTCGAAGCGGCGACGGAGCCGATCTGAATCCTGAGACGTTGTGCCCGGACATCGAGCAGCCTTGCCACCTCATCAGGGGGGAGGCCTGCAATCAACGAGAGGCCCGCTTCCAGCGAGGTGTACTCGCGGGTAGGGGTCGAGAGAAGCTCCGCGAGCCAGTCCTCGTATTCGTCCACTCCGGCCGCCGTGATCGCGTAGACCGTGCGCTCCGGACGCCGGCCCTCACGGACGACCTCTTTGACCTCGATGAGGCCTCGCTTGGTGAGAGACTGTACGACCGAGTACAGGGACCCGTAGTTGAGCTTGATGCTCTCCTCTTTGCCCCGGCTGCGTAGCGTCTGGGATATCTCGTACGGGTGCATCGGTCGCTCGGTGAGAGACCCGAGCACGGCGAGAGCGAGTGGGTTCGACACTCGTCTGCGGCTCATTGAGACTCCTCGGTAGTGAATATTCGAACAGGAGTATACGAGTCGGAGCATGTTGTGCAACCCGGTTCGCCGGAGGGATCGTTCCCTCCAACGCTCGCTGGGGACCTCACGGCGGAGGTGGTGCTCCCGCCGTCCGCTGTCTGCCGTCCGCCGTTTGCCATGGGGGTATCCCAGTCGTGCCCTAAGCTTCCCGTATGGAGAACCTGCCACTCGTGATCGGGATCGCGGCCGCGGTCCTGGTGGTGTTCTGGCTGATCAAGAAGCTCGTCAAGCTCGCCTTCTGGGCGGCGCTTCTCGGGGTGGCCGCGTGGATCTGGTACTTCAAGATTCGGTGAGGAGGGATGATGCGTGCAGTGAGTACGGCGGCCTGGTTTGCCGTGCTGTCGGGAATGGTGGCCGGATGGCTCGCGATCGTGCATGCCGTGAGAGTCGGCGACATCGCGGCAGCGATCAGCCTCTTGGCGGCCGCGCTGATCTTCGGTCTATTGTCGATCGCCCTGCTGAAGGCGGCTCGGAGCTGACGATCCGGCTAGGCGGGTGGGATGACCATCACAGGGCACGGGGCGTAATGCACCAGCCGATCAGCGACCGAGCCCAGGATGAATCGCTCTATCAGCCCGGCGCCGCGCCGGCCGATCACGAGCAGATCGGCGTTGTGCTGTTCGCAGAAGCCCACGATCGTCGCAGCGGGGTCACCGAGTTCCTCGATCGTCTCATAGTCGACATCTGAAAGGTCCAGATCGCTGATCGTCCGGTCGAGTGCTTCCTGCTGCGCATCGTCGAGTGCCTTCGTCAACGCGGTTGCGGTCGGGGGCGCACCACCGATGCCCCACCACCCCTCCGGTGGCCGGACGACAGTAACGAGGAGGAGTTTGGAGCCCCAGGCACGAGCGATGCTCACGCCCACCTGGCATGCCCTGATGCTCCCCTCCGATCCGTCCGTTGCCGCAACGACGACCTTCGGAGCCCATGTCTTCATGTGAGGCCTCCTTTCACTGTTAACTCTAGAGAAGGCGCGTGTTGGTATCTGGGGAACGTTCGGCGACAATGCCACTCATGCGTGTAGTCGTTGCTGAAGCAATCGCCGAAGCGGGCATCGACATCCTGCGGGCATCCGCAGCCGTCGACGTCGCAGTCGGGGTCGATCGAGACGAGTTGAAACGACGCCTGGCCGATGCCGACGCGCTCGTCGTCCGGTCGGCGACGACAGTTGACGCCGATCTCATTGCTGCCGCTCCGAACCTTCGCGTCATCGGACGAGCCGGAATCGGTGTCGACAACATCGACCTCGCCGCAGCAACGAACGCGGGGGTGCTCGTTGTCAACACACCCAGAGCGAATGTGGTCTCTGCGGCCGAACACACGATGGGGCTGATCCTCGCCCAAGCCCGCAACATCGCCCAGGCCGACGCTTCTCTGCGGGGCGGCAGGTGGGATCGGAAACGGTTCGGTGGTGTTGAGCTGTTCGACAAGACCCTCGGCGTCGTGGGGCTCGGACGGATCGGCATGCTCGTGGCCGAGCGCGCCGCGGCGTTCGGAATGCACCTGATCGGCTATGACCCGTATGTAGTGCCGGCGAGGGCGGAGGAAGCAGGCGTCGAGCTCGTCGGCGATCTTCGCGACCTCTGTGCGGCCGCCGACTTCATCACGATTCATCTGCCGAAGACTCGAGAGACGGAGGGGCTGTTCGACGCCACGATGTTCTCGGCGATGAAGGACGGGGTGCGCCTCGTGAATGCCGCCCGAGGAGGAATCGTCGACGAGGATGCCCTCGCCGAGGCGGTCCGTTCCGGCAAGGTCGCGGGAGCTGCACTCGATGTCTATGCCAGCGAACCGTTGACGGGTGGCCCGCTGCTGGACCTGCCAAACATCGTGCTCACCCCGCACCTGGGCGCATCGACGCGAGAGGCGCAGGATCGCGCCGGCACCGATGTGGCTGAGGCGGTTGCGTCCGCACTCGCCGGCGATCTGGTGCTGTCGACGGTCAACGTGGACCTCGGGAGCGACATCTCGGAGGAGGTCCGCCGGTTCCTGTCGGTCTCGGAGTACCTCGGCAAGATCTACGTCGCGCTCGCCGGCGGTGTTCCCCGTGTGTTGAGACTCCACGCCGAGGGCGCCCTTTCCCAGTACCCGCTGCGGCCGCTCAGATTGGGCGTCCTGAAAGGGGTGCTGGCGGGAAGCACTGACGAGCCGGTGTCCTACGTGAACGCCGAGATACTCGCCGACGAACGGGGGTTGACGGTCGAGGAACGGCCCTCCAGCGAGGCTCGAGGATACCGATCGTTGCTTCGCGTGTCAGGGGTCGTGTCCGGCAGGGAGGTGTCCGTGGGCGGCACCATGGGCCGTGTTCCGTTGATCGCAGGGATGTTGGGCTTCGCGATCGAGCTTCCCGTGGCGGAGCATCTCCTCATCATCAACAACCGCGACATTCCCGGCATGATCGGCCGGGTCGGCACCTTCCTCGGCAACCTCGACGTGAACATCGACGACATGGTGCTGGGTCGGTCGGATGCGCACGTCGGGCATGCGCTGATGGCCCTGAGTCTCGACCGGGATCTCAACTCGGAAGAGCTGGAGGGTCTCAGAACGATTCCTGGTGTGGATGAGGCGATGTCGATTCGGCTGGAGGCGTGATGGACATTTCCCGAGCCCCGAACAAGCGTTTGCGATGGTTCTACCGGGCACCGATCACGTTCTACCGGCTCGGACTCGGCAGGCTCATGGGTGGCCGCGTTCTGATGCTCACGCACAAAGGAAGGAAGTCCGGTCTCGATCGGTACGTCGTTCTCGAGGTCGTCGACCGGACATCCGAAGGGTGGTACGTCGCGGCCGCGTACGGCAGCAACGCCGACTGGTTCCGCAACATCAAGGCGGATCCGAACGTGACCGTCAACTACAAAGGGACCCGCAGAGCCGCGACGGCGACGATTGTGAACGAGACGGAAGGAGCCGAGGTGCTCCGCAGGTACGGGCAGGCTCACCCGCGAGCCGCTCGCACGCTCGGCAGGTTGATGGGAGTCCCGATGGAGGGCGACATGTCAGAAGCGTCCCGCACGATCCCGATCGTGAAGCTGTCCTAGGGGTCGACCCTCGTCTCGGTCAGGTCGATCTGGATGTCGGGTTGACGTAGCCGCTCCGGAACGATGTCGCGCTGGAAGACATCGGCGGTCGTCTCGGCCCGCTTGATGAGGTCTGCGCCGGTTCCGTTGACGAGGACCACCGCCGGGCGGGGGAGCGCGTTGAAGTTCGACGCCGACGTCTCTCCGTAGGCACCCATCTCGAGGAACGCGACCAGATCCCCATCCGAGGTGTCCGGAAGTGATGCACCCATCACGATCGTGTCCGGTGCGCATGAGTGACCGACGATGTCGGCGTGGATCGTGTTCGGAGCGTCGGCCCGGTTGGCGAGCACGAAGGGGTGCCGGTTGTGCTCGAGAACGTTGTCGGCGAAGAAGAAGTACGTCGTATCGGTGAGGACCCACGTGTAGGGGATGGGATGGCGTTGGCGCTTCACCGTCTTCACAGTCGCAAGGTGAATCGCCGTGTTCCCGTAAAGTCCTCGTCCAGGCTCGAGTTGGAGGCGGATGCCATTCGGATCGATTCCGGCGGAGGCGAGTCCCTCTCGCAGCGTTTTCGTGATCGTCTGCGCGTACTGCTCGATGCTGGGGACCGTCTTGGATCGAATGCCTCCGGTCAGCTTGGGTAGCACTCGTCCGATGATCGAGTGATAGACCCGTTCCCCGAGCCAGCGGAGACCGACCAGCAGCGGGTAGGTCGCGGCCGTCAGGACGAACTCCGACCTGGGCGTCTCCTTGTTGTTGGGGTCTCGCGGGCTGGCCATGCCGCCACCTATGTCGATCTCCGACGGTCGCCATCCATCCCAGGCGTGTGAGAGTTCACCGATGAGACGGGCGTAGCGGATCATCAGGCCCTCCCAGTAGGAGAGCCTTGCCTGATGGCGACCCGCGTGGAAGTGCAGTCCGACGAGATTCACGTGAGGCGCCGAGAGTGCCCGGCGTCCCATGTCCACGAGAAACTCGGGAGGGATGCCCGACTTGTACACCTGAGCCGCGATGTCGGTGGGGACAGAGAGCTGGGAGAAGTCGGTCTTCCGCCACAGGTTCGGGATCGCCGGCTTGACCCTCAGCCTGATGGATGCCGTGGTTCCGAGCTCCGATGCGATTCGTTCGATTCGATTGACCTCATCCACATCTTCGACGGTGATCCGGACTCCGGCCCTGATGCATCGCCGAAGCATCATGTCGGTCTTGCCGCCACCGGTGACGGAGACCCTGGACGGATCAACGCCGGTGGACAGTGCGCCCTCCAGCTCGCCGATCGAGTAGATGTCGGCCCCCGCACCCTCGTCGGTCAGGATCTGTCGAGTCGCGAGGAGCGTGTTGGCTTTCATCGCGGGAAGCACATCGACCGATCCGCCCCAACCCTGCGTGAACGCGTCGCGGAATCGTCGGTAGTTCGAGCGAAGCTGACGTTCCGAGTAGACGAACACGGGCGTTCCGAACTCGGCTGCCAGGTCGACAGTGTCGGCGTCCTCTATGAACAGGTGACCATCTCTGGTCGAAAGGCAGTCGTCCAGCCGCTCGCTCACAGCGACAAGAGTAGGACTGTCAGCCACCCTGCGGCGAGCGCGTAGGAGCCGGCGACAACGTCGTCGAACGTGACACCGACGGCGTCGTGTCTCCGATCAAGCGCACCCACACCGGGGAACCTCTTGGTGATGTCTGCGAGTCGGAAGACGACCAGCGCGACGACCGCCGCCCACCCGCCGAGTCCGATTGTTGCCCACAACACGCCCGCCGCCTCGTCGACGACCACCCACCCAGGGTCGTGTTCCGCGAACGGTCGCACAGACCACAGGGAAAGGACGGTCACGCAGATTGCGAGGAGCAGGCCGAGGATCCATCCGTGGATGATGAGCACGAGCGCGAACGTGACGAGTGAAGCGAGCGTGCCTGATCCTGCGTCCGAGCCCCGCAAGCGGCGAAGGATCAGGCCGGTACCGAACCACGATGCGATCAGCCGCTGCACCCGGCGAGAGTAGCTGGCCGCCCGCTGGTACATTCGTGCTCCCGACAGTCAGGAACTCATGCAGATCGACGACCTGTCCAGATTCAGCACCCTCTCGGATCCCCGACTCCATCCAGACGGAGTCAGGATCGCTTTCGCAGTATCGAAGCTCAACCTGGAGGAGGACCGCTACGAACGAACCATCCGTCTGTGGGATGGGACGGCGTCCAGGACGTTCACCAGCGGCCCCGGCGACACGTCGCCGCGGTGGTCTCCCGACGGAGGCCGTCTCGCGTTCCTCAGGAAGGGACCGGGGAAGGACGACAAGCCCCAAGTGGCGATCATCGACACGAACGGGGGAGAGGCGAAGACGGTCACGGATCTTCAACTCGGGGTCGAGGGGATCGAATGGTCGCCGAACGGCGAATGGTTGGTCGCGGTCGCAGGCACATGGGTTGATGCATGGGCGGACCTGGATGACGAGGAGCGATCGAGGCGTCCCCGGCGGATCGATCGGGTTCCGTTCCGGTTCGACAACCGCGGGTGGATCCACGACCGCCGCGCGCACCTGTACCTGATCGATCCGGACGGAACAGAGGATCCCAGGGTGCTGACACCGGGGGACGCCGACGACTCGGCCCCCGCCTGGCGTCCGGACGGCGAAGCGATCGTGTTCTTGTCCAACCGATACGAAGGGAGAGGGTTCGAGCCAGGCGTCGAGGTCAGAGAGGTGGACATTCACTCCGGCGACGTTCGGACGGTCGTCGATCGCGGATCCTGGGCACACGCGAGCTACCGGCCGGACAGCGTTCTCCACGTCGTCGGCCAGCCCGATCCGTGGTCGCACCCTTCGATCAGTGCCGTGTGGAGGCTCGACGACGACGGGTCGCTCATCGATCTGACCGGCCATCTGGACCGCAGCGTGCTCCCGCTCTCACCGGCGATCAGACCCGCAGGACCCCAGTGGGTCGGTGAGGCATTCCTCACGTGCCTCGAGGACGCGGGGCGAGTCCGAGTGGTGCGTGTGAAGCCGGACGGAACCGTCGATGCGGTCCTCGGCGGGGACCGTCTGATCACGGGCGTCAGCCCATCGGCAGACGGTTCGACGTTCGCGTTCATCGCGACCGATCCGGCCGACCCTGGAGAGCTGTGCCTGTGGTCCAACGGCGAGGAGCGTGTCCTGACGGACCTGAACGGGGCCTTTCGGGCCGGCGCGAATCTGATCCGTCCGCATCACCTCACGGCGGCATCGGATGGCGTCGACATCGACACGTGGGTGTACCTCCCGGACGGAGACGGTTCGGTTCCCACGCTGTTGAACATCCACGGTGGGCCAGCGGCGCAGTACGGGTTCGGGTTCTTCGACGAGTTCCAGATCTACGTTGGTGCCGGCTATGCAGTCGTCGCCTGCAACCCTCGTGGTTCCTCCGGCAGGGGTGTCGACTTCGTGCGGGCGGTGACCGGAGACGGCTGGGGGACGGTCGACACCGCCGATGTGACCGCTGCCCTGGAAGCGTCACTCGAGCGATTCGACCGTCTCGATCGTGACCGTCTGGGTGTGATGGGCGGCTCCTACGGGGGTTTCCTCACCGCCTGGCTGATCGGAAGGGACCACAGGTATCGCTCGGCCGTCGCGGAGCGAGCCCTGCTGTCGTGGACGTCGTTCTCCGGCACGTCCGACATCGGGGCGACGTTCAGCCGCTACTACCTGGATGAGGTGCAACCCGCCGGTCGACTCCGAGAGGCCAGCCCACTCGCAACGGCGGACGACGTCTCGACCCCGACGCTGCTCATCCAGTCCGAAAACGACTACCGGTGCCCGATCGAGCAGGCGGAGCAGTTCTTCATGATGCTGCTGCGCAACGGTGTTGACACCGAGTTCGTCCGCTTTCCAGGCGAAGGACACGAGCTCTCGAGGTCGGGAAAGCCACGTCACCGCAAAGAGCGCTTCGAGTTCATCCTCGACTGGCACGCCCGGCACCTGGCAGTCCGCGACGTGCAAGACTAGGGCCTATGGAGACGTCACGACTCATCTGGATGGACGGCGAACTCGTTCCTTGGGAAGACGCCAAGGTGCACGTTCTCGCCCACGCATTGCACTACGGGACCGGGGTATTCGAGGGGATCCGCGCCTACGAGACGCCGAGTGGAACGGCGGTATTCAGGCACAGGGAGCACATGGAGCGGCTCCACTCGTCAGCGAGGGCCTACGGCATCGACCTCGAGTGGTCCGTCGACCAGCTGCTGGACGCCGCACGGCTGGTCGTCAAGGAGAACGAGCTCGAATCGGCCTACATCAGACCCATCGTGTATCTGGGGGTCGGCTCGCTCGGCCTCAACCCCACCGGAGTGCCGACGAGAACCTCGATCGCCGCGTGGCGGTGGGGTGCATACCTGGGTGAGGAGGGGCTGCTCAACGGAATCAGGGTCCGTGTGTCGTCATGGCGCAGGCTCGACCATCAGGCGTTTGTCCCCAACGCGAAAGGGACCGGCGGCTATATCAACAGCGTTCTCGCCAAGCGGGAAGCGGTCCGCGACGGGTACGACGAGGCGATCATGCTCAACATGCGAGGCTTCGTCGCCGAGGGATCGGGCGAGAACCTGTTCGTGGTGCGGGAAGACTCTGTGACAACTCCACCGGTGTCGGCGGGGATCCTCGATGGGATCACCAGGGCGACCGTGATGCAGCTGCTCGCCGATGACGGTTATCAGGTCGTCGAGCAGGAGCTGACTCGCAGCGATCTGTACAACGCCGACGAACTCTTCTTCACTGGTACGGCAGCCGAAGTGACGCCGATCCGCGAACTGGACGGCAGAGCGGTAGGCGACGGCAAGCCCGGACCGGTCACCAAACGCGCACAGGAACTGTTCAGAGACACAGTGACCGGCCGTTTCGAGCAGTATCGCGGTTGGCTGGACTTCGTGTAGGAGGCGGATCCTTGGCTCAACAACCCAACATCGAACTCGGTCACGGTGACCTGCCCCGTCCTGAACTCGGTCCTCACGCAGCCGCATGGCTTCAGGACCGGCCCGGCGAGATCACCAGGCCCGAGGAGGTTCGGTGGGGCGGCGCATTCGGCCGGCCGGGGCCCGACACCGGCTGGGCGCTCAAGTTGGTGGCGTCCACCGATTTCGATCGAGGAGCGCGACCGTCCGTGCTCGAGAAGGTCGTGGCGAACATTGCCGGGGCACGGGCCGCCAAAGCTGGGCGGGGTCCCACCGCGGAGGATGTGGAGGTTGCGCTGACCCTGCTCGGGCTTCGCACAGAGGGACTCCCGGATGACGTCGCGGCGACACTCGGCGACGTACGATCCGCAGCGGTCGATCATGCCGCCCATGAGCGTGACAAGGGCCGCTCGTTCATCGACTCGGTGCCGGTGGATCAGCTCATTGCCAAGCCCGCGGATCTCGTTCGGATGCTCGCTGAATGAAGGTCGTCAGGGTTCAGACCGGAGATCGCATCGCGTACGGAGTTCCGGAGTTCGACGGCATCCGTGTGTATGAGGGCAGCCCGTTCGTGGCATGGGAACGGACGGATTCGATGGTGTCCTATGAGGACGCGAAGCTGCTCGCCCCGGTCTTTCCGACCAAGGTCGTGTGCGTCGGCAGGAACTACGTCGAGCACGCAGCCGAATTGGGCTCTGAGGTCCCGTCCGAACCGCTGATCTTCTTGAAGCCGGCCACGGCGGTGATCGGGCCCGGTGCACCGATCATCTACCCACGTGCATCGAGCAACGTGCATCATGAGGCGGAGCTCGCCGTGGTGATCGGCGAGGTCGCGCGCCACGTTCGTGCCGAGGACGCGGAACGAGTCATCTTCGGGTACACGGCTGCCAACGACGTCACTGCGCGCGACCTTCAGTTCAAGGACGGACAGTGGACGAGGGCCAAGGGCTTCGACACGTTCTGTCCGATCGGTCCTGCAATCGAGACGGAACTCGATCCGAGGGAGGGACTGTCGGTCCAGGCACGCGTCAATGGAGAGACGAAACAGTCGGGTTCGACGGCCGACATGGTGTTCGGCGTTCCTGAGATCATCGAGTACATCACCGACGTCATGACGCTGCTGCCAGGCGATGTGATCCTCACGGGCACCCCACCGGGTGTCGGACCGATGCTGCCGGGCGACAGGGTCGACGTCGAGATCGAACGGATCGGCATCCTCTCCAACCAGGTGGCGGCGTCGTGACCGTTCGTGTCCGCATCGCCCCGTCACCGACGGGGCTGCTTCACATCGGCAATCTCAGGTCTGCGCTGTTCAACTGGCTGTTCGCCCGCCATGAAGGCGGCGTGTTCATCGTTCGCATCGACGACACGGACATCGCACGTTCCCGTCCCGAGTACGAGGACGACGCGCGCGAAAGCCTCGAGTGGCTCGGCCTCGACTGGGACGAAGGGGTCGGCGTCGGCGGGCCGCACGGCACCTACCGGCAGTCAGATCGGATGGGAAGGTACCGAGAGATAGCTGAGATCCTGCTCGACCAGCGACGCGCCTACTGGTGTTTCTGCACGCCGGAGGAGTTGGAGGCGCGACGAGAGCAGGCACGAGCAAAGGGTGGCAGTTCCGGCTACGACGGCACGTGCCGGCTGCTCGACCCGGAGGAAGCTGCAGCCAGAAAGGCGGCAGGCGAACCGGCAGCGCTCCGTCTCGCCATCCCGCGTCCCGGTGAGACCGCTTTCGTCGACCTCGTGCGGGGCGAGATGCACTTCGATCACGATGCCGTCGACGACTTCGTGTTGCTGCGTTCCGATGGGTCACCTACCTACCACCTCGCGTCGACGGCCGACGACGTCGACTACGAGATCACACATGTGGCCCGAGGTGAGGACCTGCTGTCCTCGACACCGAAGCACATTCTGCTGACGATGGCCCTGGGCGCTCCGGTCGCTACCTACGCGCACCTCCCCCTGCTCTTCGGCCCCGATGGCCGGAAGCTGTCGAAACGCCACGGCGACGTGTCGGTGCGGGCTTACCGCGATCAGGGGATCCTGCCGGAGGCGATGTTCAACTACTTGGCGCTGCTCGGCTGGGCGTATGAACCGGACGTGACGGTGTTCACAAGGGAGCAGGCCGTCGAGCGGTTCACGCTTGGTGACGTCTCGAAGAACCCGGCGGTGTTCGACCCCGTGAAGCTGGAGTGGATGAACGGTGTGTACATCAGGGATCTCGAACCGTCCGACTTCGTGCAGCGGTCGGTATCGACCGTCGAGTCGACGCTCGGTCGGTCGCTGAGCGCAGATGAGCGACACCGATTCGAACAGCTCGCACCCGAAATCCAGGAACGGGTGAAGTCGTTGAACGAAGTCGCCCCCATGATTCGCTTCCTCTACGACGTCGACTATGACGAAGCGTCGTGGAAGAAGGTGCTCGGTCACGAACGGGCGCCGGAGGTGGTCACTGCTGCGGCGGCCGTGTTGACCGATGTCGAGCCGTGGGATCACGATTCGATCGAGCGAGCACTGCGCGGCATGCTGGAACAGCTGGAGATCGGGGCACGTCGCGGTCTGCAACCGATACGGGTCGCAGTCACCGGATCATCGATCAGCCCGCCCCTATTCGAGTCGCTCGCGGTGCTCGGCAAAGAGGAGACCCTTCACCGACTCCACGACGTGAGCGAGCGACTCTAGGTCGCGCCACCCGGCCGGCCGCCTATCATGCCTCCGTCCGGCCCCGTCGTCCAGCGGCCTAGGACGCCGGCCTT
>CAYLHS010000071.1:0-11197 GCA_964383535.1 uncultured Acidimicrobiia bacterium
GTGTGCGCACACCATGCCAGGGGTCGTCGATGCCATAGAACCTCCTGCCGCAAACTTACCCGCTGGGTGCCAGCGGAAGCGTGTTCCTCCAGACGCCGTCCCTGTCGTACATCGCCGCTGCGACGGCAGGCGCGGTCGGAACCAACCCGATCTCGCCGACACCCTTCACACCGTACGGAGCGTTCGGTTGGGGCACCTCGATGATGATGACGTCAACGTCGGGCATGTCCTTTGCACGCAGAATCCCGAGACTTCGAAAGGTCATGTTGATGGGCCGACCAGAGTCGTCGACCGGGAAATCCTCGGAGAGCGCGTACCCGAGGCCCATATGGACGGCACCTTCGATCTGCCCTTCGACGAGGGTCGGATTCACCGCCTTGCCCACGTCGTGCGCTGCGACAACCCGCTCGATCTTCCCCGTCTCGCGATCCATGATGACCACCTGCGCGGCGAATCCGAACGCCGAGTGGATCGTCGGATGTTCGACACCAGATTCGAGCGAATCCGTCCAGTCGATGACGTACTCGCCGTAGTGGTCGACGCCGACCGTTCTGCCCGCCTCGACGGCGTTCCGGCAGGCGTTTTGGATCGCCCCGGCGCCCAGCAGCGTGCCCCGGGAGCCAGTCGTCTGGCCATCGCCGAGTTCCCTCGTGGTGTCGACGACCACGCGAACGTTCGCCGTGTCGACGCCGAGTTCTTCGGCGGCGACCTGCTGTGCCACCGTGTGGACGCCCTGGCCCATCTCGGTCCAGCAGTGACGTACCTCTACCGTGCCGTCCTCCCCGAACCGCACAACTGCCCGCGACACCTCCTTGTACCCGTTGCCGAGGCCGGTGTTCTTCAGCGCGAGGCCGAGACCCACCGCCTTGCCCTGCGATCGGGCATTGTCGTAGACATCCTTGACGGCATCGAGACACTCCGAGGCCCCCTGGCAACCGTCGTCCATGATCTGCCCTGGACCCCACTCCACGCCGGGGGTGATGACGTTGCGTGCCCTGATCTCCCAACCCGAGATGCCGACGCGTTCGGCCAGTCGATCAAGGGTCCCCTCCATCGCGAACTGTGCCTGATTGGCGCCGAACCCTCGGAACGCGCCACATACCGGGTTGTTGGTACGGACCGCGATCGATTCGACATCGACGTTGGGGACCACGTACGGACCGGTGGCGTGCCCGGCGGCGCGTTCGAGGACCTTCATACCGACGGAGGCGTATGGCCCGGAGTCCCCGACGAGACGCGCCCGCACCGCGGTCAGCCGGCCCTCGTCATCGCATCCGACCTCGTACTCCAGACGGATGGGATGGCGCTTGGCGTGCATCAGGAGGGATTGCTCCCTGGTCAGCGTGCACTTGACGGGCCGTTCGAGGAGCGAGGCCGCGAGCGCGACCTGGCCCTGATTCGACATATCCTCCTTGCCTCCGAACGCACCCCCGTTGGAGACGAGTTCGACCGTGACCATCTCGGTCGACACATCGAGCAGCGCAGCGATCTGATCGCGGTCGTCCCACACGCCTTGCCCGCCTGAGTAGACGTGGAGCCTGCCGCCCGGCATAGGCACCGCAAGGGTCGACTCGGGCTCGAGGAACGCATGCTCGACGCGTTGGGTGATGAAGACCTCGTGGATCGTGTGGACACTCGATGCGAGCGCGGAATCGACATCGCCGCGCTGGTAGATGGAGCGCGACAGCACGTTGCCTTCGAGGCCCCACACGGCATCCTCGTCCGATGCGAGTGCCTTCGCCGCGTTGGTGAACGGGGCAAGCGGGCGGTACTCGACGGAGACCAGCTCGGTGGCCCGCAGGGCCGTTTCCCGATCTTCGGCGACGACGATTGCGAGCACATCGCCGAGATAGGACGTGCGCCCTCCTTCCGGGATGAAGACGGGCCAGTCCTTGTCGATCAGCCCAACGCGGAGTGTTCCCGGCACATCCTTCGCCGTGAACACATTCACGACACCGGCAACCGCCTTCGCGGCATCGGTATCGATACGAAGGACGTCTGCTCGAGCGTGGTCGGCGAGCCGCAGTGCGGCGTGGAGCATCCCCTCGACGCGGAGATCGTCGACGTACCCTCTGCTGCCGAGCGCCAGTTCTCGAGCCTCGTACTTGGCGCCGGCCGAGCCGATCCCACCAGGTGACCCGACCTCGATCGGGCCGCCGTGAGCGACGGCCTCGATGGCGTCGAACACCTTGAGGTAGCCGGTGCATCGGCAGAGGTTTGCGCCCAGGTGGCGTTGAAGGTCGTCGCGAGTGAGGTCAGCGCCTTTCTTGTCGATGAGAGCCTTCGATCGCATGATGATGCCCGGTGTACAGAATCCGCACTGGGTGGCCCCGTATGCGGCGAATGCGTCGGCGAAACGATCCCGCTCCCCTTCGGACAGCCCCTCCAGGGTGGTGATGCTCGTTCCCTCGGCCTTGTCCAGGTCCATCTGGCACGAGACGCGAGCTTTCCCGTCGATGAGGATCGTGCAGGCGCCGCATTGACCAGACGGCGAGCACCCATCCTTTGGCGAGGTGACACCGAGCTCTTCACGGAGTGCGGCAAGGAGATGCGGGTGACCGTCGTGCACCTCGACCGGAGTGCCATTGAGCTCGAACCGAGTCATCGGCCATACCTTACGCGCCCCACGGTGTTTGTGCCCCTTCCTGGTTGGAGATGGCGCCTCGGGAGCGCTGGTGTTCTGCCCAGGACGTTGGCGGCGTGCTTGGGCGAGTCTCGGCCGATGGAAGGACGCAGAACGTGGGCACCTGGTGGTGCTACAAAGACGAGGACGCGGCCGCGCGGTGTCATCTGACAGTCCTGGAAGGGGCGAACGTTGATGGTCGGGGCACTAGGATCTGATCTCGGATGATCACCGAGTACATACGCTCCGACTCCGTCGAAGAAGCCTACGGGCTGCTGACGTCGGTGGGATCCAGGGCGCGCCTGATGGGCGGAGGCACCGACCTCTCTCTCCACCCTCCGGCAGACGTCGACACACTCATCGATCTCTCGGGAGCGTCACTCGGCGGCATCACTCGCGACGACAACGCAATCGCGATCGGTGCCACGGTGACGCTGACCGAAATGCTCGAGTACGAACCTCTCGCCACCGTTTGGTCGGGTGTCGTGCACACCATGCTCCGTCGTGTTGCCTCCCCGCTCCACAGAAATGCCGCCTCCATCGGGGGCCATCTCGCGAGGGGACGCCTCTCGGACGTGGTCCCTGTGATGCTCGCGATCGACGCTTCCGTGCGGTTCTACGATGGCGCTCCGCAACAGATGCCACTCGGCGAGTTCTACGCCACGAGACGCAACCGGCGACCGTTGGTGGTCACCGGAGTGGAGATCCCCGTCGACGGAGGCAGGGCCGCGTTCCGCAAGTTCGCCCGCACTACCTATGACCTGGCAATCCTCAATGTCGCGTGCGGCGTCCGGTTCGATGGCTCTGTCGTCTCGTCTGCCAGGATCGTCGTTGGGGAACGACCGAGCCTTGCCGTTGAACTCGGCGACGCGTCGGGAACTCTGATCGGCCGTCCCTTCGACGAGGACTCAATCGGACAGGCTGCTCGTGTCGCGAGGGACACCGTCGATGTTCGGTCCGATCCGAGGGGAAGCGCCGACTATCGCCGCCACCTCACCGAAGTGCTCGTTCGCCGCTGCCTGTCGGAGATCGCACCATGAACCTGACAGTGAATGGGGTCGCCTTCGACGTCGACGTCGAACCTTCCGAGACCCTCCTCCATCTCCTGAGACGGGTCGGACTCAAGGGCGTGAAGAATGGCTGCGACAACGGGGACTGCGGCGCCTGCGCCGTCCTGATCGACGGTAGGGCGGTCACATCGTGCGACTATCCGGCGCCGGCAGCAGCGGACACCAACATCTTGACCGTGGAGGGTCTCGGGACCGAAGGGGAACTCCACCCGATCCAGGCTGCCTTCCTCGACGCCGGTGGGGTCCAGTGTGGTTTCTGCACCCCAGGGATGATGATCAGCGCCTACGAGTTGCTCGGTCGCGTCCAGGAGCCCTCCGACGACGAAATACGCGAGGCGCTACGCGGGAACCTCTGCCGCTGTACGGGCTACGTGAAACCGGTTGAGGCTGTCAGGATCGCCGCTGCGAGATTGCGGGAGGCGGCCGGTGGCTGATCGGTTCGTTGTCGTCGGCCAAAGCGAACGTCGTGTGGACGGGCGTGCGCTGGTGACGGGCAAACCGGTGTTCGCAGGCGATCTCGACCTCCCCGGCATGCTGCACCTCGCGATGCTCGGCTCCCCACATGCCCATGCGCGAATCACATCCATTTCGACGGAACGAGCGGAAGCGCTCGAGGGAGTCGAACTCGTGCTGACGCACCTGAACACACCTGCGGTCCGCTATACGACCGCCGGCCAGGGGCACCCGGAGCCATCGCCATACGATGCGCGCATGTTCGACCCGAAGGTCCGCTTCGTAGGAGACCGTGTGGCCGTCGCCGCCGCCACGTCGAAGGAGATCGCACAGCGTGCGCTGGAGTTGATCGAGGTCGAGTACGAACCACTCACCCCCGTTTTGTCGATCGACGACGCGCTCGCCGAAGGCGCGCCGATCATCCACGACGAAGCCGACGCGTCGGGGATCTGGGATGCCGAACACAACATCGCAGGGGTGGTCGAGGCCAACGTCGGCGACGTCGACGCGGCGATCGAGTCTGCGTTCGCGAGTGTCGAGTTCACCGGAGAGACCCAATACGCGCAGCACGTCCCGCTCGAACCGCACGTGTCCGTAGCCTATCTCGACGACAACGGGCGGTTGGTGCTCTACACGAGCACCCAAGTCCCTTTCCACGTGCGTCGGATCATCGCGCACGTCCTCGACATCCCGGCCCGACAGATCAGGGTCATCAAACCTCGCATCGGCGGCGGTTTCGGCGTGAAGCAGGAGATCTTGATCGAGGACCTCGTCGGACTCGTCACGTACCGGACCGGCCTGCCATGCAAGTTCGAGTACACGCGAGCCGAGGAGTTCTCCCAGTCCCGAACCCGACACCCGATGCGGGTATCGGTGCGGCTGGGAGCCGACGAGGACGGGCACCTGATAGCGGTGGACATGAACGCCCTCGAGAACACAGGCGCCTACGGCGCTCACAACCTGACCGTGGTGTCCAACGCCGGCTCGAAGACATTGCCGATGTACAACAAGGCGCCGAACGTGCGATTCATGGCCAAGGGCATCTACACGAACCTGCCCGTCGGTGGGGCCTACCGAGGCTACGGTGCCACCCAGGGGATCTTCCCGCTCGAAGTCGGAATCGACATGCTCGCCGAGAAACTCGGCATCGACGCACTCGAGCTTCGACGTCGCAACCACATCCGCTCCGGCGAGACGAGCCCGATCTTCGAGGAACTCGGGGAGGGACGGAAGGGCGTCCCGCAGACCATTGGAAGCTGCGGCCTCGAACGGTGCATCGACATCGGGGCAGAACGGATCGGCTGGTCGCACAAACGCAGCACGCGATTTCGCGAAGGCCCGTGGGTGCATGGCGTAGGCATGTCCATCCACATGCAGGGTTCGGGGATTCCCGCGATCGACATGGCGGCGGCAACCATCAAGATGAACGACGACGGTTCATTCAACCTGCTGGTCGGTGCGACCGATCTCGGTACGGGGTCGGACACGGTCCTTGCACAGATGGCGGCCGAAGTGCTCGGCGTCACGATCGATGACATCATCGTCCTCTCATCAGACACCGACGTGACCCCGTTCGATGTCGGCGCATACGCGTCGTCGACGACGTACGTCTCGGGGTCGGCCGTGGTACGGGCCGCCACGGATGTGAAGTCGCAGATCACCTCCGTCGCCGCAGCGATGCTCAGAACCGGCGGCGACGAGCTCGAGCTCGGGGACGGCAGGGTGATAGCGAAAGACGGCCGCAGTGTCACGCTCGCGGATATCGCGCTCCGGTCGTTGTACGGTGTCGACCAGTTCCAGATCGGCTCGACCGCCTCGTTCGTCGGTGACGTCTCTCCTCCACCGTTCCTGGCGTCGTTCGCCGAGGTCGCCATCGATACCGAGACCGGCGAGTTGAAGATCGTCGATTACGTCGCAGCAGTGGACTGCGGAACGGCGATCAACCCCCGTCTCGCAGAAGGACAGGCAGAGGGAGCACTCGCGAACGGGATCGGCTACGCCCTGATGGAGGAGATGCGGTTCGACAAGTATGGCCGGATGCGCAACCCGGACCTCGGTCGGTACAAGATCCCCGCCGCGACCGACATGCCTCCGATGGAAGTCATCCTCGTCGACACCTACGAGGAGACGGGCCCGATGGGCGCCAAGTCGATCGCGGAGATCGGCATCAATGCACCGATTCCGACGCTGGCGAACGCCATCTACGACGCGATCGGGGTCCGGTTGACACATCCTCCGTTCACGTCGGAGAAGATCTGGCGGGCGATGCAGGGCTGACGATCACTCGCCCATCAGCTTGCGCACCATCCCGACCTTCATGTCCCACAAGCTGTCGGTGAGCGACACGTGGTAGACGTGCGGGTTGATGAGGCGTCGCACGCCCGGATCGAGCCGTTCCAGGTCGGCAACGCGACGCCGCCGCAGCTCGTCGATCGTCGGAGAATCCTCGAGCCGCTTGCCGTTCTCGAGCACCGGCGCCGGGAGGGTCTCGACGTTGGAAACCGCACTTTCCGGGAGCCGTCGCATCGACGTCGGAATCACGGGATGATGCAGGGTGATGGGTTTGCCCGTCTGAATGGTCTCGTCGGCGGTGCCGAGCACATCGGCGGTCGCTGTTCCACGTCCGTCATAGAGGCGCCAGGCCTGTTTGCGACCAGGGTTGGGAATCTTCGCCTGAGACTCGGACACCTTGATAGCCGGCTGCCAGCCGGACGGTTCCTCGATCGCGACGAGCTTGTACACACCGTCGAGCGACGCGTCGCCCTGCGACGTGATCAGCCGGGTACCGACTCCGTAGCTCAGGCGTCCGATCAGGTGATCTGCGTCCACGCGGTAGCTGGGTGCCTCCGCCTTGATCTGCGAGACGATCTGCCAGATGGCCAGCTCGTCGAGGTTGGACGACAGCACGATGGAGGTCTGTGCGAACCCCGCATCGTTCAACATGCGTGCCGCCTGGATGGCCAGATACGCGAGGTCACCTGAGTCGAGTCTGATCCCTACCGGTTCGTGCCCGCTGCGGCGGAGCTCCTCGAATACGGCGATGGCGTTGGGCACGCCACTCTCGATCGTGTCGATGGTGTCGACGAGGAGCAGACAGTCGTCGGGGAACACGTCCGCGTACGCTCGAAAGGCATCCAGCTCCGACTGCCCCTTGGCCAGGAACAGCTGAATGAGCGAATGTGCGTGTGTGCCCTTCGCCGGCAGTCCCACGGCGAACGACGTGCCGACGTTAGAGCTGAAGTCGGCGCCTCCGATCAGCGCCGCCCGCGTACCGGCGTTGGTGCCCCGCTCCGGTCCCCTCCGCATGCCGAACTCCAGAACGGGTCTTCCCAGACCGGCCTCGTGGACACGGGACGCCTTGGTTGCGATGAGGGTCGGGTAGTTGAGATGGTTCAGGAGCGACGTCTCGAGCATCTGAGCGATGGCGAGCGGCCCGACGGTGACCACGATGGGGACGTTCGGGTGCACGATCCTGCCTTCTGGAATCGCGGTCATGTCGATGCCTGAGAAGTCGCCGTTCTGGCGGAGCCATCCGAGAAAGTCCGGAGCGAACAGCTGCTCACCGGAGGTGCTGGTGAGCCCGCGCAGATGCTCGATGTCCGCGTCGGTTACCCGGGTCACCTCCATCCAGTCGAGAAGCCAGTCGAGGCCGGCGTTGACGGCATAGCCCGCCTGGTGTTTGCCGTAGTCGGGGTACGAACGGAAGTAGTAGTCGAACTCCGCAGGCTGCTCGTGAACGCCGAGCCGGTAGTACACCTGGGCCATCGTCAGTTGGTACAGGTCGGTGAACAAGAACCCTTCGGCGAGTGATGCCTCGTACATGGGCCCGATGGTACCGCTCGCTCTGCGAGCGGCTTTCCGTTCTGGTTCTCGGTTGCCGGCAGAAGGTCCTTCACCGGACCCATCGGCGACGAACTTCGCCGAACGGTGGCTGTACGCCGACCCTGAACCCCATGGGGGACGTGCTCGCCTGGCTTCCTCGACCGCGGACCGTCTTCGGAACGGTGAAGGGGCGCCCCTCGGGGCGCCCCTTCGTCTCGTCCGGGAAGGAGGAACGGACTACTTGACCGGCACCAGGGGGCACACGAGGAACCCCGGGTTGCTGTCGTCAATGGTCAGATGTCCGGCCGCGACTTCCTCCATGAGTTGGGCGTAGGAGGTGATCAGGGTCTTCTCGGCACCTGCATTCCAGGTGGCAGGCACCTCGTACCAGCGACCGCCGTTGTAGGCAGGGTTGCCGGGGGCGGCCTCGGCCACGGCGAGCTGGCCCTCGACTCCGTTGGTGATCTTCACGAGCATGTCGAACGACTGAAGGTTGTGTCCATTCGGTGCGGGAATATCGGCGACCTTCCGCGAGCTGTACGCCTGCCCGTCGGCGTAGATGCCTGGCTGGAAGCTGAACTTGCCGGGCAGCGCAAACGCAGGAACCGCCAACGCGAAGAGCATCGCAACGACGAGACCTACGACGGCAATACGGCGCATGGTTTCTCCTTTCGCCGGAATCTCCGGTCTGCCATGCACGTTGTCATGCACATCTCTCATCACCACAACAGGCAGGTGAACATTCCCGAAACGACTCGCCCACCGCTTCTCATCTCGCGCTGTGGCCCGTACGATGCGCACATGGATCGAGTCCTCGTCGTCGATGACGAACCGATGGTGCGCGAAGTTGTCACGGAGTACCTCGAGCGCGAAGGGTTCGTGGTGGAGACTGCCCAGGATGGAGCCGCTGCCCTTGAAGCCATCCGCACGCGACAACCCGACCTGCTCGTGCTCGATGTCATGCTGCCGGAAAAGGACGGCTTCGCCGTTCTGCACGAGGTGAGGAAGGACTCAACGATCCCTGTCATCCTGTTGACCGCCCGCGGAGAGGAGCCCGACCGAGTGGTAGGCCTCGAACTGGGCGCCGACGACTACGTGGTCAAACCATTCTCCCCGCGGGAACTGACAGCAAGGGTGCGGTCGGTGCTGAGAAGGACCCGACCCGAGCCGGTCAACGAGACACTGACATTCGACGACCTGGAAATCGACCGCCGTTCCCGGGAGGTGCGCGTCGGGGGGCGTCTCGCCGAGCTGACCCCTAGAGAGTTCGATCTTCTCGTCTTCATCGCCTCTCACCCAAGACAGGTCTTCTCGAGGGGCCAGCTCCTTCAGCACGTGTGGGAGTCCTCTTCCGACTGGCAGGATCCCGCGACCGTCACCGTGCACATCGGTCGTCTCAGGACCAAGCTCGAAGCCAACCCTGCCAAACCTCGCAGGATCGCGACGGTGTGGGGCGTCGGCTACCGGTTCGAACCGTGAGATTCACGGGCCTGCTGATCGGCGCGGTCATCGTGGCCTATGGCGTCGTCGAACTGCTCATGCGGCCGTCAGGACCGGATCGGCTCATGTTCGCGCTCATGTTCGCGGGCATCGCCCTCGTGACCGCCCTCATGTGGATCGTGCTGCGGTGGGTTGCCGTTCGGACGAGGTCGCTATCGGGAACGATGTTCGTTGTGTCGGTCGGGGCCGTCTTCATCGTTGTGCTCGCAGTGGTCGTTGCCGGGCACCTGATGTTCCTGTCCGGTCATGACCTCCACATCACGCTGATCGTCCTCGGTTTCGGAATGGTGCTCGGCGCACTCCTCGCGGGAGCCGTCGCGGAACGTCTCAGCCGCGACCTTCGCCGGCTGCGTGACATCGCAGAGCGGGTGGCTGCCGGCGACTTTTCCGTTCGAGCGGGATTGAACAGGCCCGACGAGGTTGGGGCGCTCTCATCGGCGATCGACTCCATGGTGGAGCGTCTTGACGCCGCCGACAGTGAACGGCAACGGATCGAGGCCTCCCGGCGTACGTTTCTGGCGGCGATCGGACACGATCTCCGAACCCCGCTGACCTCTGCTCGCGCCGCTGTCGAGGCACTCCAGGATGGCGTGGCGCGCGATCCGGAGCGCTTTCTCGGTTCGATCAGTGGTGATCTGTCGATTCTCAGCGGACTCGTGGAGGACCTGTTCCTGCTTTCGAAGATCGAAGCCGATCAGCTCGATCTGGACAAGGAACCCGTGGATCTGACCGATCTCGCGGACACGACACTGGAGGCGATGACCCCGGTCGCACGACGCCGCAACATCAACCTGCGCCTCGACGCGACAAGCCACGTCCGTGTGCTCGCCGGGGAATTGGAGCTGGCCCGAGTTCTCCGCAATCTCGTCGACAACGCGATCCGACACGCTCCCGACGCCTCGGAGGTGACCGTTGGCGTTGACAGCGACCAGTCCGCCGTCACTGTGAGAGTGACGGATCAGGGCCCTGGATTCCCTCCCGACATCGACGTCTTCGAGAGCTTCACCCGCGGAGACAGCGCACGGGCCCGTGACACGGGAGGCGCCGGCCTGGGATTGGCGATCGCGCGAGGCATCGTGCATGCGCACGGTGGTGCCACCTGGATCGAACCCGGTCCGGGCGGCACCGTCGCGTTCCGAATCCCGATCGACCGCCCGCTCTCAGGTCCCTACGTACTCGAGGCCTGACGCCACGGAACGCCGAGCTTGGGCAGCAGGAACCGATCCAGTCCTAACCAACCCGCATTCCGCCACGCGAGGAACAGCAGCCCGGAAACGAGAATCATCGCAGGGTTGACACCCGCGCTGCCGGCGAACGCATACGAGAAGTTGAGCGTTGCACCGAACAATGCCGCGACGCCGGTGAACGCACCGAGAATCAAGGCGATCCCGATGAGGAGTTCACCCAGTGGGACGAGGTAGCCGAGGAGCGTGTGGCCCGATGACGCCACCCAGTGCAGGAAGTCGACGTACCAGCCGTAGGCGACCGACGGATGTGGACCGGTTGCAGACGTGATGGCCCCCTGTGCGAAGCCGGCGATGTTCTGACCGACGCTCACGGCGACGTCCTTGCCGTCCTGGACCACGGTTCCGGCGCGGATCCATCCGATATTGGCGTCGCCCGTCAAGGAGAAGCCCTTGCCAGGGACGATGTTGCCGCCGAACACCTTGCCCCACCCCGACTGGAACCACTCCCACCCGAGCCATACCCTGACGACGAGCCAGAACCA
>CAYLHS010000072.1:0-9235 GCA_964383535.1 uncultured Acidimicrobiia bacterium
TGTCGGTGCTGATGCCGATCTCGGCGCCCATCCCGAACTCGGCGCCGTCGGTGAAGCGGGTCGACGCGTTCACATACACCGTTGCCGAGTCGACGCCGGCGAGGAACGCCCGGGCGGTCGCTTCGTCCTCGGCGACGATGGCGTCGGAGTGTCCTGTTCCGTACGTGTTGACGTGGTCGATCGCCGCGTCGACGTCGTCGACCACCCTGATCGCCAGCACCAACGCCAAGTACTCCTCGTACCAGTCTTCCTCGGTCGCCGGTGTGGCCGAGCCGATCAGGCGACACGCGGTTTCGTCGCCGCGCATCTCGACCCCTCGCCGGTCGAACACGTCCCCCATGGCCGGCAGGAACTGCTCGGCGATGTCCTTGTGCACGAGGAGTGTCTCCATGGCGTTGCACACGCCGGGTCGTTGGCATTTGGCGTTCTCGCTGATGTTGAGCGCCATGTCGAGGTCGGCGCTGGCGTCGACGTACGTGTGGCACACGCCCTTGTAGTGCTTGATGACGGGCACCCGTGCCATCTCGCTGACGGCCCGGATCAGGCCTTCGCCGCCCCTGGGGATGATGAGATCCAGGTAGTCGGTCATCTCGCACATGACCCTGACGGCTTCCCTGTCGGTGGTCGGGATCAGCTGGATGGCGTTGTCCGGCAGGCCTTTCGTCGCACCGCCCCGCTGCATGGCCGCAGCGATGGCCAGGTTGGAGTGGATGGCCTCCTTGCCACCGCGCAGGATCACCGCGTTGGACGTCTTGAAGCACAACGCAGCCGCATCGCATGTGACGTTGGGTCGCGATTCGAAGATGATGCCGATGACGCCGATCGGGACCCGCACCTTGTGGATCTCGAGCCCGTTGGGCCGGGTGCGGGTGTCGAGCACGTCTCCGACCGGGTCGTCCAGGGCTGCCACCTCGCGCAACCCTCCGATCATGCCGTCGATGCGTGCGTCGGTGAGGGTGAGACGGTCGAGCATCGCGGAGGACAGTCCGGCTTCGGTGCCTGCGGCGAGATCTTTGGCGTTCTCTTGTTGCAGGAATGCCCGCTGGGCGTCGAGTTCGCCGGCCATCGCTTCGAGGATCGTGTTCTTGTCGTCCGTCGACAGCTTCGCCAGTGCGCGACTGGCCGCTCTTGCGGCCGCGCCGATCTTCAGTACCTGCTCTTCGACATTCATCGTTTTCACAGCACCACCATATTGTCTCGATGGATCACTTCGCCATAGGTGCCGTCGGTGCGCCGGCCTTTGATGGCGTCGATGTCTTCGCTCGAGTACTCGACGAGCCCCCGCGCGAGGGACCGGCCGTCGGCCGATCGGATGTCGACCATCGCACCGACTTTGAACGTGCCGGTGACGGCCGCCACGCCGACGGGCAGCAGGCTTCTGCCCTGGTGGAGGGCTGCTGCGGCACCGTCGTCGACGACGAGATGGCCCTCAACCCGGTTGAAGAAGGCGATCCAGCGCTTCCGTTTCGAGATGTCGCCCGCCTTGGGAAGCAGCAGGGTACCTTCGTCGGCGCCTTCGAAGATGCGCGCCAGGACGCCGGTCGTGCGACCATCGGCGATGACGACCGGGATTCCGTTGTGGGCGGCCGTCTGCGCGGCCTGGAGTTTCGAGCCCATGCCGCCTGTGGATACTCCGTCCTGCCGGTCGGCGACCAGCGCGAGGACGTCGTCGTCGACCTCTTTGATCAGCGAGACGCGACGGGTCGTACCGTTGCCGTCCGGTTCCCGCAGACCGTCGGTGGAGCTGAGCAGCACCAGCGCGTCGGCATCGACCAGGATCGCGACCAGCGCTGCCAGCAGGTCGTTGTCGCCGAACTTGATCTCCTCGGTGGAGACGGCGTCGTTCTCGTTGATGATCGGGACGATCCGGTTTGCCAGAAGCTTGAGGAGCGTGTTGCGTGCGTTCAGGTGACGTTCGCGGTGTTTGAGCGTGTCGTGGGTCAGCAGCACCTGGCCGACGGGACAGTTGTTGGCTCCGAACAGTTCGTCGTAGACGCTCATCAGGCGGATCTGCCCGACGGCGGCCGCCATCTGCAAGTCCGGCATGGCTTTGGGTCGTGTTTCCATGCCGAGTGCGTCGAGCCCTGCGGCGATCGCCCCCGAGGAGACGAACACAATCTCCCGGCCCTCGTGCTGGAAGCGTGACATCTCGTCGACGAGAGGCTTGAGGCGTTCACGGTCCGGCCGGCCGGTGCCTTGCACGAGCACCCTGCTGCCCACCTTGACGACGATGCGTTTCGCTCCCCTGAGCGTCTCCCTGTGTTCTGTCATCTCCTGCCCCGACTCCAAACGAGCATGATCTGTCGAGGGTAGGCGAGGAACGCCGGGCAAGACACCGTGAGTGGGATTTTGCCGGGCACACCCCCCCTACCCCGGCCTTCGGCTGCGGTACCTTCCCCCCAACGCTCGCTTCGCTGGCTGGGGAACCAACGCAACCCGAGGGCGCGGCGCTCACCAACGGAGCTTGTGTGCAGCCCTGCTCAGAGCTCGCCCGGAGGTGCGAACCGGTGGAAGGTCCGTCCCATCCCCGACCCGGCAATGCCCATGAGGATCTGGAGGAAGTCCTCCAAGGCCCGCGCCTGGCTGAGGTCGCCGACACGCACGGGGTCGTACCCGGCGTCACGGATCAACTGCTCCGTCGCCTCGGCGGCCTCTTCATCGCCGCAGTACATCCCGGTCGGCCGCACCCGCTGCCCGGCGATCTCGCCATAGAGGCTGGCGAAGTCCGTATTGAACGCCTTGGAGACCGGCCCGTGCGTCCGAGCCTTGATCTGGTGGGCAAGCGACTCGAACCCCTCCGCGCGACCCCGAAAGGCGTTCGTGGCGTCGATGGCAGTCAACCCTTCAACACCCGTCACCCCGTCCAGTGCCGCGTCGATCGAACCCGACGGGACAGCAACCACCACCACATCGCTGCCGGAGGCGTCGCCGCCCTCATGCCCGAGCGCCGTCATCTCATGACCCGCCGCCTCCCAGAGCCGTGCGAGCCCGCCACCAACGCTTCCTCGACCGATGACCGTGATCTTCATGGGCATCCTCCTTTCGTCGCCTCTCGCACAACGCACGTACCGTCGCGAGGATTCCTGTCGCCACAGAATCAATGTCTGACTATTGTCAGAGAATCATGGATGACAGCACCCGGGGCACCATCGACACGGTTCGCTCCTTCAACCGGGCCGTCACAACTCGCCTCGGCGTCATGTCGGACAGCTTCCTCGGCCGCGGCCGGCCCCTCGGCGAGGCCCGAGTTCTCTGGGAGGTCGGCCCCGAGGGCGTCGAGATCCGCAGCCTCCGGTCGAGACTCGATCTCGACTCCGGATATCTCAGCCGTCTGCTGCGCTCGTTGGAGTCCGCCGGCCTCGTGATCGTGGAACAGAGCGACCGTGACCACCGGGTGCGACAGGCACGCCTGACACGCAAAGGCCTGCAGGAGCGAGCGACGCTCGACGCTCGGTCCGATGCGTTCGCAGCATCACTCCTCGACCCGCTCAATGAACGCCAGCGCCGGCGCCTGACCGCCGCGATGGCAGACGTCGAACGGCTCCTCACCGCCAGCCTCGTCATGTTCGACGTGACAGACCCGAGATCACCGGACGCCACCTCGTGTCTCGACCGCTACTACGCCGAGATCGACGAACGATTCGAGGCGGGCTTCCACGTCGAGCACTCACTCGTGCCCGATCCGGGTGAGTTCACGCCGCCCAGGGGCCTCTTCCTCGTCGCACGGCTGCGAAGTGATCCGGTCGGATGTGGCGCTCTCAAGCTGCGCGGCGCCGGCCCTGCCGACATCAAACGGATGTGGGTCGATCCCGCCGTCCGGGGCCTCGGCGTCGGGAGACGACTGCTCTCGGAACTCGAGCGGCACGCGGCCGAACGCGGTGTGACAACAGTCCGGCTCGAAACGAACCGTGCGCTCGTGGAAGCCATCGCGATGTATCGCAGCGCCGGGTATGAAGAGGTCGACGCGTTCAACGACGAACCGTACGGCGATCACTGGTTCAGCAAACATCTCGCCTGAACGCAACAGCCCCCGCTTCTGGCGTGAGCCGGGCAGACAATATCGACCGAACTCACACAAGAGTGGGTCTGATCGAATCTCACCGAGTCTTAAGGGTGCCTTCACCCAGACTTCATCCGAGGAGTGCATAGTGAGAGTGTTCAAGAGATCGATATCGAGATCCTGAACACACAACTCATCCTCCCTTCCCTCCCAACAGCGCCCCCGACAAAGGGGGCGCTTTCTTTGGCGGGATGCTCCGGAGCGGTGGGGCAGGCCTCTTCGAAGCTGGACGTCTCAGGATCTGTGCGTCCCGATGCGGAAGACAGGTTGCCCCAGCATGGCGTGGTGTCCGATGACGGCCGCAGCGGCACTCCACCCCTGCGGGTGCACGCCGCCGGGTGTGAACGTCTTGCCGTCCAGGTACTCGGGGAACGACCATGCGTCGGCATCGTCGTAGGGAAGGGCATTGGCGGCGTCCAGCCCTGCGAGCAGCTTCTGGGCTTGGTCCGACCTGCCCCTGCCGGCGAGGTCGGCGACGTAGAAGCCGGTGATCAACGGCCAGAGCCCACCGTTCTGATACGCGAACGGTTGGTTGCGGAACGTGTAGGAGAACATCGTCTGGAGTTCCTCCCATGCCCGGTCGAGCGGTTCGATCACCGGATGGAATGCCGGAAGGAGCGGCATCTCCGGATCGACCAGCTCGGTCTGGATGTAGGTGTCTACCTCGGCCCGTTGGCTGTCGTCCGCAACATCGAGTAGTGACACCAGCACGTTGGCGAACGCATCGAACCGATAGCCGTAGCCCATCGGGGAGAAGTACGGCATCCAGTAGCTGGCGTGGCGCTCCTCGGCGGCACGCTGCCCCTGCTTCCACATTGTCTCGTGGTAGGCGTCGCCGGGCGGCCCGTCATCGTCCGTGAACCAGAAGTTCGCACGGATCAGATGGCGGAGCCGGCTCGACTTCTCCTCGAGGCCATGGTCGACAGAGCCGTGCAGGTGGGCGTGGAACGCACCGAGACAACGCTGCGCCTGGAGGTAGAGGACCTGGTCGTAGAGAACGTAGCCCTGATGCACGTACTCGTCGGCCCAGTCTCCGGTTGCCGGCACCCACAGGAGCCCCCGGGTGTTGAACTCCCATGCACCGAGGAGAAAGCCGACCTTCTCGATGGCGGGAAGCATCCGGAGAAGGAAGTCATCATCGCCGGTCGCTTTCCAGTACTCGCCGCAGGCGACCAGGAACCAGAGGTCCGCATCGACCCTCCCTGCCGTTCCGCCGTAGCTGACCCGGTGTGCCGTGGGATCGACGTTGCTGGGTATCTCACCGTGCGCGCCCTGCTGTTCGGCCAGCGTTTCGAGGGTCCGTCGTGTCGTCTCGACGAGATCGGGATCACCGGTGAGGAGGGCGGCAAGACTGAGGATTCCCCCATCACGGGCCCAGATCCGGCGGTAGTTGTCACGATCGATCGGGGCTGCGACGAACCCGTACTCCGTGACGCATCGCTTCAGCAGCCCCACAGCCTCGCGGTAACCTTCGTCGCTTGGTTCTTTCGGGGACGAGTGATCTGTCGCCACGCACCCAACCTACCTGCCAGGTCCGTGAGCTCCGAACGGGCCGTCGACAATCTCATGAGGTTCTCAGGTTCACCTCACCGCACTCTCATGTGCATCGGTCATAGTGATCATGTCAAGCAGGGACTCCATCGAGGGGTTCCGAACATCTCCCTTCCCTCCAAGCGCCCCCGACAAAGGGGGCGCTCTCCTTTGGCCGATTCGTGCCATGTAGTGTCGGTGCGGGAGGTGGGCCATGCCAGGTCACGAAAGCGCTTCGATTCAGCAGCCCGATACTTCGTGGAAGGCAATCTACAGGGCGGGTGCCATCTGCACGGCGATCGCCGTCATCATGTACGTGTCGGCGCTCATCATGGTGATAGTCGTTCCAGCAGCACCGTCATCGGGCGGCGCCGAAGTGCTCGAGTACGTCCACGCCAATCGCACGAGCTACCTCATCAATCAGATCCTCTGGGTCGCGCCCAGCCTGCTGCTGATCGTCACGTTCCTCGCCCTGACCGTTGCGTTCTATCGGCTGAACCACAGCCTCGGGCTCGTCGCCGGCGCTGTCGGCGTCCTCTCCTGGGCCGTATCCCTCGCGTTGCCGACGACCGGTGGCGGAGCTACGGCCATGGTCCTGCTCAGTGATCGCTACGTGGCTGCCACCGGCGCGGTACGAGGCGCCTTCGTCGGTGCCGCCGAGGCGCTGCTCGCCCAGAACGAGGTCCCGGCGGCCATCGGCATCATGCAGACGCTCGGCATTCTGCTCATCGCGCTCTTGATGCTCAAGGGAACCCGCTTCAGAGGACTCGCCTGGTTCGGCGTCGCCACCGGTGTCATCGGCATCGTCTCGGAAGCGCTCCGCCCGATGATCGGCTCCATCTACGCCATCTATGGGACGCTGCTCTTCATCTGGATGATCTGGGTTGCCGCGACGCTCTGGAGACTGGGCAACGAGGCACCGTAGCCGCGGGCGGGAACGACCCCTCCCGATATCAGGCCTCAGCTCGACGCCACCTCCCCAACATTCCCACGGAAGAAGACGGGACGACACAGTCCAGATTCTCAGAAAGTCCTTAGCTTCATCTCATCACAGCCTTATGGAGCCGGTACATAGTGACATCAATCTCATCCCTTCCCACCCAAAGCGCCCCCTCCGGGGGGCGCTTTCCCTACCTGGCCGGAACATGCGTTCCGCGTCGCGTAGGGACAAGACGGGCGGGCGTGGCGCCAACCCGCCGCGAGAAACAGGTCCTGTTGCGACCCACCCGGGGTAGGTTGTGATGGCTAGTCGGCCGGCCGGCCGGTCGGGAGGGATCGTGATGAGGAAAGTAGTGGCTGTCGTGGTGCTCGTTTTGTCTGCATGCTCGAGCGGAGGAACAGCAGACACAACAAGCCCGCCCGACGACGGGACGACCAACACCCAAGCCACCACGACGACGGCCGAGCAGTCGACCACGACGACAGCATCAGAGCAGCCATCCGGTTCCTCCGGCCCGGGACACATCACCCTCACCATCGGGGACCAGACCTGGGAGTTCGACGGGGCGAATTGCGCCTACACGGACGCGACGCCCGGCGAGGCAGGATCCCAGTGGAACGTGTCGAAGGTCCAAGACGATCTCCAGGTCTACATCAACGACGATTCAACCGGCCGCTACATCTCGATCGCCAACATCAAAGACTATGGCACCATGCAGTGGGAGGCCAATGGCGACGCGATCTCGTCTCTGACGGTCGACGGAAACGACATCTCAGGAGCAGGCACCTTCACCGACCAGACCGGAGCCGCTCCCGCCGCCGAAGGGTCCGTGACCGCCACCTGCCCGAGCTGGCTCCAGGGGTAGAACGCGCCAACCGGGTGTGGCCAAGCCCGTGGGGCGAAGAGGCCGCACAACAGCATTGTCGGCGGGTGTCGCCCCCTCTGTCCTCGACCTTCGGCCGCCTCCCCCTTCCGGCGAGTGAAGCAAGCCCAGCAGATCCACCAACTCCTCTCCCCTCCCTTCTTGCGTGAGTTGGGTGGCCATGTGGCGGCTCACTCACGCAAGAAGGGGATTGGGAATCTCACCAACTCCTTAGATGCGTTTCAGGCCGTCCTTACACCTGGAGTGCATAGTGACAGTGTTCAAGAGATCGACACCGAGATCCTGAACATACAACTCATCCTCCCTTCCCTCCCAGAAGCGCCTCCTCAGTGGGGCGCTTCCCCTTTGGTGGAGTCCGATGTCAAGGGGACCACAGTCTGGTCACAGCGATCCAGACGAGCAGCGCGTCGATCACCAAACCGAGCACGAGCTGCGGGTCGAAGAACACGATCAGCGTGACCGCCGACACGGTCGAACCGAACACGACGGCAGCCTGCCACCATCCGGTCGGGACCAGAACGCCCACAGTCGAAAGAGCGGCGAGCAGAAAGCCGGCAATCGTCAGGATGATCAGGACGAGGCCCACCGTCCTGAGGGCACCCGAACCCGCTCCCAACCACGAACGGGTCATGTCGAACGGCCACGTGGCGCCGTCTCCTCCCGGTGCAGGCACCACGTACATGAGATGCACCAGACCATGGGCTAACAACAACACTGCGAAGATCCATCGACCGGCAGGCATGTCCTTCGAGAGCATCCACCACAGCACACCCCCGACGACCGCAAGAACAACCAGCCACGGCAGCGCACCAGTCATCGACTTCATCTCTCCCCCTCCCTGAGTCCATAGCCGCTCATGACGGCCCTGAGCGTTCTGCGAAACGTCGAGTCCTTCCACTCACGCATGCGTTCCGTGAGATCATCCGGGAGCCCGGCCAACATGCTCTCGCCGAGCGGTGAGCCAAGGATTGAGAATCCGACCGCGAATGCGGTGATCGATTGGTACAACTCAATCGCATCGTCCGGCTCGATCCCGCGGCCGATCAGATACTCGAGACCTGAGATCGCCGCCCGGTCGGTTCGACGGGTAGCGAGTGGAGCCATGTTCGGATGCGCCCTCAGGACACGCACGTACTCCGAGAAGATGGCCTCGAGTGTCGTCGCCGGATTGTCGGGCATCGGATCCGGCAGCCTCATCTCCGAACGCATCCGCTCCACCGTCAGGTCGAGGAGCGCTTCCTTGCTGGGGACGTGGTAGTAGAGCGCCATGGCCTCGACCCCGAGGTCTGCTCCCAGTCTGCGCATGGTCAGCGCTTCCAAACCCTCCAAGTCGATGATCTCGAGGGCGGCGCCAACCACCTCGTCTTGGGTCAGCGCCTTGGCACGCTTCCGTGGAGCCATCTTCGATCTCCCGTCGCCGTCCGCAGCGTGTTTTACAATGTACGTTTTACGACGTAAAACTGTCGGTGTCAAGGGGTCGCTCGGGTTTTCTCGGACTTGTGACACACCCAGCACGTACGATGGTCAGATGGGATCTGTAGAACTGATGACGCTGCGCAACATCGGACCGGCAATGGCCGCAGATCTGGCCCTGCTCGGCGTCGACTCGATCGAGACGCTCGCCACCAAGGACGCCGACCTCCTGTACCTGGAACTGGCCGCGATCACGGGTGGTCGCCCTGACCCGTGTGTCCATGACACGTTCGCTGCCGCGATCCACCAGGCACGAACCGGCGAAGCGATCCCCTGGTGGTCGTTCACCCCCACTCGTAAGGAACGGCAGCGCAGCGGAACGTTCGTCTGAGAACCAACCAAGCGTTCA
>CAYLHS010000072.1:9335-10434 GCA_964383535.1 uncultured Acidimicrobiia bacterium
CAACCAAGCGTTCACCTCGACGGCCCATGGCGAGACTCGTTCAGGACCTCGCCCGAGCATCTGGACTCACGACTCCTTCGCGCAATCCCGGGAGAGGCGTCCTGCACGGGGCGCCTCTTTCTCGCGGCTCGTATCTCCGTCCAGCGAGACCCTCCCGGGTCGATCTCCGGGCGTACGGCGGTGAATGACCCCAGCAGTCGGCTCGCGAGGGCAGGCGCGCGACCCTACGACGGCTGAACTCTGCTGGATTCTCAGGAAGTCCTTAGGTTCGTCTCATGACAGCCTCATACGGAGCCGCCATAGTGGTCTTGTTAGAGACTCATCCTCCTTCCTCCCCAAGCGCCCCCCTCCGGGGGGGCGCTTCTCCTTGTGAACAAACGTCCGCAATCTCATGAAGTCCTTAGGTCCGCTTCATGACCCGCTCATGCGGAAGATCCACACTGCAAGAAGTGTTGAGTCTCATCCCACCCACACGTGAGAGCGCCCCCTCCGGGGGCGTTCTCGCGCCAAGTTCTCCCGCGGCGTCGACACGATTGCGAGCCTCAACGCCACCTCCAAGGACCATCGACCCGATCCTCTCGGACGGGCGTGTGGTGCCACTCCTCCCTCTCATCGCCGCTGTATGGGAGAGTGATCAGCCACCGGAACTCGAGGAAGTCCGTCTCGAGATCATCCGGGCCACGGGAAACGACCTCGTAACCAGGGTCGTGCTCGAACGGTGGCTCAACCCCACACGCCCGCCCTCCGCCAGAGAACTGACGGTCCTGCACACCCATATCACCTTCCACCTCGGTGAGATGGCGGAAGGACGACCAACTGCGTGGTCGGCCCCGTCGCCACAACACAGCCACCACGAGCATCGGGCCTCCGCCGACGCTGAAGAAGGCACCTACTTCGGCTGAAAGCCCGAGCCCTGGGTTCGGGCAATCGGGAACCTGAACGGCCTTCGCGACCAATGCATAGACAGGAGACGGACCGGCACTCACGCGCAGAGTCACCCGGTTCGTTGCAAATGAACGCCCTTCTCGTTCCAGGGATCGAGAAGGGCGTATCGCACTGACGATACGATCTCACAATCGTCTCACTCGATCTCTGCGTA
>CAYLHS010000073.1:0-10378 GCA_964383535.1 uncultured Acidimicrobiia bacterium
GTGGGTGTCCAGTGGGCGGCCTTCCTGGTCGTGTCCTTCGTGGCGCTCATCGGCCTCAGAAGGCTGGCACCCGCGGACGAACCGCAACCTTCTGTGGGCGCAAACCGCCTGATCGGTGCGGTCGGGAAGGTCCTCGAGGCGGTCGAGCCGATCCACGACCAGGGTCGCGTCAAGGTCGAAACCGAGGAGTGGCGAGCAACCGCCGATGTCAGCCGCATCGAGGAAGGCACAACGGTCCAGGTCATCGCAGTCAGAGGAACACGGCTCGTCGTCGAGCCCGTGGAGGAAAGGTAGGCACTATGCCCCCATCAGTAATCTTGCTCATCGTTATCGCAGCGTTCGCGATCTTCTATGTCGCAAACGCCATCAAGATCGTCACCCAGTACCAGAAGGGTCTGGTCGAACGATTCGGGAAGTACCGGCGTCTCGCCGACCCCGGACTCAACTTCATCATCCCGTTCATCGAGCAGATGCGCAGGGTGGACATGCGTGAGCAGGTCGTCGACGTGCCCCCGCAGGAAGTCATCACCAAGGACAACGTGGTAGTGACAGTGGACGCCGTCGTGTACTACCAGGCGACCGACCCGGTGAAACTCAAGTACAACGTGGCGAACTTCATCTTGGCCGCCACCAAGCTGGCCCAGACGAACCTTCGTAACGTCGTTGGAGACCTTCAGCTCGATGAGGCATTGACCTCACGAGAGAAGATCAATACCCAGCTTCGCCAGATCCTCGACGACGCCACCGACGTGTGGGGCACGAGGGTGGTCCGGGTAGAGATCCAGCGGATCGAACCGCCACCGGATGTCACCAGCGCCATGCACCGGCAGATGAAGGCGGAGCGGGAGCGGCGTGCCGTCGTCACCGAGGCGGAAGGCCAGAAGCGCTCGGCCATCCTCCGTGCGGAGGGGGTCAAGCAGGCCCGGGTTCTGGAGGCGGAAGGTCAGGCGGAGGCAATCAAGCGGGTCGCAGACGCCGACAAGTACCAGAAGCTCACCGTCGCCGAAGGTGAAGGACAGGCCATCGAGCGCGTGTTCCGCGCCATTCACACGGGCGATCCGACCCCCGACCTGATCACGATCCGCTACCTGGATGCGCTCCAGGGGATCGCAGACGGGAAGGCGACGAAGATCTTCCTGCCGGTCGAAACGAGCGGCATCCTCGGAAGCCTCGGCGCCATCAAGGAGCTGTGGGCAGACCAGGCGGATCAGCAGCAACAGCCGCCGCAGCCGCCGCAGTAGCTCTGGCAGCGAAGGGGTGGCGGGTAACCGTCACCCCTTCAGCTCGTCCCAGCGATTCCCGACAGCCAGGTCGATGACGGTCCATGCCATGGCGAGCGCGCCGTCCCGAATCGTCTTGTCGCCGCTTGGCGTGATCGTCGCGGCGGCAAACTCGGGCTGATGGTTGACGGCGTCGCCGGCATCGATCGCCAGGAAGGGATGGATCGCCGGCACGATGTGGCTGACATTGCCCATATCGGTCGATCCTCCCGTAGGCATGTCGACACCCCGTGCCATCGTCCTCCCCAAAGCCGCTGCGTTCTTCTTGAAGAGATCGGCCATCACCGCGTTGCTGATCAGGTCCTCATAGGGATGGCTGTTCTCGCTGGTCGACCACGTGCACCCGGTTGCCAACGCGGCGGCCTCGAAACAGGCCACGACCCTCGCTGCGAGAACCTCGAGGCGCTCCTTGGAGGCTGATCGGATGTACCAGGACGACCGGGTGTAGCTGGGGATGATGTTGGGCGCGTCCCCACCGTGAGTGATGATGCCGTGGATCCGATCCGTCGGAAGGATCTGTTGCCGCAGCGTCGAAATGTTCACGTATGCCTGGACGAACGCGTCCAGCGCATTGATGCCCTTCTCGGGAGCCCCGGCGGCGTGGGAGTCCTTGCCCCGGAATTCGAGATCGAGATGGCGCACCGCGAGCACGACCGGGTCGAGGACGTCGTCAGGGCTGGGATGGATCATCATCGATGCAACGGCTCCCTTGAAGGCCCCCGCGTTGATGAGATCGACCTTCCCGCCCTTCATCTCTTCGGCGGGCGTTCCGAGCACCGTCACCCTGATCCCAAGCTCATCCGCGAGTGGTGCCAGAGCGAGACCCGCACCCAGCCCGGCGGTGGCAATGATGTCGTGTCCACAGGCGTGTCCTACGCCGGGCAGGGCGTCGTACTCTGCGCAGATCACCACCTCCGGTCCGCCCTCCCCCGCTCTCGCGACGAATGCCGTGTCGATCCCATAGGCCGGGTACTCGACCTCGAAGCCGTGCTCCGCGAGATAGCCGGCCAGCTTCGCAGAGGTCTCGTACTCCTGGAACGCTATCTCCGGATGCTCATACATCCAGTGGCTGATCTCTTTCAAATCCTCCTCGACGTTCGAGAAACGCTGCTCTGCCTGCCGCTTCAAATCCACGGTGCACCTCCACTTCGCGACGCTACCACCGGCCGGAGCCTCGCTACGCTGCGACCTGTGAAACGCTGGCTTGTCGCTCTGCTGATGCTGTCAACGGCGTGCGCTTCGACCGCAGAGCCGTCGACATCCACCATCACGCCCACAACCCTCGCCACGACGACCACCAGCACGACGATCGATCTGGTCGACGCCTGCGACCCTCCATCATTCCTCCCCACCGTCCTGCCCGCCCGCGTCGGTGCCGAACAACCCAACATCCCCAAGGTGCCCTTGGACCAGTTCACGACGCAGCCGGGCACGACGATTCACATCTGGTCGGACGACGCGGGCCTGCCGGTGATGGTCGTGGTTCGTGGAGCGCTCCCACCCGTGAAGTGGATCGAGACACCGGAGCACATCACCGTCCGAGGGGTCGACGCAGCGTTTGGGCCGCTGCCTGAGGGTGTCTGGGGGGCGGCTTGGTATGAAGGCCCCGACACGTGCGATGAGTACAGCGTCATCTTCTACCCGCCGGTCGACGTCGACGAGGCGCGGGTGGTCGCGGAGAGCATGACAGGTGGGGGTTCATAGGGGGCGAGCTCCCGCCTCGCAGGCCGGCCAAGGCCGCAGTTCTACAAGATCTGACTCAGGAACAGCTTCGTGCGGTCGTGCTCGGGAGCTTCGAAGAAGTGCTCCGGGGTGCCCTCCTCGACGATCTGGCCATAGTCGAAGAACATCACTCGATCGGCGACCTCACGAGCGAACCCCATCTCGTGCGTGACGACGATCATCGTCATGCCCGACCGGGCAAGCTCCTTCATCACGTCGAGCACCTCCTTGATCATCTCCGGGTCGAGGGCCGAGGTGGGCTCGTCGAACAGCATGATCTTCGGGTCCATGGCAAGGGCACGCGCGATCGCCACTCGTTGCTGCTGGCCACCGGAAAGCTGACCAGGAAACTTCTCCGCCTGTTCGGGGATCCCGACGCGCTCCAGCAACCTCCTCGCCGTTGCCTCGGCCTCGGTCCGTGTCCGCTTCCGAACCCAGATCTGGGCCAGCGTCAGGTTCTGTATCACGGTGAGATGGGGAAACAGGTTGAACTGCTGGAACACCATCCCGACTTCGGAGCGGATCTTCTCGATGTTCCGTAGGTCGTTGGTCAGTTCGACGCCGTCCACGGCGATTCTGCCGGCCTGGTGCGTCTCGAGGTGGTTGATGCACCGGATGAACGTGGACTTGCCGGAGCCCGACGGTCCGATCACGACGACGACTTCCCGCTCCTTGATCGTGGTCGTGATGCCGCGCAGCACGTGGAAGTCGCCGAACCACTTGTTCAGGTCTTCGACGACGATCATGTCCTTCTCACTCATCTGCGCCCTCCGCTCATCGTTCACCAACTCCCAACTTCTTCTCGAGTCGCATGCTCGCTCGACTCGTCCCGAACGAGAAGACCCAGTACACGGCCACCGCGAACAGGAGGCTCTCTTGAAGGCTGCCGAGCGACCCGGTCTGGTTGGGCACGACCTTCTGGGCGATGCGCAGGAACTCGGCCAAACCGACGATAGAGACGAGCGACGTGTCCTTGAACATGGTGATGACCTGGCCAACGATGGCAGGAATCACCGCTCGCAGCGCCTGCGGCAACGTGATCAGCACCGTCATCTGTACTGTCGTGAGTCCAAGCGCCTGAGCCGCCTCTCGTTGACCTTTCGGGATCGATTGAAGTCCGCCCCGAACGTTCTCGGCCAGGTAGGCACCTGCGAACATCGCGATCGCGACGATAACGGCCACGACGATGTCCAGTCCCACGTCCGCGGGGAGGAAGCGATTGATGACCAAGGTTCCGAAGAACAGCATGGTGATCATCGGTACACCCCGAATCACCTCGATGTACCCGGTGGACAGCAGCCGGAAGATCGGCATCGACGAGGTCCTTCCCAGAGCAAGCAGGATGCCCAACGGGAATGCAAGAGCAATACCGGCAATCGCGAGCAGGAACGTCAGGTTCAGGCCTCCGATGTAGTTGCCCAGGATCGGAATGCCAGTGGCCCCCATCGACACGGCCATGAAGTAGGCGATGAAGAGGTCCGCTGCTATCCACCCCGCGACAAGGCCATTGCGGCCACGTGCCGTGCCACCGAACGTCGAGGCAGCCAGCCCGAACACCGTCAGCGCGAGCAGGAGGAATCGGGGCAACATCGCAAGCGACGTGAACCAGATGGCGATCGAAGCGATGACCAGCAGCGCCGACACGACCTTCGTGGCCTCCCCCTCGTGCGTCGAACCCGCCCACCACATGTAGGCGGCGCCGAAGATCGCGAACCCCGCCGCGAACGGGATCACCATGGCCATCACCGGAACGTCTCCGAACGTCGGGCCGCGTTGCACGACGAGATACACCACAGGAAGCGACAGGAACCACAACGCGACCAAAGAACCCTTGCTGACGCCCGCCGGGACGGCCTTTCTCACGACCAGCCCGATCAGATACGACCCAACGAGGAGCACCGCCTGAATCGTGATCGACACCCTCGTCCCATGCTCGATGGGCAAGATCCAGACGACGACGAGCACAGCTACCACTGCACTCAGGAGCAGTCCCATCAGTGAGATGACTTCTGCGTCTTCGTTCCCGGCCCATAGGAGCTTGGCGAGGCGCGAGGCGAGAAAGAACACGGCGCCGGCGATCGCGATCCCGATGCGCACACCGGACGGAATCGAGATGATCGCCGCGACGAACAGCAGGCTCAACCCTACGCCGGAGGAGAAACTCGAGAGTCGTGCCGGCGTCAACCGTCCGCCGGCCCGCCAGACGGCCAGGCTCAGTCCTGTCAACACCATCACGATGCCTAGCGACAGCCACAACCGCCCCATTGCCGAAACGGGATAGACGTCGCTCATGTATAGCTTCATGTTGGGCGGGATGACATACCACCTCCTGCCCGAGGCGAAGATGTACGAGAACACACCCCGGACGACGACCACGCCCATCGCGATCGAGATGACCGTCAGTACCGAGTTGAACGTAGATGAGAACAGGTTCTCTCTGGCCCACCGGGTCCAGCGCCGGATGGCGCCAACATCCTCGGGGAGTGGGGGCGCGATCACCGTTCCACCAGCTGGACTCGTCGGTTGTACCAGTTGACCAAGACCGAGATGAAGAGGCTCACCACCAGATAGAACCCCATCCAGAAGAGGATGACCTGCACGGTGGCACCCGTCTGGTTGAAGATCGTCGTGCCGACCGCGACCAGCTCCGGGAATCCGACAGCGATGCCGAGGGACGTGTTCTTGGCGAGGTTGAGGTACTGGTTACCCATCGGTGGAACGATCACCCGGAACGCCTGGGGCAGTACGATCATCCGCAGCACCTGGCCCCGCCGCAGACCGACTGCCAGCCCTGCTTCCGTCTGGCCCTTGGGAACGGCGAGAATGCCACCCCGAACGATCTCGGCGATGAACCCGGCCGTGTACAGCGTGATGCCGATCCACACGGCGAAAAAACCCTGCGACATCGTCATGCCGGTCGGCGCGAACTGCGCGAACCTCCCCGCCACCACAACTCCCGGCTTCCCGAACTCGACGATCTGGCCCGTGCGCATCCACTGGAATTTGGATGCTGCGAACTCGAACAACTTCTGGAGGCCATCGAGAAGACCCCCGGTGATGTCGGGAACGAGGATCAAGACGGCTGCGCCGGCCATGCCAACCAGTCCAGCGAACGCCAACCGGAAGTAGTCATCATCGGTCAGTTTGGCGAGACCTGCAGGCGTCCTCCGTGAATCCAGGAACCGCTTGATCCACAAACCTCCAAGCCCTGCGGACACGACGGCGAGGATGACCTGCGCCAGGATCAAGGGACTGGACCGGAACACCCAAGCAATCGCATCGAAGATCCAGCCGAGAAAACCGGTGACCGGATGCAGCCACCATCCGGCAACGGCAAACGCCAGCAGTGTCCCGATCGCGAAGAGGAACTCGTGGCCCGCCTCACCGGTCTCCTCCACGTGGCGGACCCTTCGACGAAACACCCACCTGGACGCGACGAGGCCCACCACTACGAATGCCGCCCACTGCCAGAACACCTCCCTCGGGAAGAACCACGGTATGGAGATGCCTTTGTTGGAGATGTAGAACCAGCCTTCGATGGGCCCGTTACCTTGGGCCTTCAGGTCGGGGAAGAGCGCTGCGATCGCAAACCAGAACACGATCTGAACGAGCAGCGGGATGTTGCGCACGATCTCGATGTAGATCACCGACACTTTGGCAACGATCCAGTTGGAGGACAGCCGGGCGATGCCGACGATGACCCCGAGCACGGTCGCCGCGATGATGGCGGTGGCAGTCACACGAAGCATGTTCACGATGCCTACCAGGAGCGCCTCGAGACCCGTAGCCGGCAGTGTCGTGAACCCTTCCGGCACCTGTATCCCGACAGGATTGGTCAGGAAGGCCCAGGAGAACGGCAGCCCTTGAGCCTTCAGGTTGTTGGAAGCGACAGTCACAGCGGCAATCGCCCCTGCGGCCAGCACCACGACCACAGCGATCTGGCCGGCCCACTTCAGGAACGCCGCGTTGCGCCACAACGGCGGCCTGGCATGCGCTCGCGATGCCTCTCGATTCACGCCCCTCCCAAGGGTGGAGGGGGACGCGGTGCGTCCCCCTCGTCAGTTGCTAGTGGAACGGTGGTGCGTACATCAACCCGCCGTCGGTCCACAACGCGTTCAGGCCACGCTTGAGACCGAGCACCGACAGGTTCCTGTCGAACACCTCGCCGTAGTTGCCGACCTGCTTGATCACCTGATAGAAGGCGTCCGCAGGCAGTCCCATGACCGACTGGAGTTCGCCCTCACCGCCGAGCATGCGCTGCACCTCACCGTTGGGCGGGTTGGCCACCATGTCATCGACATTGGCACTGGTGATGCCGTTCTCTTCCGCCGTGATCATCGCGAACACGGTCCAGGAGATGACATCGCTCCACACGTCGTCACCCTGCTTGGTCGCGGGACCAAGGGGCTCCTTCGAGATCGGCACGGTCGGGAAGATCACCCAATCGCCCGGGGCAGGTTCCTGGACCGACTTCTCGGACACCAGACCTGAACCGTCGGTCGTTACCGCGTCACACGCACCGGCCTTGAAGTTCTCCAACACGAGGTTGAAGTCATCGAACGTCGTGAGGGTGAACTGGACGCCGAGGGCGTCCATTGCCTCGCTGATGTTCTTCTCTGTGGTGGTACCGGCGTTCGTGCAGATCGTCGCTCCGGCCAAGTCGGAGAGTGTCGAGTCGCTCGTGAAACCGTCGGCCGCACGAGCCATCACCTGCTGGCCGTCGTAGTAGGTCGTCGGGGCAAACGTCAGACCGAGCTCAGTGTCACGATCCTGTGTCCAGGTCGTGTTGCGGCTCAGCACGTCGATCGCGCCGCTGTTCAGCGCTTCGAACCGCTGTGCAGCGGTCAGCGATGTGTACTCGACCTTGGACGCGTCGCCGAGAACCGCAGCGGCAACCGCCTTGCACAGCTCGACATCGAAGCCGACGTAGTTCCCCGCGTTGTCCTTCGAGCCGAAGCCCGGAAGTGTCTCGTTGACGCCGCACTTGAGGGTTCCGCGTTGGATCACGGTATCCAGCAGACCCCCAGCACCCTGTGATGGCGGCGCCGTCGTCTCTGTTGCGGCGGTGGTCGTTGTCGTTTCGCCGCCGGTCGTTCCGCATGCAGCGGCCACCATGGCGAGCACAACCACCAAAAGGATCAGTCTCTTCCCCATTCGTCCTCCAGCTCCTGTAGGTACGCGGGGTGTTCCCGCAGTCCTGTCAACTTAGCTGGCGGGGAATACCGACTTCAACTGGTACCAGGTATTCCGAGGTGGTGGCGGTCAGCCGAGCGCGGTCGCGATTCGGTCCACCAGGGATTCGACGTCCATCCCGACGGATTCCAAGACGGCGGCGGCCGAGCCGAACGGCAGGAATCGGTCAGGGAGACCGATGGTGTGCACCTTCGACGAACCATCGCTCAGCAGATCCATGACCCCCTCCCCGAAGCCGCCTGACAGCACGTTGTCTTCGATCGTGATGACGTGAGGAACGCCGGCTGCCCACTCGTGAATCCGCGGGTCCATGGGTTTGACCCAGCGAGCATTGACGACTCCTATCGACAGGCCTCGCTGCTCGAGTGCGATGGCGGACTTGACCGCCGACTCCACCATCCTCCCCACCGCGAAGATCACGGCGTCGGTTCCCTGCCGGAGTTCTTCCCACACGCCGACCTCCATGGGTTCGATGGGGAGCCCGGGCAGCGAGCCGGCCGCACCCTTCGGGAAACGAATCGCTATCGGCCCATCCGTGGTCACCGCCGTACCGATCATCGCGCATAGCTCTGTGGCGTCCGATGGAGCCCCAATCGTCATGTTGGGGATCATGCGAAGGTAGGAGAGGTCGAATGCACCGTGGTGTGAGGCGCCATCCGGCCCCGTAATGCCGGCCCTGTCGATCAGGAACACGACCGGAAGATCGTGCAGTGCGACGTCCATGGTGACCTGGTCGAACGCTCGTTGGAGAAAGCTCGAGTAAATGGCGACAACGGGGCGAAGCCCCGCCATTGCGAGCCCGGCAGCGAGGGCGACGGCGTGCTGTTCTGCGATCCCCGTGTCGATGACACGATCCGGCAACTCCTCAGCCATCTCTGCGAGACCGGTGCTCGAGATCATCGCAGCAGAGATACCGATCAGCTCGGGATGCTCCCGCGCTGCGTGCACAAGCGCCCTGCCCGCGATGTCGGTGAGCTTCAGCTCGGAGTTCTTGGGCTGGCCGGTAGGCACGTGGAACGACCCAACGCCATGCAGTTTGTCCACCTCATCACGAATGGCCGGCTCGTACCCCTTGCCCTTCTCCGTGACCACGTGCACAACGGTTGGTTCATCGAACGCGCGTGCATGGGCGAACGCTTCCTCCAGTGCTTTGATGTCGTGCCCGTCGATCACTCCGGAGTACTTGAGGCCCATGGCGTCGAATACGGTTCCGGGCTCGATCAGCTGCTTGAGGCCCTCCTTGAGTCGCCTGGCCAGCTCGTCCGCGCCCTCGCCGACCCCGGGGATGCCACGCAGCATCTTGCCCAGTGCCTTCTTGGCCCACTCATACCGAGGGTCGAATCGCATGTGGGCGAGCGCCGCGATCCCGCCGACGGTGGGGGCGTACGACCGGCCGTTGTCGTTGAGGACGATGATCAGACGCGGCGGCTGCACAACCGCAATGTGGTTCAGTGCCTCATACGCCATGCCACCGGTGAGCGCACCATCGCCGATCACGGCCACCGTGTAGGCATCTTCGCCTCGGCGAGCGACGGCCAGCGCGTTTCCAAGCGCGTAGCTGAGTGCGGTGGACGCGTGGCTGTTCTCCACCCAATCGTGCTCGCTCTCCTGCCTGTTCGGATAACCGGAGAGACCACCGAACTGACGCAACTCGGAGAAGTCCTGCCGGCCCGTGATCAGCTTGTGGACGTACGCCTGGTGGCCGACATCGAAGATGATCCGGTCCCTCGGGCTGTCGAAGCTGCGGTGGATTGCCAGCGTCAGCTCTACGACGCCGAGGTTCGGCGACAGGTGCCCGCCCGTGTTGCTGATCTGGTCGACAAGATACGCGCGGATCTCCGAACTCAGCTCCTCGAGCTGTTCGTACGAAAGCACCGCGAGGTCGCGGGGATCATGAATCTGTGCCAGGAGACCATCACTCATCGACGTCCTCGAGATCGACGGGTGAACGACAGACTAGTGGCGAATCGGGTGGAAGCTCGGGGAACGACATGCGACCGGCGTGTCAGTCGCGTACCATCGGACAAGCGGCACCTGTGCACGCATGGAGGAAGGAAGACCAATGAAACGATCAAGAGCGGTCCTGCTGCTCGTCCTTGTACTGGCGCTGGTCGCAACAGCGTGTGCCAAGGGAGCAAGCGGCGACTACAAACTGGTGAAGCCAGACACACTCACGGTCTGCA
>CAYLHS010000074.1:0-10318 GCA_964383535.1 uncultured Acidimicrobiia bacterium
ACGACCTCGTCGGGGTTGACGCCCATGTGTGGTTCTTTGCCGCCGGTGAGTTCCTTCACGAGTTCCTTGACGGCCGGCATCCTCGTCGAGCCACCGACCATCACGACGTCGTCGATGTCCGACACCGAGACACCAGCGTCCTTGATCGCCTGCTGGAACGGACTGCGGCACTTTGCCAGCAGGTCCTCGGTCAGCTTCTGGAAGGTGGACCGGGTCAGCTTCACGTCGAGGTGGAGCGGTCCCTCGGTGGTTGCCGTGATGAACGGCAGGTTGATTCCGGTTTCTGCGACCTGCGACAGCTCGATCTTTGCCTTCTCCGCGGCTTCCTTGAGCCTCTGCACCGCCATCCTGTCGGTGGAGAGATCGACGCCGTGCTCGTTCTTGAACTCCTTGACGAGCCAGTCGACGATCGCCTGGTCCCAGTCATCACCGCCGAGTTGTGTGTTTCCGGACGTTGACTTGACCTCGAACACGCCCTCGCCGATCTCGAGCACGGACACGTCGAACGTGCCGCCGCCGAGGTCGAAGACGAGGATCGTGTGGTCGTGCTCCTTGTCCAGACCGTACGCCAGCGACGAGGCCGTTGGCTCGTTGATGATGCGTTGCACCTCGAGCCCGGCGATCTGGCCCGCTTCCTTGGTGGCCTGCCGCTGAGCGTCGTTGAAGTAGGCGGGTACGGTGATGACCGCCTTGGCGATGGGCTCGCCGAGGTACGCCTCCGCATCCCGCTTGAGCTTCATGAGGATCCGGGCAGAGATCTCCTGCGGGGTGTAGGACTTGCCTTCGATCTCGATCTTCCAGTTCGAATCACCCATGTGGCGCTTCACCGACCGGATCGTCCGGTCGGGGTTGGTGATCGCCTGCCGCTTGGCGACCTCGCCGACCATCACCTCGCCATCTTTGAATGCGACGACCGACGGAGTGGTTCGTTGGCCCTCCGCGTTGGGGATGACGGTTGGCTCACCACCGTCGAGGGTGGCGATGACGCTGTTGGTGGTACCCAGATCGATACCGACTGCTCTTGCCATGGGTTACTCCTAGAAATGAGTGCTTCGTAATTGTATAACCTGAGTGCCCTATTGTCATATTCCGCGTCTGAACAGATAGTGAGCAGCCGCGGTGCGAAGGTCGGCATCGGTCGCGGATCGGAACCGTCGGGCCAGGTATGCGCGTTCGACGCCGGGTGAACCGTTCGTGGCGTCATCAACGTACCGTCGTTCTGGGAGGATCATCCGCCGGACGAGCATACGCTCGAACCCGGCCGCCGTGAACGCATTTTCGATCTCGCCGGGCAGCAGTCGATTGTGATACATGAGCGGATGGCCGAATGCCGCGTCATACACCGGATCGGAGAGCCTGAGGTGGGCGAGAAACGGCCACGACGGGTCCGCGTGATGGAGATGATCCCTGTGATCGACGACATGCGACATCACGCCTCCTGGGCGAACGATCCGGAAGGCTTCGGCGAGGAACGCCTCGAGTTCCCGTGGTCGGTAGTGCTCGAGTGTGCCACCCGAGTGGCAGAGATCCACCGACGCGGACCCCAGCGGGACGGCGCTCGGCTGGACGTCTTCGAAGAGGGTGCCGTCGAGCATGGCGACCGCGCCGGCAACGGTGGGCTCCCACCGCACCGAACCCACCTTCTTCCTTCGCTCGTCAGTGCTCGGAAGGTCGCAGTTGAGTGCCCCGTCGACCGAGCGTGCGAGATAGCGGTCGAGGACGCGGCCATCGCGATTGGTGACCACGCCACCCGAACCGGTCGTCAAGTAATTCGCGAGGAACGGGAACAGCGTCCAGCCTCCTTCGAGGACCCAGACCCGAGATCCTTCGAGCGGGACGCCGATGTCCTGCCAGACGCGCACGTAGCCGGGCCACACCCTCGCGAGTTTGTCGACGTGGGTGGCCTGGGTTCCGAGCTTGTCCCTGGTGAGCGTGCGGTAGAACCGTGGAGCCGTCCAGCCGAACCCCGCGAGCAGGACCGCCTTTGCGAGCCCCCTCATCACGGCTCGTACCTCACCTCGGCACGGGTGTGTACCACTTCCTGATCGACGAGGACGTCGCCGCTCGGCGTGCTGATCCTTCGCCAGAGGTGGTTCTCACGGAAGAGGGTGCCTTCCGATTCGAAGAAGCGATGGTCCTTCTCGTACATCTCGACTTCGATACCGGGATCGGTTGTCGTCCACAACCCGGCGACGAACGCGTGCTCGTCGAGTCGTGCCGAGAGCATCACCGGCGTTGAGAGCGGGTTCTCGAATCTGAAGTCGGCGTAGTTGTAGACGACCGTCGCACCCGCGCCGAATGGGACCGTCCGTTCCTGGTCGGGGAACAGGTCGAGACCGTGGCGATGACGCTCCACGATCCTCATGCCGGCCCTCAATGCAACCCAGTGGAAGCTGTTCGACACCTGGCACAGCCCGCCCCCGACCTGCATCGTTGGCTCTCCATCGCGGAGCTCCAGCCCATCGGCGAACCCACGCCGGCGGCTCGGGAGGCCAATCGCGTGATGGTGGGAGAACACCTGGTAGGGCTCGACGACCAGGCCGTCGAGCGCGGCACTTGCGAGCTGCAGATTCCGAATCTTGCCTTCCGCGCCGTGTCCGAAGTCTCGGTTCACAGGGGAGGAGTGCTCGGCGAGCAGATGGGTGAACGGCGATCGATCGTCGGTCCTGGTCTTCGCCACGGATCTGGCCTCGACGATCCACGAGGGAAGCCGGCGAAGTCGCAGGACCGCGAGTCGTAGCTCGAACGGAACAACTGCCCTGATCAGCTCTCTCATCAAATCTCAGGTCGTCACGGCGAGTCTGGCTGCGAGCCGCCGCCCCAGAATACGTACGATCGGGACGAGCGCAACGCAAATGAGCGCGCCGGCCGAGAGCGGAAGCCACACATCGGCGAGGCCCGCCCCCTCGATCGCGATCTTGAAGACGGGATCGAGGAAGTAGTACGTGGGCCCGAGCCAGGCGATCCACTGGGGAAGCGATGGGAAGAGAGGAAAGATCACAGGGAAGACGATCAGAAGACCGGCCGACTTCAGCAACGTGAAGAGCATCGTCGAATCGGAGGCGACTGAACCGAGAATCAGGCCGAACTCGGCCATCATGACACCGGCGACGGCGAGCGCGGCGAGCATCGCCCACGGATGGACTCCCCACGCCGAGTTGAGAAAGAGCGTGAACACGCCGGTGAGGATGGCGAGCACGAATCCGAACAACCCCTTCGCCATGAGGACCTCGTCCATGGTGGCCGGCGTAGCCAGTACGGCGTCGATCGTCTGGGCCTCACGTTCTTGGACGAGACTCATCGCCGGGATGAACGCACCACCGATGACGACCGCGTAGATCATCAGCATGGGCAGCAGCCGTGTGACCAGGTCATAACCCTCGTCTCCCAGCGACACCACCTTCACGTTGACGAGAGGGTTGTCGTCGGTCAGGCCTCGAATCAGGTCGAGTGCCGTGATCTCGAGGATGATGCGGTTCGAGGCCAGGCTCTCTCCTGAGATGTAGAGATGCAGCTCGGGCTGATCTCCAGACTCGACGGCCGCGTCAAATCCCGATTGCAGCACGAGGCCGGCGTCGAAGTCGTTCGCCTCGACCTTCTCACGGAGCTCATCTGCTGAGGCGAGAACGGTCACTTCGATGTCATCCAGCTGCAAGAGTTGCTCGGTCAGCACCGATGAGCCCTCGTCGACGACTGCGAGCCGTGGCTGAGGCTGGAACAGTGAACCGAACACACTGCGGACCAGCACGGTGAGCAAGACAGGAACGAGGACGGCCCACAGCAGCATCGGAGAGCGTGGACCGACCTGGATCTCGCGTCTGAAGAGGGCCAGGATCCTCACAGGGTTTCCACCTTCCGCTTGAGCATGAACACGCCGAGAGCAAACACCCCCACGCACCACGCGAGCGTCGTCAGCAGGTATGGGGCCGCCTCGGCCCACCCGGCCCCGTAGGCGCTGGCGCGCACGATCGCCTGTGTCATGCCGTACGCCGGCAGGACCTTGATCCAGGGTGCCGCCGAACCCGGGAACATCGCAGCTCCGGCTGGGATCATCATCGGGACGATCAACGCGACGCTGAGCAAGAGGATCTCGATGAAGTCTCGACCAGTCGATCCGGCCAGCAGCGCCATGCCGGTGACGAGGAACGAACCGAGCAGCAGCGCCGTGAGCAACACGGTCGGAGAGCTGCCGAACGCTCTGATCGCTGCCATCAGCACGGCCACCTCCACGAACGCGAGCGCGGTCCCGAGGATGGTCTTGGCAGCGAGGAAGTCCGTCGTCCGCGCCGGCGTGACGAGAACGGCCGTGACTGTCTTCGAGCGGATCTCTTGGGCAATGAGCGACGCAAGCGACATCATCTCCATCATGAGCAAGAAGATCGCGAGGAGCGGTCGGAGCTTGTCTTTCAGTGGCACCTGGTCGCCTGCCCGATCTGGCCCGAGGACGACCTCGTCCTCGGCTGGAGCGGTGATCGGCAGGGTGGTCCCGGCGACGAGGTAGGCCAGTTCGCGCACGAGTCCCGAGATCGCGGTTCGGATGTCATCCGTCGTATCGGCGGGCACGTAGACGGTGACAGTCGCCTGCGCTCCGGTAGCGATGGTCGGAAGGAAGTCGTCAGGGAAGTCGACGCCGGCGACGAGCTCGCCGTCGGTGACGGCCCGCTCGAGCGCGTCGGACGTGTCGAACACCGCGAGATCGAGTCCCTCCTCGCCGCCCAGCTGCTCGGCGAGGAGATTCGCGCCGACGCCATGGACGCCGAGGTCGAGTGTCTCGTCAACAGTGCTCGGGAGTGCCCAGAACAGCACCACGTACACAACCAGCCCAAGAATCGTGATGTACGCGAAGAAGCGATCTCTCGACATCTGGGCGATGTCCTTGCGAATGATCGCCCATACGATTCTGATCATGCGTCGAGTCCTCTTCCCGCGAAGTGGATGAAGATGTCTTCCAGGGTGGCCTCCTGGGTGTGGATGGTCAGCAGCTCATGAGCTGCGACTGCCTGCCGGATGCGCTCATCGGCTCCTGGTTCGTCGAGGGGAATGACTGTTTCGACGATCTGGCCGTCGCTGCGCGCACGGATGCGGACAGATCGGTTGCCGTAGGTGAGCTTCAGGTTCTCCGGTGTGTCGGTTACCAGCACTCGGCCCTCATTGATGAACGCGACCCGGTTCGACAGCTTGTCGGCCTCGGCCATGTCGTGGGTGGTGAGCAGGATCGCCGCACCTCGCTCGGCTTCCTCCTGAATCACCTGCCTGATCGATTGAGACGACACCGGATCGAGGCCGTCCGTTGGTTCGTCGAGGAGGAGAACGTCGGGCATGTTGATGAGCACGCGGGCGATCATCAGGCGCTGCTTCATGCCCTTGGAGAACTCGGCGACTCGGTCGTTGCCGCGGTCGGCGAGATCCACTCGATCCAGCAGGCCGCCTGTGTCGAGATCGGAGACACCGAAGAGACGTGCGAAGAACACGAGGTTCTCATTCGCCGTCATGTTCGTGTAGAGGTTCTTCTCCTCGAACGCCACACCCATGCGTGCCTGGATCTTCGAGGCCTGTGACGGCATCGGCATGTCCAGGATCGTGATGGTCCCGGTTTGAGGCCGCAACCTACCGGTGAGCATCTTGATGGTCGTGGACTTGCCGGCTCCGTTCGGTCCGAGGAATCCGAGCGTCTCACCTCGCTCAACCGTGAATCCGACCTCATCGACGGCGCGACGGCCGTCGTACGCGTAGCTGATGCCATCCACCACGATCGCCGCAGAACTCATGACGATCTCCTCCTCCGGCGTCCCTCGATCCGAACGCTACCACCAGGCCTTTCTGCCTGGCACAGCAACTCCTCGTCGGTACCCTGTGGCAATGAGCGATCGGACCGGCATTCCTCGGTGGGCCGTGGCGGGCATCGCCGTCGCGCTGTTCACGCTGCTGGCCGTCGCGGCGATCGGGGCACGCCACATTCCAAGCGGTTCGGGGGACGCCCAGCTGCCAATGGACCGACAGACGATTCAGCGGGTCCTTGTCGACACGATGTCCGTGTTGCTGGTGGTATCGGCGATATGGCTGATGCTGCCCCGCAAGGGTGTGAAGAGGAGACGCCCGCCCGTGAAACGAACGTCATGGCTCACGGCGGTGATCGTCCTGACCGCGATGTTCTTGATCTTCCTTCGACTCGGGAAGATGTCACAGGAGCTGGAGCCCGCCCCGGAGGGATCATCGGTCTCTCTCCCGGATGCCAGCGCTCCCACGGCGACATCGCTTCCTCCAAGGTCGACGCTGCCGGTCGGATCTCCTGACGTCCTGCTTCTGGTGGTGGGTGGAGTGTTGCTCGCCGCTGTCGGACTTGCCGCCATTCGGAGGGCCTCAGAGGGGGCGCAGATGCCGTCTCCTCCAGCGACACCCGACATTGTGGGGGTCATCGACGACCTCATCGACGACCTCGAACGGTCGTCCGATCCGCGCCGGATCGTCATCGGCGCGTATGCCCGCATGGAGAGGTCCCTGGCGCGTGACGGCTTGGCACGTCGGAAGTCCGAGGCTCCTCAGGAATACCTCCGAAGGGCTCTGGAGCATCTTCACGTCAGCTCGCAGAGTGTTACGCGGCTCACAGATCTCTTCACCGAGGCGAGGTTCAGCCCTCATGAGATAGACGAAACGATGGCGGCCGAAGCAAGAGCCGCTCTGAGCGCCGTGCGAGACGAGCTAGGAGTGTCCGCATGAGAAGAGTCGTCATCGTCACGGTCGCCGTCGCGCTCGTGCTGTCGGGGGTCTTCTCCTGGCTCTCCGGGTTCGCGGAGCTGGCGGCCTATGAGGCCGTCGTGGGAACCATCGGGCTCGTTGCACTGGTCGCATTGGGTACACGCGTACAGACAGAGCGGCGCGCGGCGCGAACCGTCTCCCGTCGCCTCATTCCTCCGCAGCTCCACCGGATCGAACGAATCGTTCGGTTCGCCTCATCGACGGCGGTCGATGCGGATCGTCGCCTGTACCCGATGCTGCGAGACCAGGCACGAGAACTCCTCCTCGGCCGGCGCGGCGTGTCGTTCGACACCGAACCTGAACGGGCGAGGCGCCTGCTTGGAGATGCTGCGTGGGAGTGGATCCGCCCGGACCGGGCGGTGTCGGAGGACCGAACCGCCCCCGGCGTGGAGCCCGAAGACATCGAGGTGGTCGTGCGGTCCATCGAGCACCTGGTCGATCGGTAGGCTGCCCGAGATGACGAACGGACTCGACCAGGTAGCAATTCTCGGAGATCGGATTCTCGACGAGATCGAGCGCGCCGTGATCGGGAAGCGATCGGCACTCGAGCTCTTGCTGCTGGCGGTGCTGTCGGACGGACACGTGCTGATCGAGGACTTTCCCGGCCTCGCGAAGACGCTGATGGCCCGGTCACTCGCGCAGGTCACCGACCTTGGATTCAACCGAGTCCAGTTCACTCCGGATCTCATGCCAATGGACGTGACGGGCTCGATGGTGCTCGGCTCGTCGCGTGATCTCGAGTTCAGGCGCGGGCCGGTCTTCACCAACTTGCTCCTTGCCGACGAGGTGAACCGGGCCCCGGCCAAGACACAGGCGGCGCTCCTGGAGGCCATGCAAGAGCAGCAAGTGACGGTCGATGGTGTGACACATCCCCTCGAACGTCCTTTCATCGTCATCGCGACGCAGAACCCGATCGAATACGAAGGCACATACCCGCTGCCGGAAGCACAGCTCGATCGGTTCCTCATGCGCCTGTCCGTCGGATATCCGACTCGCGACGACGAGCTACGTGTGATCGAGGACCGGATGGCCCGACGCTCCGACGAGATCCGGCTGGAACGCGTCGTGGACGGCCCGACCCTCAGAGCGATGCAGGCATCCATCGAGGAGGTCCACGTGTCCTCGTCGATCGGCCGGTACATGGTGGACTTGGTCGGAGCGACGAGAACACGGAACCGAGTGCAGGTTGGTGCCAGCCCTCGCGGGTCGCTTGCACTCATGAAGCTGGCGCGAGCCAAAGCGGCTCTCTCGGGACGTGATTTCGTGACCCCCGACGACGTCAAGAGCGTCGCCGTACCGGCACTCGGCCACCGGATCATCCTTCGGCCCGAGCTGTGGGTGCAGGACGTCCGAGGGGACGACGTCATCAGGGAGTGTCTGGACACGGTGCCAACCCCGCCGTCGGTCCCCGAGTGACGACACGCACCTCGCCTCGGCATCGCCTCTACCTCGTCGTGGGGGTGCTCTCGATGATCGGCGGGTTCGCCGTGGGGAGTTCGGCTCTTGTCGCCTTTTCGACACCATTCCTCCTCCTGAGCGCGGTGGGAATGCTTTCGGCGCGGGATGCAGCGGTGACGATCGACGCCGTCTTCGATGAAGACCGGGCAATCGAAGGAGACGAGATTCACCTGGTGGTCCGGATCCACGCCGATGGACCCCTTGTGGTGTCCGTCTCCCTGGACCTGCCCCCGGGGTTGTCGATCAAGCCCGTTCAGGACGATCCGGCTGTCCTTGTCGCGTTCGAAGGTGGCGTGACGGTGCGAGGTTCACATGCCGGTGTCGAGGTCACGCTCACCTGCGATCGGTGGGGCGCCTACCGACCGGCGTGGATTCAGGCGACCTGGCGCAGGGGGCTGGGGTTGTTCGTGCAGACGAAGAGGTGGCCGCTTGACCTCGAGGTGCGCGTCTATCCGGATGTGGAGATGCTTCGACGGCTGTTCGAACCTGTCCAGACCCAGCTCGGATTCGGCGATCTGGTGTCGCGCCGCAAGGGCGACGGCCTCGAATTCGCCGACGTTCGCCCGTTTGCGCCGGGCGACGACTACAGGCGTGTCAATTGGAGGGTCACCGCGTCGGGCCGAGGTATCTGGACCAACGACCGTCACCCTGAGCGAAACTCCGATGTCGTGCTGTTGGTCGACACACTCGCACCTTCCAGACGTGGCGTCGCCGGCGTGCTCGATCTGGCCGTGAAGGCAGCCGCTGCCGTCGCCGCGGCACATCTCGCTCGACATGATCGGGTCGGTCTGATCTCGTTCGGTGAGCCCATCCGATGGATCGAGGCCGGAATGGGTGACGTTCAGCGATACCGGATCCTTGACACGTTGATGGAGAGTCACGTCAGGCGACAACTGCTGTGGAGAGGTGTCCGAATCGTCCCTCCGCATGCACTTCCTCCCCAAGCACTCGTCGTCGGGATCACTCCACTTCTCGACGAACGATCGGTCTCTGCGCTCTCGGAGTTGCGCGGCCGCGGGTTCGACGTTCGGATCGTGGAAGTCGCACCCGAGGAGTTCGTTGGCGGTTCCGAATCGGAGACCGGCGACCTGGCGAGGCGTATCTGGCTGCTCGAGCGGGACGTGACCAGGAGCCGGTTCGCCCGACATGGGATACCGCTGGTCCGCTGGGAGCCGGGCACCTCGCTCCAAGCCGCGCTGGTCTCCATCGAGCGCCGCGAGCGAGGAGTACGTCGTGCCTAGGCGAGGAATTTGGATCGCACTGGTGGTGGCTGTGCTGACGCTCACGGGTGGCGTCGGGTTCATCGTCGGAGCGTCGGCGCCGCCCCTTCGTCCGATCGCGCTGATCGCGATCGTCGCCATGGCCGTCGGGCTCGTTGCGGGCGCTCCGTGGCTGATCACGGTTGCGTGTGGCGTGACCGTCGTCGAGATCGGTCTCGCGTTCACGGCAGGGTCGATCGCCGATGGGTGGATCGGCGCTCTCGCCGTCGGTGTGTTCCTGGCCGTGGAGGCGGCGGTCGCTGCGTTGGAGGCCGCCGGCGACGTGGTTGCCCCTCGGGAGCCCATCGCTCACGTTCTGCTGGCCACCATCGCGAAGGCTGCGGTTGTCTGGTCGGCCGCTTCAGTCGTTGCACTGGTTGCCGGCAGTACCGATCGGCCGGGGACGCTTGCCCGGATCGCGGGGGTGGCTGCTGCCGCCGCTGTGCTTGCGACCCTGACGCGACTCGTCGAAAGGCAGGCGCAGACAGGCGCGTCGCTCGACGCACGATCGCACCATGGGTCGAACGATGTGTCGCTCTAGGAAGCGGTCGCCCGCAGCATCCAGGCGGTCTTCTCGTGCGTCTCGATGCGCACGGTTGCCAGATCGGCGGTCGCTACGTCTTCTGACGCTTCTGCGACACGCACGACGTCCCTGGCAGTCCGGATGACTGTCTCGTGGCCGTCGACCAGCCGGCGCACCATCTCCATGGCCTCCGGCACCGTCGGGTCGTCGGGCACGCTCGCCAGGCGTCCGAGCTCTGCGTAGCTCGCCGGTGCGGGATAGCCGAGAGCGAGGATCCGTTCGGCGATCTCGTCGACCGCGTCCCGAAGCTCCATGTACTGCT
>CAYLHS010000075.1:0-10232 GCA_964383535.1 uncultured Acidimicrobiia bacterium
GATTCTGTCCCGGGTCACCCCGGGGACGGCCATCTCTCTGGGACCGACGTTGCCGCCGGCCTCGCGCGGCCTACCTGGGACGTAGTGGGCGGGTCACCCATTTCCCTGCTTGGCCTTGCTCCGGGTGGGGTTTGTCGAGCCGTCCCGGTCACCCGGGACGCTGGTGGTCTCTTACACCACCGTTGCACCCTTGCCTGTGCCCGAAGGCCATCGGCGGTCTGTTCTCTGTGGCACTTTCCGTCGGATCGCTCCGCCTGGACGTTATCCAGCACCCTGCCCTGTGGAGTCCGGACTTTCCTCAGGTCGAAACCCGCGGCCGTCCGGCGAACTCACGATGGAAGCGTACCCCCATTCCGAGCGGTCCGTGGCCGGGCGGTGGCCGTTCGCCAAGTAGCTGACGGCTGCCAGCCGTCTACGTCGGTGGGAACCGCCCCCTCCCCGGCTTCGCCGGACCTCTCCCAACACTCGCTCCGCTCGCTGGGGGAGGAAACGCTCTAGAACAACGGTGCCTCGACGTACTCCTCGAGGCCGGCAACCCATCCTGTCGGGAGCTTCCAGTGACGGCCTCCACGCACGACCATGCGCATGTAGTCGCGGCAGGGAACGTATTCGCCGTTCGGTGCGCCGCCGTGCACGTGCGTGATCACCTGGTGGCGGTGGCCCTCACGGTCGACTGCCTTGAATGCATCGGTTCGGCGTCGTCCCTCGGTCTCCTCCGCCTGATCGAGCAGCGATAGTGCGGAGTCGGGGATCTCGAAGACAGCGCCCCACACAGTGTTCCCTGGCTCCGGTCGAACCGATGGGAGGCCACCATCCCATGTTCCGTTCTCGTATGGGAATATCAGTCTGGTTTCCGGAAGATGCGCCACGAACCTGAACTTCGCCTCCGGAACGACGTCCACCATCCGCTCGGGCGAGAGGAGTGCGGTGTAGGCGAAATACAGCGTCGTGTGCACTTGGTCTCCTTGCCGGCCGCGGGACAACCAGTGTAGTGAATCGAATGAGGGTCAGGCCACGCCGCCCATCGGAATGAGGCTTTGCGGGGAAGTGTTATGCAGGGTGTGATCGAGTACATCATCGACGAAGAGCGCCTGTGGGAGGCCGAGGCCGCATGCAGGGGCATGGATTCGTCCATCTTCTTTCCGATCAACGAGGACGACGCACTCGAGGCGATCGCCGTGTGCCGTACCTGTCCAGTGAGAGACGAGTGCCTCTCCTGGGCCCTCGAGACCAGAGAGCGGTTCGGTGTGTGGGGCGGCACGACGGAGAAACAGCGTCGTTCCATGCTGCGCCGCACGGCGTGAATCGCGGTCGCAGATTCGCTGTAGCCTTTCTCCTTGAAGGTTCCCGAGGAGATGGCAATGAGTAGTGGTCCTGACCCACGTGACTTCCTGGCAATCAACTCGCTCCTCTCTGACGAGGAGCGGCTGGTGCGAGACACGGTTCGCCAGTTCGTGAAAGACCGAGTATTGCCGGAGGTCGCCGGGTGGTTCGAGGACGGGACGTTCCCAAAGGAGCTGGCGAAGGAGATGGGCGCGCTCGGGATGTTCGGCATGCACCTCGACGGGTATGGCTGCGCCGGCATGTCGGCCGTCAACTACGGGCTGGCCTGTCTGGAGCTGGAGGCTGGTGATTCCGGCGTACGCTCGTTCGTTTCGGTGCAGGGGTCGCTCGCCATGTTCGCCATCTGGAAGTACGGCAGTGAAGAACAGAAGCAGCGGTGGCTTCCCCCTATGGCGGCCGGAGAGACGATCGGGTGTTTCGGGCTGACCGAGCCGGACGCTGGAAGCGACCCTGCAGGGATGCGTACACGCGCCCGAAGAAACGGCACGGACTGGGTGCTCAACGGGACGAAGATGTGGATCACCAACGGCGGGATCGCCGATGTCGCGATCGTGTGGGCAACGACGGACGAGGGGGTGCTCGGGTTCATCGTGCCGACGGACACGCCCGGCTTCCGAGTCAACGATATCCACAAGAAGCTGTCCCTCCGGGCGTCTGTGACGTCCGAACTGGTCCTTACCGACGTTCGGCTCCCGGCCGACGCCGTTCTGCCAGGTGTGATCGGTCTGCGGGGGCCGCTCTCGTGTCTCACCGAGGCTCGGTTCGGGATCCTGTTCGGAGCCATGGGTGCCGCACGGGCATGCTACGAAGCGGCCCTCGGGTACTCGATGGAGAGGAAGCAATTCGGGACGCCGATCGCGTCGTTCCAGCTGACCCAGCGCAAGCTGGTGGAGATGATGGTCGCGGTGAATCGCGGTACGTTGCTCGCACTGCACCTCGGGAGGCTGAAGGATGAGGGTCAGCTCACGCACGAGCAGGTGAGCCTCGGCAAGCTCGACAATGTTCGGAACGCGCTGGAGGTGGCGCGTGTCGCCCGGAGCGTGCTCGGAGCCAACGGCGTCACGCTCGAGTACCCGGTCATTCGCCACATGAACAACCTGGAGTCCGTCTCCACATATGAAGGCACCAACGAGATCCAAACCCTGATTCTCGGAAACGCGATCACTGGCATCCCGTCGTTTCGTGCACCGTGATCGACGTCGATACGCTCATTGCAGACCTTCGCTCCGAAGGACTTCGCATCACCGCAGCACGACGTGCGATCTGCGAGGCGCTCGCCTCGAATGTCGGAGAGCACCTCGATGCGGCCGAGCTTCGGGATCGCGCCGAAGCCGCGGCGGGTGTCCGGATCGACCAATCAACCGTGTACCGGACACTCGACGTGCTCGAGCGTCTCGACGTTCTCCATCACGTCCACCTCGGCCACGGACCTGCGATCGTCCACCTCACAGGCGGGCGTGATCACCAACACCTCGTCTGCGAGGAGTGCGGCAGAACCGTTGACATCCCCCTCGACCAGGTGTCGGCCGTGTTCGCTGAGCTTGCCACCGCTAACGGCTTCGCCGAAGTCCAGGGCGCACACTTCGCGCTCGTGGGTGTGTGCATGGCCTGCAAGCGCAAATCGTGATCTGCCATACACTGTCGAAATGATGAAGTGGAGCGCCATCTTGCTCGCCGGCGCCGTACTGGTCGCTTCTTGCGGGACCGCGGCGACCACGACGACGAGGGTGACATCCGGCTCTGGGTCTGGGTCGAACTCCACCACAACATCGATCGTGCCGGATTCCGGCTCGGGATCGGGGTCGACAGCCGCCACGACGACGACCGTCGGTACGACCACCAGTGCGGCCGGCAAAGCGGCCCCCGACTTCACGTTCACCCTCTCGGACGGGACCGACTACACGCTCAGCGACGGGGCCAAACCGGTCTATCTCGTCTTCTGGGCCGAATGGTGACCGGTCTGTCAACGGGAGTTGCCCGTTGTCGACAAACTGGCAACCGAGTATCAGGACAAGGTTGACTTCATCGCGGTTGCCTACGCCTCGACCTTTGACAAGACCGCAGCCGGCGCGGCGCGTCTCATACCCTCCGGTGCAATCCGCTGGGGACTCGACGAGGACAATGCGGTTCGCGGCCTGTACGGGATCTCCGGCCAACCATGGACCGTGTTGATCTCGTCGTCTGATCAGGAGGTCGCTCGCTGGCCAGGAGCCAAGAGCGAGGATGAGATCCGAGCAAGCATTGAGGCTTTGATCGGCGCCTAAGCCCGCTGCGCAGCCCGTGCTTCGTATCCTGCCCGGCAGCCTCGGTGCAGCACGAGATACAAGGTAGGGGATGGGCTCACGGAGCGAGCCCATCCCCTATACTCCCTACTGCAAGTCGTATGCAATAAGGAGAGTAGGGTGCACATTCCGGACGGCTTCATCAACGGGACGACGTCGTTGGGGGCGGGCATCGCGGCGGCCGGTGGCGTTGGTGCCGGGCTGAGGCAGGCGGGTCGCAAACTCGCCGACCGCCAGATTCCACTGGCCGGACTTGCGGCGGCGTTCATCTTCGCCGCCCAGATGATCAACTTCCCGGTCGCAGCAGGCACATCGGGCCATCTGATCGGCGGCGGGCTTGCCGCCGTGCTGCTTGGCCCATGGCTCGCGACCGTGGTGCTGACGGTTGTGGTCGGAGTCCAAGCGCTCATCTTCGCCGACGGCGGGGTCTCCGCGCTCGGTCTCAATGTCATCAACATGGCGATCATCGCGCCGTGGTCCGCATGGCTGATCTACAAGGGGCTTCGCTCGTTCTTGCCGAGAACCCACAAAGCCGTCGGGGTGGCCGCTGGGGTCGCAGCGGCATTCTCGGTCGAGATCGCAGCGCTCGGCTTCGTCGCGGAGTACGCGGTCGGTGGCACAGGAGGTGCACCTGTGTCGACGGTGCTCATCGCCATGGGTGGCGTACACGCGTTGATCGGCATCGGCGAGGGGCTCATCACGGGCGTCATCGTTGCCACGGTGCTCGCCGCGAGACCGGACATCGTCGCCGGCGCGAGCGATCTCCTGGACACGAGCGATGCGCAACCGCGCCGGATCGGGCGCTTCGTGCTGGTAGGGGTCGGAGCGGCGCTGCTCGTGGCCGCCTTCCTCAGTCCGTTCGCCAACTCCAATCCCGACGGTCTCGAGCGAGTCGCCGAGGACAGGGGTTTCATCGACACGGCACAGACCAGCCCGATCGATTCACAGTCGCCCTTCGCCGGCTACGGATTCGGCGGTGACGGAGCCATCGCAACTGCCGTCGCGGGCGTGCTCGGTGTCGCCGTCACATTCGGAATCGGGTATGGGATCGTTCGCGTCAGCAAGCGTGTGAAGACTCCCCGTTGAGCGGATCCCACACCCACGCTCTCTATCGCCACGAGCGCAGCGTCCTCCACGACCTCCCCTCGCAGGTGAAGATCGTCGCGCTCTTGCTGTTCGTCTGCGCGGTCGTCGCCACCCCTCGCGAGGCGTTCTGGTCGTTTGGCGTCGACGGAGCACTTCTGATCGGGGCTGTGCTGTTGGCGCGCATACCCCTTGGTTTCCTCGTCCGCCGGCTGGTCGTCGAGATTCCATTCGTGCTCTTCGCTGTGCTGATGCCGTTCATAGGAACGGGGGAGAGGACTCTGGTGCTCGGCGTGTCGCTCTCGGTCGCGGGACTGTGGGGGGCATGGACGATCCTCGTCAAGGGGACGCTCGGACTCGGCGCTTCGGTGTTGATGGCGGCTACAACTGAGGTTCCCGACATTCTCGAGGGACTGGAGCGGCTTCGGCTCCCGACACTGATCACGGCGATCGCCGGATTCATGGTTCGCTACATCGATGTCATCTCTGGTGAGCTTCGTCGTATGCGGGTCGCGATGACCGCAAGAGGATACGACCCCTCTTGGATCGGGCAGGCGGGACCGATCGCGACCTCGGCGGGGTCGCTCTTCGTTCGCTCATACGAGCGGGGCGAGCGAATACATCGCGCGATGCTCTCCCGTGGCTACGCGGGTGCCATGCCCGTCTTCGAGCGAGTGAGGACGACAAGACGGGAATGGATCGTGGGCTTGGGGATTCCGTTGTGTGCCTGGCTCTCGGCGATCATCGCGTGGGTGATACGGTGAGCACTCCTGCGCTCGAAGTACGCGGGCTCAGCTACTCCTACCCGGATGGCCGGAGAGCACTCGACGGGACAGACTTTCACATCCACCCAGGCGAGCGGGTCGCGCTCCTCGGCGCGAATGGAGCCGGCAAGACGACGCTCGTACTCCATCTCAACGGCATCCTCAAGCCATCGGCCGGCACGGTTCGCGTCGCCGGACTCGAGGTGGACGACAGCAATCTCCGAGAGATACGCCGAAGAGTCGGCCTCGTATTCCAAGACCCCGATGACCAGCTGTTCATGCCGACGGTTCGCAGAGATGTGGCGTTCGGTCCCGCCAACTTCGGGGTACAGGGGGCTGCGCTGGATCGGAGGGTTCGTGAGGCGCTGGACGCGGTCGAGATGGGCGATGCCATCGATAGGGCACCGCACCACTTGAGTCTCGGCGAGCGGAGGCGGGTCGCCGTTGCCACCGTGCTGGCAATGGAGCCAGAGATTCTGGTTCTCGACGAACCGTCGTCGAATCTGGATCCGGCCGGGCGCCGAGAGCTGGCGCGAATGCTCGACACGCTCGATATCACGATGCTGCTCGTCACCCACGACCTCGCGTATGCGCGTGCGCTGTGCCGGCGGGTGATGATCATGAACCGTGGAAGGATCGTCGCAGACGGACCCACGGAGACGGTCCTCGCGGACGAGTATTTGCTGGCCGAGAACCGACTGTGAGAGCGTACGGCTGACGGCCTGCGGCGGGCAGCCGCACGCGTTCTGTCGACCGTGGGACCGGATGTGAGGTGCTAGGTCCGGGTGACGTTGTGAGCACGCCTACAACATCACCCGGACTGGGTCTGTCCTTCGTTGAGATCGCCAGGAGTGCCACCCGCGAGAATGGTGTTGATCGTGTTGCTCATCTCGATCGAGGAGATCGGTCCGACCTTCTTCGCCATGATCGTCCCGTCGGGAGCGACGAAGAACGTCTCCGGGACGCCGAAGACGCCGAAGTCGATGGCGACACGGGAATCGGGGTCGACGACGTACTGCATGCCCTCCGCCCGACCGTACGAGTCGAGGAAGCCCATCGCCGCGTCCGGCTCGTCCTGATACACGATGCCGACGAATTCCACGGGTGCTCCGTCGTACTCCGCGGCCGCAGCGCTGATCACCGAGTGCTCTTGACGGCATGGGAAGCACCACGACGCGAAGAAGTTGATCACCATGACATTGCCGTCGTTGGCGGCCAGATCGAGCGTCCCGTCACCGTCGAGGTAGGCGAGCGTGTCGTTCGGCACCGGTTTGCCGATCAGCGGGGACTTGATGAGGCTCGGGTCCTTGCCGAATCCGCGGCTGAACACCACAACCATGGCAATCACGATGAGCACGATGGCCGCAACCCCGAGCCACGTGCCGAGTTTCGGCGTGGTTCGGGTGTCGGTCATTTCGAAACCTCGACTGCGGTCCTGACGGGTTTGCGAGCGAGCCACGCCCAGAGTCCTCCCACACCGGCGAGGAGCCCACCGAGCCACACCAGCCAGATGTCCGGGAACCAGAAGACGTCCATGGCGATGGGAGGCTCGTCGACCGAGCTACGGAGCGACAGGTAGAGGTCGCCCCTGAACGTGGAGTACACGTCGGGTGTTCCGACCGAGTCGCGCCCGTTGGAGTAGGAGTTCAATCGTGGCTGGAGTTCCACGACCACCTTGCCGTTCCTGGATACTTCCATCAGGGCGCCGGAGACGAAACGGTTCGCTTCGACTCGGCTGAACTGGTTCACGTACGTGATGTCGAATCCCGGGAATTGCACGGTGTCGCCGGGTGAGAACTCGAAGTGGGCCTTCACGACCAGGCTGCCGCTGAACGCGAGGCCGACAGCGAGAACTGCCACGCCGATGTGGGCGATCTGTCCGCCCCAGTAGCCGGGGTCCGACCTCATGGTGTGGAGTGCCGCCCCTGCATAGCTCTCGTTGGTTTTCACGTGTCGTCGGTGAATCGCGTCCCAGAGCGCTCTCGCGGCGACGGCGACGACGAACGAGCCGAGCAGAATCGCTGCCACCACCGTTAGGCTCCGCCGTCCCAGGAGCACCGCGACTGCGGCAACGGCCAGAGCGACACGGAGCGGGTTGCGAATTCGTGCCCACACCACCGAGCCGTTGGCCTTCCTCCAGGGGGTGATTGATCCGACCGCCATCGTCAGCAGCAGAATCAGTCCGATGGGGGTCGCGAGTTTGTTGAAGAAAGGCGGTCCGACACCCACCTGTGATCCGGTGAGTGCATCGAGGACGAACGGGTACATCGTTCCGGTCAGGACGACGATCCCGAACACGCTGAGAATCAGATTGTTGGCGAGGATGGCGCCCTCTCTGCTCGCCAGCGAGTCCAACCGTGGTGCGGAGCCGACCGACTTGGCGCGGATCACGAAGAGTCCGAACGAGAACACCAGGACGACGGCCAAGAACCAGAGGAGGATCGGTCCTATGGCGGACTGCGTGAACGCATGGACGGAGTTGACGATTCCCGACCTCGTGATGAACGTTCCGAGGATCGTCAAGGCGAACGTCGAGATCACCAGGACGAAGTTCCAGCTCTGGAGCATGCCGCGGCGCAGCTGCACGGCGGCAGAGTGCAAGAACGCCGTGGCGAGGAGCCAAGGCATGAACGATGCGTTCTCGACGGCGTCCCACGCCCAGTAGCCACCCCAGCCGAGCACGTCGTACGACCAGAGCCCACCCAGCACGATGCCGACGGTGAGGAAGACCCACGCCACGAGCGTCCACGAGCGCGTCCTGCGTAGCCAGTCGGTGCCGCCGGGACCGGTGATCAGCGCCGACATGGCGAACGCGTAGGGAACGCTCAAACCGACGTAGCCGACGTACAGCATTGGTGGATGGATTGCCATGAGAGGATGGTTTTGGAGCAGCGGGTTGGGCCCGAAGCCCTCGAGAGCCGCCTGTGCGTGCGCCCATGGGAGCACGCTCGACGCGCTGCACCCCACCTGGTTGGCGACGGTGCACACGGCGAACGGGTCGGAGACCGCGAGCATCAGCCCGAAGAAGAAAGCTGAGATGATGCCCATCACTCCCAGAGCGCCCGATCCGAGCGGGTCACGCGTGCCGAGTCGTCTCGATGCGAAATACACGGTCGCTGTGAAGATCGCCAGGATCAAACCCCACAGGACGATGCTGCCTTCGAGGGCAGCCCAGGCGCTGGCGATCTTGTACAGGAGTGGGGTGGATGTCGTCGAGTTGTTGGCGATGTACGCGATGGAGTAGTCGTTGGTGAGGAGGCCGACCTGGAGCGCGAGCATTGCGACGACTCCGCCGCCGAGGAGGCCATAGACAGGACCCGCCAGGGAGACGTCGTGGCCGGCCTGCCGCCGGAATCCCTGGAAAGCGAGCACGAGCGAAGAGACGAACGCCGTGACGACGGCGAGGAATCCGAGCGCTGCCGTCATGATCCGCCGTCTCCTGGAACGTATGAATCGTGGGGTTCCTGGGCGTTGTAGTTCTCGTCGTGCTTGACGATCAACACGTCGGAGACGAATTGGTCGCCTTCCCATGCGCCCTCAACGACTGCTCCGGCGCCGTCCTTGAAGAGCTGCGGTGGCGTGCCTTCGTTGTCGACGTCGATGGTGGTTTCCCCATCGGTCACCTCGAACGTGACCCCGGAGTCCGTCGTGTGAATGCTGCCGGCGACGACGAGGCCGCCGAGCCTGAATCGTCGCCCGTCGGGGAAGTCGGCTCGTTGCTGGACCGCTTCGGTTGGCGTGAGGTAGTAGACGAGGTTCTCGTTGAGATTCGCGAACGCGAAGAAGCCGACGGCGGCCAGGATGACAACGATCGCCGGGATGATGAACCATCGGTGCGCCATGGTCAGTTCTCCCTCTTGTATCGCTTTGAAGTCGATCGGAACCTGATGAGGAGGCTGATCGCGTAGAGGATCAGGAACCCGTACACCAGTGAGTATGCGAAGACTACCCAACCCCCGGTGAATTCATGCATGGGCTCTTCCCTCCAGGTTCGGTGCGGTGATGCCTGCCCCCGCGATCTCCAGGTTCTCCTGCGCTTCTCGCTGCTCAACCGCGTCACTCATCTGCGCGATCCAGACTCGGGCGACCATGAACGCCAGGTAGACGAGCGTGAATGCGCCGAGGTTGATCATGAGCGCGCGAAGCATGGCAGGGTCGATCGTTGACGTTCCCAAGCCTTCGAACGTCTCAGGTCGCAGGATCGTCGGAGCCTGGTGCAGGGTACGGAACCATGTGACGGACAAGTGGACGAGCGGAATCTGGACGAACGCGACGATTCCGAGAACGGCCGCACGTCGAGCCCGCATGTCGGGGTTCGAGATGCTGCGTCGGAGCGCGAGGTACCCGAGGTACACGATGAACATGAGCGCGGTGAGCACCAGCCTGGCGTCACCCCAGTCCCAGAACGTGCCCCAAACGGGCCGTCCCCACAGCATGCCTGTGATCAGCGCGACACCGGTGAAGAACACGCCCATCTCGGCCGAACTCGCTGCGACACGATCCCACGAGTGCCGCTTGGTGACCAGATAACCGATGCCTGCCACCAGTACGACGGCAAACGACAGATACGCCAGCCACGCGGACGGCACGTGTACATACATGATCTTCTGGAAGATCCCCTGGAACTCGTCGAGTGGGGCATTGACTCCGAAGGTCAGTCCGGTGGCGACACCTGCAACGGCGAGCAGCGAGAGGACGAGCAGGGAACGTTTCAACGGGATGTCTCCTCCAGTGGGCGGGCGGTGAGTACTCCTACCAC
>CAYLHS010000076.1:0-10084 GCA_964383535.1 uncultured Acidimicrobiia bacterium
GACAAGGTGCCGACGGCGCTGGATGTGGCGGGCAAGGACGACACGCTCGTTGGCCGGTTGCGTGAAACGGTCGGAGTGTCCGGTGGGTTGAACCTGTGGTGCGTGTCCGACAACCTCCGCAAGGGGGCAGCGCTCAACACGGTGCAGATCGCCGAGCTGCTCAGGTGACGCCGGGGCAGTTGCCTGTCTCCCACGGCGGTTCATGAAGGACGAGGTCGCGGTCCAGCGTGCACGCGTTTGCCGGCACAGGTTCCATGGGCTGGCGGCGGGGTGGAGCAGCGGATGGCCGAGTGGCCGCTCCGGCCTTCATCGGTGGTGCGGGCGCGTCGACTGCGTCCTGGCAGAAGACGATTGACACATAGAGGGCACCGTCACTTCCAACGGCGGTTCCCGTCCCGGCCGATGTCCAGTTGGCGGACGTGATGATGTCCCAATGCGTGGGACTTGCAGCAAACGCGTCGAAGATCGCATCGGTAGTGGGACCGAAGCCCACAACCTCGCCGGCAGCGCTGCATACCTTGAGAAGTGGGTCGAGGTTCGTGTGTGAGAGTTCGCCGGCCGCCGCCTGTGAGGCAGCCGACCGCTGGGCGGTCGCCTCGGCAACCTGGAGGAGCGTGACGCCTTCTTGCCTGGACGCGTTCACCTTGGTGAGCAGATCGTCGGCGGCCGCCGGTCCAGCCAGCCCAGCCACCAGAATCAGGCTGAGCATCAGGGCACATGCGGGGCGGAGGGCTCGCATGGGCGGCAAGGGTAGGGCGAGCCGGCGCAAAAGCACGAACTGGCGCGAGTCCTCAGGTCGACATCCTGACGCGGACTGCCTGTGTCAGCAGCACTCCGATCGAGACGAGCACGATTCCGGCGAGGCCGGCGGCGCCCGGGGACTCTCCCAGGAAGAGCCACGCCAGGACGGCGATCTGGATGAGCATGGTGTTGTTGATTCCGGCCGATTCGACTGCGGACAGCTCGCGAAGCGACAGGTTCCACAGGGTGAACGCGATGGCCGTGTTGACGACGGCGAGCCACAGGATGATCAGCCATGCCCTCGCGCTGACGGTGGGGAGTCCTTCGGTCGCAACGCCGATCGCGGCGAGGACGATCGAGCCAACAGTCATGCTGATCGCAGTGACCACGACCGGCGATGCGTTGGCGGGACGGTTGACGTGCCGTCCGAGGAGCGAACCGGCGACGTTGGCGCCCAACGCAATGATCGCGGCAACCATTCCGGCGACGGTCGCCCCGAGCCCACCTGTGAAGTAGAGCCAGGCGCCTCCACCGACCAGGATCGCTCCCCAGACCTGCCTGCTCGATGCGGTCTCGCGAAGCGATCTTCCCGCGAGGATGGCAACGAGGAGGGGAGTGAGTGCCAGGAGGAGGCTCGTCGTCGCGGCTGGCTGGTTGTCCAGAGCAACGAAGATCGCTCCTTGTGTCACAGCGTAGAAGACGACGCCGAGCACGACGATTCGGGCGAGGAGTGACCGGTCCATGGTGGCGAGCTGCCTACGGTGGGTTCGGCCGGCAAGCATCCATCCGATCATGACTATGGAGGCGATCCCGTACCTCAGGGCGGCGAAGGTCAGAGGCTGGAGGGACTCTTGGTCGAATCCCCAGCGGATGAGCACCCATGACGAGCTCCACAGCAGCGTGACGAACAGCGCGATACCTGCGTGGGCAAGGTGAGATCGTTCAGTCGACATGTGCTCTCCGAGGGGTTTCGCTGCACTCAGACCGTACCTTGGCACCTCGTAATTCGTATCGCGTCAACAAACCCATGCCTGACGGCTCCGTGTCGGTGCGACTGATCGAGCGCCAGGCAGGCGAAGCCTGGCCGGGCACCTACCATGCGACGCTCATGAGTGCACGATCGACCGTTCGAGGAGGCGTGGGTGCCGTTGCAGGTCTGCTCGTCGGCCTCACGGCCGTCGGGTGGCTCGGGGGTGTCTGGTGGGTGTTCGACCTCGCTTCGAACTTCCGGGTGCAATACGCGGTGCTGCTCGTGCCCGTCGCGATTGGTTCAGGCCTTCTCCGCCGGCGTGCTGCTGCAATCGCCTCCCTCCTGGCGCTGGTTGCCAACCTCGTGGTGATCCTTCCGCTCTACGTCTCCAAGCCGGCTCCTCCGCTCGGTCCCGGCCGACTGAACCTCATGAGTTTCAACGTGCTCTACTCCAACCGGCATCTCGACTCGGTAATGGAGGCGGTGCGCACGTCGGGCGCGGACGTCGTCTTTCTGCACGAGGGAACACGAGCGTTGGAACGAGCGATTGAGGAAGCGGACCTGCCATACCGGATGGTGAGCGCGAGACGGCCTGGCGACAAGTTCGCAACCGTTGCGCTCGTGCCGGAGGACGCCGAGACGCACATTGTCGACATTGTGGTTCCGAGCATCCTGGTGACGCTGCCGCTTGGATCCGGCGAAGTGGAGGTGCTGGGCATCCACCCCTCATCCCCGATCAGCGCCAAACGGTCGGCTGACCGCGATGAGGAGCTCCAGGATGTCGCCCGGTGGGCGGCCACCAGGTCGCTCCCGGTGGTGGTGACTGGTGATTTCAACGCCTCGACGTGGTCGCATGGTTTCTCGCTCATCTCGGGTGCGCTCGTGAACTCGCAACTCGGCTTTGGGGTGCAGGCTTCGTGGCCCGCACAGTTCAGGGCGATGTCGGTACCCATCGACCACCTGCTGTACAGCCCGGAACTGACGGCCGTCGATCGACATCTCGGGCCGTCGTCACTCGGCTCGGACCACTTCCCGCTGTATGTGACGCTCGCGTGGGCGTCGAGGTGATCGCTCCTGCGGGATCCCCTGGAGGCCACTGCTAGTGTCACCGCCAAGGGGGAGCGGGACTCGGCACTGAGGTTCGTCAGGGAAGGTAGCGACACTCTGATGGCACTTGTGGGCGACACGAGCGATCGACTCAACGTAGGGGTCACGCTGTGGCTCGCCTCGGAGTTGATGTTCTTCTCCGGCCTGTTCGCGGGATACTTCACGCTCAGGGCGACCAACAGCCCCTGGCCACCCGCCGGCGTGCATCTCGACGTCACCCGCGGGGCGCTGTCGACGGCCGTGCTCGTGCTCTCGAGTGTCACCTTGTGGATGGCGGACCGGGCCGCAGCGCGGAGCGCCACTGCCAAGCGGCGCTGGCTCGTACTGACGCTGGTCCTCGGAGCAGCGTTCCTCACCAACCAGATCCTCGAGTACACGCGCCTTGGCTTCAACGCGTCGAGTTCTGCGTTCGCGGCGATGTTCTACTTGATGACGGGATTCCACGGACTTCATGTCTTCGCAGGGCTCGTGCTCATCACGTTCGTCGCAATCGCTGCGTTTGCTGGTCGCGACAGCGATCAACGTCCGCAGGTGGTGGTGTCGTACTACTGGCATTTCGTCGATGTCGTCTGGATCGCGCTGTTCACGACCCTTTATGTGGTGACATGAAACTGCTCGCCTTCATCTCGCTCGGTGTTGCCGCCCTGCTGATCGCGGGAGGCCCAGCGGCTGCCGATGTGCAGACGGACCAGGGCAGGGAGCTGTTCGAGGTGCACTGTGCGACGTGCCACGGGGAGGATGGCAACGGCACTGATGTCGCTCCCACTCTCGTCGGGGTCGGTGCAGCGATGGCGGACTTCCAGCTTCGTACCGGCCGGATGCCGATGGCCGACGTACGGATCCAAGCCGTCCGAAAACCCAGTCCGTTCGACGACGACCAGACGAGGGCGCTGGTGGCCTTCGTAGCGTCGCTGGGTGAAGGGCCGGCCATACCGAGCGTGGACGCCGCCGCGGGTGACGTGTCGCGTGGCGGCAGCATCTTCAGGACCAACTGCGCAGGTTGTCATGGTGCCGCCGGTCGCGGCGAAGCGCTCTCATACGGGCGGAACGCGCCGGATCTCTACCTCGCGACCCCACTTGTCATCGCAGAGGCGGTTCGCACCGGTCCAAGCCAGATGCCGGTCTTCGATCAGCTCACCGATCAGGATGTCAATGACGTGGCCGCATTCGTGATGTCTCTCCAGGAGGATCCCGATCCCGGTGGGTTCGGACTTGGCAGACTCGGTCCGGTTCCCGAAGGTCTGGTGGCCTGGCTGGTCGGCCTCGGACTCCTCGTCGGGATCGCAAGGCTGATCGAAAGGAAGGCGTCGTGAAGCGTCGGCTGATCATCGGATCGCTCGTCGCGAGTGTCATCGCCGGAGTCGGGCTCACTGTTGCGTACGTGCTCGCCGCGTCGAACGTGATGCAGGGGACGCTGCTCGCGATCGCACTTGCAGGGATCGGGGTCGCTGTCGTTGTGTGGTCCTTCACCCTGTCCGGCGGGGAGACGGAGGAAGTCCGCCATCCGCTTGCAACCGACGACGGAATCGACGACGACCTCCAAGTCCGTGAGTCTCCCGAGGCCCCGAGCAGGCGGACCTTCATCGGACTGATGGCCGCCGCGATCACGTCTCTCGTGGTCGCGCTCGCTGCTCCATTCCGATCGTTGGATCCTGGATCAGGCCCTGAACTGTTCCACACCAAGTGGTCGGCGGGTGCCCGCCTCGTCGACATCGACGGCAATCCGGTACGTGTCGGGGACGTCGACATCGGGAGCGTGGTGACGGTGTTTCCCGAAGGATATGCGGGCGACGGGCAATCACAGTCCCTGTTGCTCCACGTCGACCCTGCCGTCTACACCCCACCCACGGGCCGGGAAGACTGGGCGCCCGAAGGCCATGTGGTGTTCTCGAAGATCTGTACGCACGCGGGGTGTCCGATCGGATTGTACGAGGCGGCAGACCAGCTGTTGCTGTGCCCGTGTCATCAGTCCACGTTCGAAGTCCTGGATGGAGCCCGTCCCGTGTTTGGACCCGCCCCACGGCCACTTCCCCAACTCCCGATCACGATCACACAGGACCGCTGGCTCGCCGCGCAGAGCGACTTCCTCGAGCCCGTCGGCCCCGGCTTCTGGAATAGGGACCGCTGATGCTGAAGGCACTCGTCGGATGGTTCGATCAGCGACTCGGCAGCAGCCGCGTCCTCAAAGCGGGAATGCGGAAGGTGTTCCCCGACCATTGGTCGTTCATGCTCGGAGAAATCGCCCTCTACTCGTTCCTGGTGCTTCTGGCGACGGGTGTGTTCCTCACGTTGTTCTTCGTGCCGGATGCGCAGAAGATCACCTACCAGGGGAGCTATGGGGCGCTCCAGGGCGTGGAGATGTCCCGCGCCTACGAGTCGACGATTCGCTTGTCGTTCGACGTTCGCGAGGGTCTCCTCATCCGTCAGATCCACCATTGGGCAGCGCTGGTGTTCATAGCTGCGATCGTCATCCATCTCCTCCGGATCTTCTTCACCGGTGCCTTCCGCAGGCCCCGCGAAGTCAACTGGATCATCGGGCTCACCCTGCTGCTGCTCGCGATCCTGAACGGGTTCGCCGGTTACTCGCTGCCCGACGACCTCCTGTCGGGAACCGGCCTGAGAATCGCCTATACGATCACGCAGTCGATCCCCATCGTCGGCTCGTGGGCGGCCGCTCTGGTGTTCGGCGGCCCCTATCCGACAGAGGAGATCATTCCCCGGTTGTTCACTGTCCACATCCTCTTGGTACCGGGGTTGATCATCGCGTTGCTGGGAGCGCATCTGGCGATCCTCGTCAGACAGAAACACGCTCAGTTCCCCGGGCCGGGCCGGACGGAACACAACGTGGTCGGCAGCCCACTCTGGCCCCGTTTCGCCGCCAAGACGATCGGCCTCTTTCTCCTGGTCGCCGCCGTGCTTGCACTACTCGGCGGGGTGTTCCAGATCAACCCGGTCTGGTTCTACGGGCCGTATCATCCCGCCCAGGTCAGTGGTCCCGCACAACCCGACTGGTACATGGGCTGGCTGGAGGGCGCTCTGCGGTTGTTCCCGAACTGGGAGATCCGGGCGTTTGGGTTCACGATCCCCAACGTGTTCTTCCCGGGGGTGCTCCTGCCGGGCGTCACGTTCGCGTTGCTCTACGCGTGGCCGTTCATTGAGGCGCGCTTCACTCATGATCGCGAGCCGCACCACTTGCTCGACTACCCGTCGACCCGACCGTGGAGAGCCGCGATAGGGTGTGGGGCACTGGCATTCTTCATCGTGCTGTTCGTCGCAGGGAGCAACGACGTGATCGCTTCGAGATTGGAGTTGTCGCTGAACACACTCACTCACGCGTTGCGGCTCCTCGCGCTGGCGCTGCCATGGCTAGTGGGCGGGGTCGCCTACTGGATCGCGAAGGAACGGGGAGGTGGTCCGCCCATCCGGCCGGCCCCCCACGAGTTCGTCCGTACCGAGGACGGAGGCTATGAGATCCACTAGCGCCCGACTGTCGCCGTTGCTGCTCGCCCTGCTACTCGCAGGCTGCACAGGCAGTCGACTTGGCCCCTCGTCGCCGGTGACCGAACAGGGCGGCAGGATCGCGAATCTGTGGGACGTCTTCGTGTGGATCGCCGCGTTCATCGGCATCCTCGTGTGGGGTCTGATCGGATGGTCGATCCTCCGCTACCGGCGCAAGAACGCAGAAGGGTTGCCGCGTCAGACCCGCTACAACGTCCCACTCGAGATCATCTACACGGCCATCCCGGTCTTGATCGTGGCGGTGCTGTTCTTTCTCACTCGTGGTGTGATCCACGATGTCGATGCGCTTTCCGAGTCGCCCGATCTGGTGGTCGAGGTGACCGCGTTCCAATGGTCGTGGCAGTTCACCTACCCGGAGCAGGGCATCGTCGTCACCGGTGCACCGGGTCAGCAACCGGTGATGGTCGTACCTACCGGCGAGACGATTCGTATCGAGTTGACGTCGCGGGATGTCGTCCACTCGTTCTTCGTTCCCGACTTCATGGAGAAGCGCGATGTCTTCCCCGGCAACGTGCAGAAGCTCGACGTAGTCGTTCAGGAGGCGGGGGTCTATCAGGGAAGGTGTGCCGAGTTCTGCGGGGTGTTTCATGACCGGATGTTGTTCCAGGTGAAGGCCGTTTCCCCTGAGGAATTCGATGCGTGGGTGGCGGAGGAGGGCCAGTGACTCTCGAACAGCATGGTCTCGAACAACGCGGGGTCCTTGGTTGGTTGACGATGACCGACCACAAGAAGATCGGTGTCTCCTACATCGTCACCGCGATCATCTTCTTCATCATCGCCGGCGTGATGGCCCTGATCATCAGGAGCGAGCTCGCCGCCCCTGGACTCCAATTCGTCAGCGAGCAGACCTACAACGAGTTGTTCACGATGCACGGCACCCTCATGATGTTCGTGTTCGCGACGGCCGTGCCGTTCGGTCTGGCCAACTACCTGGTGCCGTTGCAGATTGGTGCCCCCGACATGGCGTTCCCTCGCTTGAACGCCTTCTCCTACTGGGTGTACCTCGGCGGGGCGCTCACGTTGCTCTCGGGGTTCTTGAGCGCAGGTGGGGCCGCGACGTTCGGATGGACGGCGTACGCACCACTGTCGGGTTCGATTTACTCACCCGGCCCAGGCAGCGAGCTGTGGATCGTCGGTGTGATTCTGACCGGGATTGGAACCATCGGCGCGGCGGCGAACCTCATTGCCACCGTGTTGACGATGAGGGCGCCCGGGATGACGATGTTCCGTCTTCCGATCTTCACCTGGAACATGACCGTCACGGCGGTGATGGCACTGCTCGCGTTCCCGGTGTTGACGGCGGGGCTCTCGCTTCTGTTCGCAGAGCGAGCGCTGGGTGTGCACGTGTTCGATCCCGCGTTCGGCGGTTCACCGATCCTCTATCAGCATGTCTTCTGGTTCTTCGGTCATCCGGAGGTCTACATCATCGCGTTGCCGTTCTTCGGGGTGATCACCGAGATCATCCCCGTGTTCTCACGCAAACCTCTGTTCGGGTACACCGGATTCGTGTTCGCGACGCTCGCAATCGCGGCGTTGTCGCTGGGTGTGTGGGCGCACCACATGTTCGCCACAGGCCTCGTCTACCTCGAGTTCTTCTCTGCCGCCACCTTCCTCATCGCCGTCCCGACCGGGGTGAAGTTCTTCAACTGGATCGGAACGATGTGGAGGGGACACCTGTCGTTCGAGTCGCCGATGCTGTTCTCCTTGGGCTTCCTCGTGACGTTCCTCTTCGGCGGATTGACGGGCGTGATGCTCGCGTCGCCCCCGATCGACTTCGACGTCACCGACACCTACTTCGTCGTTGGGCACATGCACTATGTGCTGTTCGCATCGGCCGCCTTCGCACTGTTCGCCGGCGTCTACTTCTGGTTCCCGAAGATGACGGGTCGGTTGATGTCCGAGCTGTGGGCGAAGGTCCACTTCTGGCTGATGTTCGTCGGCTTCAACCTGACGTTCCTCCCACAGCACCTCCTGGGTTTGCGGGGAATGACGAGACGGATCGCCGACTACTCGGCCACCGACGGGTGGACGTTCCTGAACGACCTGTCAACGGTCGGCGCGTTCATCATCGCGTTGTCCGTCGCCGTGTTCATCGTCAACGCGGTACAGGGCTTCCGGCGTGGGGACCAGTCCGGTGACGACCCATGGGGTGGGTACTCCCTCGAGTGGGCGACAACATCACCACCTCCGCTCCAGAACTTCGCGTCGATCCCACCGATCCGGTCGGAGCGACCCGCCTTCGACATGCGTCACCCGGAGGTCGACGAGTGAGATTCCAGGCGAAGGTGCTGCTCGGACAGGCGATCGTATTCAGCGTCGCCGCGGTGATCTACATCGTCGGTCGTGGATCGATCGCCGGTTTCATCATGCTGGCAACCGCAGTGATCTTCGGTCTCTGGACGGCGTTCTTTCTGCTCCGCAGGAGCGACTCTGGCGAGACGCCGGGTCCGGTTGTGGGTACGTTTCCCGTGGGAACGACGCGGGCGCCGCTCCTTGCCGCAGCGACCGTGCTCCTCGCCAACGGCATCGTGGTCGGCTGGTGGATGGTCGCCGTCTCGGGAGTGTTCCTCGTGATCGCTGCCGGTCTCTACTTCTTCGAGTACACGACGAAGAAGAGCGCCGGGGAGTGACCGACCCTTCGCCGATCGCGGCCCCAGCGAACGGTGCCGCCGTCGGGTGGGTGTGAGCCGGCGGCATGTCGATGAAGCCGTCCGATCTGGATCCGGCTATCGAGGTGTGGGTTCGCTAGCAGTGATCCACTCCCGAAGCGTCTCCAGGAACGGCTCGCGGCCCCACCGCTCGAGCCACGGCTCGTGACCGCACTGCGGGATCTCTCGGTACTCGATCTGTGGGACGAACTGCCCCAAGATCTCGTAGGTTGTACGGCCGGGATGGGGATCGGTGTCGCCGTGCAGCATCATCACCGGGCACCTGATGGCCGAGAACGACGCCGGTTCGATCCCTTCATCCTGGAGCCGTAGGACGTCGTTCCAGGTCTCGGAGTGTCCGGCTGCATCGATCTCGTCGTGGCCGGCCGTCTCGATGAGATCGAACGCCTGAGCATGCTCTTCGAGGCCGCCGATCTGGGAAAGGATGAGATCTCGGTGGTGCACGTTCGTTGCCTCGCTCAGCTGCTGCCTGAGCTGGGTCCGCCGTTCGCGACCTACCGGACCCAGACGTTCGTCCATGGTGGCGCGGTAGGCGTCGCGGCTCGCGCGGTCATATGTGCCACAGCCGACCAGCGCCAGCGAGCGAACCAGATGGGGGTGGGAAGCCGCGAACGACAGCGCGAGCATCGCTCCCCATGAGGAACCGACGAGAATCGCCGGATCGGGCAGGGCCGCTGCGAGGTCCTCGACATGCCGAGCGACCGTGAGAGGAACCTCGCCCGATCGTCGTTGAAGCGGTTCGAGCACCCGACAGAACGATGAGAGATCACGGGCGAGCCTTGCGCACGATCCGATGGCGCCCGGTCCGCCGTGGAGGACGGCAACGAGCGGGCCATTGTCACCGTAAGTGCGAACCCGGATGGGGGAGGGTGGCATCGATGTGCACCCTACTGGCTCGTTCCTGTCGTGTTCACCGAAGCCGACCGGGCAGCCACCGACGCCCTCGGCGACCGATTCCTACGTCCCGAGAGGCGAGACACCGGCCGCGGACTGGTCTGACGCGCGCGATGGAACCGATTCCCAAAACCAGAGGCCGCTCCGAAGAGCGGCCGTGACCTGGTGTTTCTGTAGTCGGGAC
>CAYLHS010000077.1:0-10027 GCA_964383535.1 uncultured Acidimicrobiia bacterium
CTCACGCTGGTCGCGGCGGCGGCCGTCTCCTGGGCGATGGCGGTCAGGCGCCGCCGCCGGCTTCTTGCCATGCGAGCCGAGCTGGAACGCCGCCGGTGAGCGGCGAGGCATCGAACGTGTACCGGCGGGCCGTCGTCCTCATCGAGAGCGGTAGCCCGCGGGCAAGCTGCCGGCCCCTGCCGGCAGATACTCGGCTCTGCCTTTCGCTCTGATCGTTCGACGGCCGAGTCCCAGGACGTCGACGTCGATCTCGACGAGTGTCTCGACCGTTCGAGGATCCCACGTCCTGTTGGGCGGGCAACGGCACGACAGGAGTCGTGCGCCATTGGCCTCGGCGAACGTGACGGCCTCGTTGACGGGATCACCAGAGAACGTTGCAGGAGCAGCGGCGAGGGCTGCCGCGTCGGCAGCGGTGGACGCCTGGAATCGTACAACGAGAACCTGGCCGACCGCTCCGATCACCACGCCGAGCACGAGGACAACGAGGACGGTCCCTGCGAGGAGGATCGTGATCGATCCCCGGTCACCGCTCGACACGCATCACCGCCTTCGAACGAAGCTCGACCGTGAGCCCTCCGAGCGCAGTCAGTCGGACAGGCGCGACCACGGTCACTTCGGCCTGACGTCCAACGACCTGGGGACGGCGCACCTGGACGCGAGCTCGATCGGCGAGCTCGGGAGAGAGAGCCCCAAGGGCGACGCTGACCGCTTCGGCTGGGTCAGGCGCGGTCGCGGCACGTCGAGCCCCTTCCCTGGCAGCGTTGGCCACCTCGAGTTGGGTTCGCGCCGCGACCGCGACCTGGGTGACAGCCAGCAGGACCAGCAGCACCAACGGCAGGACGAGCGCGAACTCGACCGCCGCGGACCCGTTCACTTGGCGAAACCGATGACCTTCTTCAGGACGGTTCCGAAAAGGCTCGAGAACAGGTTCGTGTGGCTGGCCCACTGGATGAGCGACAGGGCGATTGCCGCCGCAGCGAGAATGACGAGAACGTACTCGACGGTGCCCTGACCCTCTTCGCGGAGGACCATCCACTTCCACAACCTGACCATGCAGGCTCCTTTCTGGTTGCCGACGGCCGGCCGGCACGGGGGGAACGTGACTCATGTCAGACCTCCAAGGAGCTGCCTGACGATCGAGGCGACTGTCGGGCCGAGCGTGAGGAGGATGAATCCCGGGAGGATGAGCAGCGTCAGGGGGACCGTGAGCGCCACGGGCAATCGGCGCAGCCGCTCGAGCGTCGCGGTCCTGCGCGCTGTCCGACGATCTGCGATGAACGCGGCGATCGTGCCCTGGGTCGACGCACCGGTCATGTGGGCACGAGCGAGGAGGCGAAAGAGACGATCCGAAGGCCCCGTGGCAGTCGCGAGCGCAGATGCGACGCCGTGGATTCTCGACGCCCGAACCACCTGCCGGAGCTCCTCGGCGGATCCCAGCTCGTCGGCAGCAGTCTCGATCGCTGCGGTGAGTGGGAGCCCTGCGGTCACCCCGATGAGCATCAACCGGGCAGCAGCGTCGACATCGAGCGGGGGAGCTTCCTTGCGATGGCGGAGCAGCTGGAGAGCTGGGAGCTTCCGACCGAAGAGCACGACGAGGGCCGTGAGAAGCAGCATCATTGGCGGGACCTCCTCAGGATGACGACGATCGCGACGACACCTGAAATCAGCAGCGTGCCACCCACACCCAGCACACCAATCCCGACGGCGCCAGCATCGATGAGCGCGGAGAGACGTCCGCTCGCAGCCGTGTACGCCAGATAGGCCACCGGAATACCGCCGACGATCCACGCCGACAGGCGGGCCTGGGCGGTGGCGGCCCGTGTCTCACCTCGCAGCTCCATGTCTTCGCCGGCGATGAGGGCGAGTTCGTCGAACGTGTCGGCGATCTTTCCACCTGTCCGTCCGGCGATGCGAACGGCGGCCGCAACGAGCACCCCATTGCCGGTGAGGGCGGCGCTCAGTGGTGCGGCCAGTTCGTCGAGCGGACGACCGGCCTGCGCCAGTCGCGCGACCTGTCTGAGCGGTAGCGACGGCGTGCGGTCGGCGGCATCCGCGATCGCCATTCGTACCGCTGCGCCGGATCGCAGCTCTGCGGCGATCGCCTGGAGGAAAGCCCCCTCGCCCTGCCCGGGACGTATGCGGGAACGTTCGAGAACGAGAACGGCGGCGATACCCAAGAGCGCGAGCACCGGCTGGTAGATGCCAATTGCGAGAGCAGCGAGAACGACCGGCGGGACACCGGCAACGAGCCCCCACGCGAAGCCGAGCACGGTCAGCATTCGTACACCGCTTCGCTCCGTTCGACGTCGACGATACGACTCACTCGCCGTCTCCCGTCCCAACGCTCGACTTGGACGACAAGACCGATCGCCGCGAGGAGCTGCCGTCGGACCGCCGTTTCGGTCACACGCCTGGCACCAGACAGCGCCAACGTTTCGAGGCGCCACAAGGCTTCATCGGGGCTGTTGGCGTGCACGGTCGACATCGATCCGCGATGGCCGGTGTTCATGGCGCTGATCATGTCGAGCGCCTCGGGGCCTCTGACCTCGCCGAGGATGATCCGATCCGGTCTGAGGCGGAGGGCCGATCGAACCAGGTCTTGCAGCCTGATCTCTCCTGCACCTTCCGCATTCGCTGGTCGTGCTTCGAGCCGGACGACATGGCCGCTGAGCCGAAGCTCGGCGGCATCCTCGACGGTCACGATTCGTTCGGTCGCGGGAACCTCGGTCGACAGGATGTTGAGCAGGGTCGTCTTGCCCGTGCCGGTGCCCCCGGAGATGAGAATCGATGTGCGGTTCTCGACGGCGTTCCGAAGCAGACTCGCACCGTCGACACCGATCGACCCCGCGCCCACCAGCGCGTCGAGGTCGGGGACGGCCGCCGTGAACCGACGCACTGCCATGATCGGTCCGTTGACCGACGCCGGCGGCAACACGGCGTGGAGCCTGCTTCCGTCGGGAAGACGGGCGTCGACCATGGGGGACGCGCGGTCGATGCGGAGGCCGAGGGGGCCGATCATGCGCTCGACCGCAGCAACGATCCCTTCGGGGTCGGGAAAGGTGACATCCGATCTCGCGAGATCCCCGGACCGTTCTACCCACACGTCATCGGGTCCATTGACCAACACGTCCGAAACGGCCGGATCGCGTAGAAGCGCCTCGAGTGGCCCGAGCCCGACCAAGGCGTCGGCGACACGTTCGGCGATACCGACCGGGGCCAAAGGTCCCTCTTCAGCGAGCAGCCGACTCGCAGCCTCGGTGACCGAGGCGCGTTCGAGTGGCACGTCGGAGGCGAGAACGCGATCCATGATGCGGCGGACTACGTCCATGGCAACTCCCACACGTCCCGCCACGCCCTGATCCACCTGCTGCGCGGCCCGACCCGTCCCTCCAGGAGGGCACCGACGGTACGTCGCGACGGCCTCGGCAGGACGGGGCCTGGGGCGGCGGCCGCGACACCAAACCCTGTGTCCTGAAACACCGCCGGCCGGTTCCACGGAACCGAGAGGACGCCAGGATAGAGGGGGACCACGGGCACGATCGGAACGAACAGCCGCGACTGGTCGCCCTGAGCGACTCTGAGCACGACGTGTGGCCAGCTCTCCCCCAGCGCGTCGATGACCGGCTCGGCGTCGGCGTAGGTGACCCCACCGTTGCGAAGCACGGCGAGGCCGGTCCGAGACGGCCGAAGGTCTCGCGCCGTGGGACCGTCGGCGACGAGCCGGGCAAGCGTCGTGGTACCGGGGTAGCGGGGACCGGATGGATCGAGGTCGATCACGAGGGCGGTCTGCACCGACGCCGCCAACCCCAGAGGCGCGAGTGTCGACAGCACACCATCCTGATAGGTCATGACGCCCAGAACCGACACGGGCCCCCTTTCGTCGGGCAGGGGCAACGTATGGGAAGGACACCTGGTGGACAACCCCTTGTCATGAGTAGGTCCATGTGGCATGGTCTGATCACCGCGCCAGGACCTTCTACATAGAATGGGGCTCGATGGAGGCGGCATTCTTCGACCTCGACAAGACGATCATCGCCGCCTCGTCCACGCTGATGATCGGCCGGCCGCTGTACCGGGCGGGCCTCCTCACACGCAGGGCGTTGATGAAGGCCGGTATCGCCCAGATCTCGTACCGGATGTTCGGCGCCGACCACGACCAGATGGAGCGCGCTCGAGAAGAGATGATGACCATCGTGAAGGGGTGGGACCGCGATCAGCTGCGAGAGATCGCCAGAGAAACGGTCGACGAGGTGGTCGCGCCGCTGGTGTTCGCCGAGGCCCTGTTCATCATCGACGACCATCTGCGGCAAGGTCGCCTGGTGGTGATCGTGTCATCGAGCGCCGAAGAGATCGTCGAGCCGCTGGCGGCACACCTTCGAGTCGACAGGGTGATCGCAACGAAGCTGGCGGTCGACGACGCCGGCCACTACACAGGTGAGATGGAGTTGTACGCCTACGGGGAAGGCAAGGTGGACGCAATCAAGGAGATGGCGGTCAGGGAGGGGATCTCACTCGAGGACTCGTTCGCCTACTCGGACTCCCACACCGACCTGCCGATGCTGGAGGCGGTAGGGCATCCTCTCGCGGTGAACCCTGACCGTGAGCTTGCGAAGATCGCGGCGGAGCGTGGGTGGGAGGTGCTCGCGTTCGAGCGCCCGGTGACGATCAGAACACGTCTCGCCGAGCTACCGCGCCCGACACCCGTGGTGTCTGGTGCGGCACTCGCAGGGGCGATCGGGAGCCTCGCCCTCTACTGGCTGATGCGGTCCCGGCGAAGCTGACCAACGCCCGTCAACGCCGACCCCGGAGCTGCTTCGCTTGCCCGCCCGGCTATTGCGAACCGATTGCGATGATGTTGCCGTCGAGATCCTTGAACCAGGCGGAGCGTCTTCCTTCAGGGCTGGTCATCACCCCATCGACCGTCTTGAACTCACCGAAGTCGTACTCCTCGAACGAGACGCCTCCGGAGCGAAGATCCGAGAACGCTGCATCGAAGTCGTCGACCTGGAGCATGAGGGCCGTCCCTTTGTTCGTGCCGGCGAACTGCGACTCATACACAAAGAACGAGGTTCCTCCTCCACACTCGAAAAGCGCTCCGTCTTCGTCGGTCTCAGACGGCTCTGCGCCGAGATGGCCCTGATACCAGGCGATTGCCCGATCAAGGTCGGAGACGGGAAGCGCCGTCACAGCCCGAACGCGTGAGAGGTCCATAGACTCTCCTTTCTTCATCTTCAAGTTACCCGATATCAAGAGCTGTCTCAGGATGCCGTGGGCCCGGGCTTGCCGGCTTCCCACATCACGAGTGATGATCTCAGAAGCGATGTCGGCTGTGCGGCTACGATCCGGGACGCCACGCCTCAACGAAGGTGCGCTGCTCGTCGGTCTCGGGAGATCTCCTCCAGCCCCAGCCCCGGTCTGTGCGACGAAGCTGCGCGAGAACGGCCAACGCGTGGCCGGGACGCACGAGTTCGTGGCGTACCAGCCAGCACCCGACGACCATTCCCGTCCTACCGATGCCACCCCAGCAATGCACATACACTCCGAGACCCCGTTCGAGCAGACCGTCGATCTCGTCGAGGGCCCGTTTCATCGTCGCGTGCGGCGGCACGCCCAGATCAACCATCGGATGACGCACAAGCACGATGCCATCGCCCAGAAGCCGATCGTAGGGATCGAGTGACGCATCGGCGGATGCCGGATCGAGGTCCTCGGTGAGGTTCACGAACGCGGTGATGCCGGCGTCGACGAGGTGCCCGACGGTGCTCCCGACCGAGGCGCCAGGGTAGGCGCCTGCCAGCAGACTCTGTTCAATCACCCAATAGGAACGGTCGGTCGGAGGCGGATAGGTCGGGAACTCCACCCACTCACGCTACCCGCCCGCCCGCTCTCGCATCGGGAGCCCGTGTCGCGCCCGGCTACAGGAACGGGTGAACCCAGTGTTCGGATCGTTCCCAGAGTTCCTCGGAGAGATGCGCGTCGACGGCGCCGGGCCCCGGCTCCCGCAGGCGTACGTCGGCGTAGTAGCCACCGTTGACCAACTCTGAGGTGGCCGCACAGTAGACGGAGGTTCTCGCTCCCTGTTCGGGTGTCAGCGCGTTTCGATGAGCCAACGTCTGGACCCAGGAAGGGACATGCCGCAGGATCTCAGTTGCGACCAGCCCCGGATGCACGGCCACCGCCTCCACGCCATCGAGACGACGTGCCAGCTCCCGGGTGAACAGCACGTTGCCCAGCTTCGACACCCTGTACTCGCGCACTCCCGGCCACGACCCACGCCGGTGCAGCGCCGCCCAGTCGATCGACGTGACGGACCGATGCATCTCCGACGACACGTTGATGATCCTCGACGGTGCCGACGCCTCGAGTACCGGAACGAGGAGACGGGTGAAGAGGTACGGACCGAGGTAGTTCACGCCGAACGTGTACTCGAACCCATCCTCGGTGACGCTGCGATGTCGGACGACACCGGCGTTGTTGATGAGCACGTGGAGAGGTACACCCCAGGACAGGAACTCCAGGGCACTCGACCTCACCCCGGCGAGCGATGACAGGTCGAGATGGAGGAACCGCGCGTCGCCACCGCTCGACTGAATCTCCTCGATCACTCGAGCAGTGCGGACTTCTGACCTGCCGGCGAGCACCATGCGCGCTCCGCGTCTGGCGAGCTCCAGCGCAGAGGCTCTCCCGATCCCGGTGTTGGCACCGGTCACGAGGCAGGCTCGGCCCTCGAGGTTCAGATCGTGCCCCACAGCGGGTCAGCGTACCCATGGCGGATTCCAACCCGACGCACCCAACCTGTCGGGCACCTCGGTCGGGGCTGCGCCGGCGGTTGGTACCCGTCGGGTCACCGAGTGGAGGCATCCCACACAACACCCACGAGCATTGCCCCATCGGAGGCAGCACCGGTCAAGTCGGCCTCTGTCAGGGTCGTGCCCTCGACCACGGCCGCGGACAGATCGGCTCCGACGAGCGTGGCATCGCTCAGATCGGCGACGGAGAGATCGGCACCGGCAAGGTTTGCCCTGTGAGATCCACGTCGATCAGGTTCGCGTGGCCGAGGTCCGCATGGCCGAGGTCGGCGCCTTGGTCGTGGTGACCGCCGTGCCGGCGCACGACGCAAGGAGCAGCCCGGCGACCATGAGCCATCTCATCTGGGGACGGTACCGCGGCATCGTTGCGAGTGTCGGTGACCTATGCTCGACGCCGTGCCGCTATCCAGATCGCTTGCGAGCTTCAACCGTCACTTCACGAATCGGATCCTCGGTCCACTCGCGAAGGTGGTGCCGATGTTCGGCGTCGTCCACCATGTCGGCCGCTCGTCGGGCAGGGAGTATCGAACCCCTGTCAATGCGTTCTCGTACCTCAACGGGTGGCTCGTCGCTCTCACCTTCGGACGAAACACCGACTGGGTGAAGAACGTCCTCGCAGCCAACGGCTGCAGACTGGAGACCCGGGGTCGGATCATGGATCTGATTGATCCGCAGTTCCTTCCGACGGCCGAAGGACTCCAAGCGGTGCCGGCCTTCGTGCACCTGGCTCTCAACGGGCTGAACGTCACCGACTTCCTCTATCTCAAAGAAGTCGGGCGGTAGGCACCCACCTCACCCCAACCCAGGGCTCACGAGTAGGGGAGGTTGACGACCCGCCGCTCAGGTAACGACTGGACGTACGGAGAACCTCGGATCCTGCCACTCGCCGGTGTCGAGAACCTCACGTATCGCGACGGCAGCATCCCACACGTCCACATACCGCAGATAGAGGGGAGCGAACCCGAAACGAGCGATGTCGGGCGTCCGGAAGTCGCCAATGACGTTCCGCGCGATCAGCGCCTGCACGATCGGGAACGCGTGCTCGTGGCGAAGGCTCACTTGGCTCCCCCGCCGTTCCGGGTCCCTCGGCGTCGCCACCGAGACCTCACCGGCCCATCCCTCCACCAGATCCATGAACAAGCCGGTCAACGCCAGCGACTTCTCACGAACGAGACCCATGTCCACGTCATCGAAGATGTCGAGGGCGGCGTCGAGAGCGACGAGCCCCAGTACGTGTGGCGTGCCGACCCTCGCACGTCCGATCCCCTCTGCCGGAACGAATTCGAGCGAGAACTCGAACGGAGCAGCGTGGCCGAACCATCCGGTGATCGGGTTCCGGAACACCGCGTGGTGCCGGGGCGCCACGTAGATGAAGGCCGGCGCACCCGGACCGCCGTTCAGGTACTTGTACCCGCACCCGACGGCGAAATCGGCGCCAACATCGGCGAGCGCCACTGGAAACGCCCCGGCCGAGTGGGCGAGATCCCACACGACGACGGCACCTGCCTCGTGGGCAGCGGTCGTGATCGCGGCCATGTCGTGGCGGCGCCCGGTCCGATAGTCGACCTGAGTGAGGGCGACGACCCCCACAGACAGGTCGATCGCGCCCTTCACGGCACCAGGGTCGACGATCTCCAACTCGAGTCCGGCCGCGCCGCTGATGCCCTGCATCACGTAGACGTCGGTCGGGAAATTGGAGGTGTCGGTAACGATGACGCGCCGATCGGGTCTCAGCCGACGGGCCGCGTCGATGGCTTTGTGAACGTTCACCGACGTGGTGTCGGCCGCGACAACACTCCCCGGCTCGGCCCCCACGAGTCGCCCGATCCGATCACCGACTCGGTAGGGAAGATCGGCCCAATGGTGCGCGTTCCATGAGCGGATGAGGTCGACGCCCCACTGCTCCTCGACTGTCTGCCGCATACGCTCCGGCACGTGTGCGGGGAGTGGACCGAGTGAGTTGCCGTCCAGGTACACCACATCGTCGGGGAGTGTGAAGCGGTCCCGCACCGCGGCGAGTGGATCGTCGGCGTCGAGAACCTCGCAGTCGGATCGGGTCACCATGCCGCAAGTCTGGTCGATCGATTGAGACGATGCGGATTCGAGCAGGCCTGAGATGTCCCTATGCTCGGTGGCATGGAAGTGCGAAGCATTGCGGATCTCGACGTGAGCGTGTTCGGTCTCGGCACCATGACCTTCGGCGACGAAAGCGACGAACAGACGTCCTTCACCATCCTCGACCGCTACTACGACGTGGGAGGGCGGTTCATCGACACCGCCGATGTGTACAGCCGTGGCGCATCGGAGGAGATCATCGGCCGCTGGCTGGAACGAACCGGGATCAGAGATGAGCTGGTCATCGCGACCAAGGCACGATTCTCGATGGGGAGCGCACCGGAAGATCGGGGTGCCGGCAAGGTGCACCTCGAGCGAGCGGTCGATGCCAGCCTTCGACGGCTCCGCGTCGACACCATCGACCTCTACCAGATGCACGCGTGGGACCCCGGCGTCCCGATCGAAGAAACACTGGAGACACTCAACGGATTCGTCGAGTCGGGGAAAGTGCGCTCGCTGGGCGTGTCGAACTACCTGGGATGGCAACTCGAACGGGCGGTCCAGCTCACCGAGCGCAACGGATGGCCACCGATCGTGTCGCTCCAGCCCCAGTACAACCTGCTGGCCCGTGAGATCGAGCTGGAGATCCTGCCCTTGTGTATCGACAGAGGAATCGGCATTCTCCCATGGTCACCGCTCGGTGGAGGCTGGTTGACCGGCAAGTACTCCGGATCAGAACGGCCGTCGGGTGCAACACGACTCGGCGAAGACCCAAACCGGGGAGTTGAGGGCTACGACCTCCGCAACAACGAGCGAACCTGGACGGTGCTTGCCGAGGTCGAGGGGATCGCACAGCGTCGGAACGTCAGCATGGCCCAAGTGGCCCTCAACTGGCTTCGCAACAGGCCGACGGTGACGTCGGTGCTGCTCGGGTGCCGAACCGTCGAACAGCTCGAGGACAACCTCGCCGCCCTCCGGTGGAACCTCGACGAGAACGAGATGAAGACACTCGACGAAGTGAGCGCACCCGGCATCCCCACCTACCCGCAGGGGTTCCTCGAGTGGGGAGCCGACTACGACGTCTGGGCACGGCTGAGGACGAGACCCAAGCCGGTGCTGTAGCGCTCGCGCAACGAGCCCGTACTTCGTAGCCTGTACCTCGT
>CAYLHS010000078.1:0-5584 GCA_964383535.1 uncultured Acidimicrobiia bacterium
CAGGCGGGCTGAACTCATGTTCAGGATACTAAACATGCGTTCACTAGCTCGTCCAATCCGCAGGAAGAGGCCGGTTGGTGCAGTGACGGGCAAGCCGGTAACTTGTGCGAGCCGCCGAGGCGGTAGAGGAGAGGTGGCCGAGCGGTCGAAGGCGCTCGCCTGCTAAGCGAGTAGGGGGTTTAAAGCTCCCTCGAGGGTTCAAATCCCTCCCTCTCCGCCGAAACCGGGCCGGACCACCGTGCCGGCGATCACGTCGTGCATTCCCCGCCGACCGGCAAGCGGCGGTCCGGCGACCGCAACCAGCAGTACGAGGGACGCGACAGAAAACACCATCCCGGTGGCCGAGTCGCCGTTTCGGATGAGGACCTCGACCCCCATGTGGCCGAGCTGCCATGGCAGGAGCTTGACGATGTTGCGGATCCACACAGGAGTCGGGCCGGACGAGCCGCCCCGGCGGCCGAACACCTCCAGCCCGACCTTGCGCTTGCCCCACGTGGCGTGGCGAGGGCCCGTCTCGGTCACCGAGAGGTAGATGAGGAACGGGACGACGGTCAGCAGGGTGATCGCGATGTCCGAAACGACGAGGCCGCTCCAGAGACCGGCGAGGTCGAACCAGCCCGCGAGTTGTGGAACGCCGACGACGAGGAAGACGACGACGAGCCAACCGAGGAGCACCAGGTAGTCCCACAGCCAGGATTGCACGCGCCGTCGCATCGGAGAAGACACTACAGGTGGACGTCGCCCGTGCCGCCCTACCGGCAGCCAGTGGCCGGCAACCGGCTCGACCGAGAAACGAGAACAGGAGACCGGCGACTGAGGACTGGCGACTGGGGAGTCTCCTACAGCCCGACGAACGTTGCGGTTTCTTCGGCGATGCGATCGGCGAGATCGACGGCGGTCTGTTCTACCGCGGCGAGGTCCTCGGTGTCGATGTCGGCGCGCAGATCGACGTAGATCTTCAGCTTGGGTTCCGTTCCGCTCGGCCTGATCAGCACCCTGGCCCGTCCCTCGAGATCGAGCGCGACGAGGGGTGTGGCTGCGAGCCACCGTGGTCGCGTCTCTGCCCCGATCCGATAGTCGACGACACCTGCCACGTCGAATCCTCCGAGGGCATTGGGGGTCGATGTCTCGAGTCGTTTCATGGCGGCTGCGATTTCCTCGGCGCCCTCGGAGCCAGGCCGGACGATGCTCTTCTGGGTGCTCACCCACAGGCCGTGGCGCCGGTAGAGGTCACCGAGCCTGTCAAGTACGGTGCGTCCCTCGGTCGCACAGGCGGAGGCCAGGTCTGCGAACACCACGGCGGCGCTGATACCGTCCTTGTCCCGAACTGCCCTGCCTACCGAGTAACCGAGCGCCTCCTCATACCCGAACGCGTACAGCCCGACTCCCATTGCCTCCAGGTCGAGCGCAGCGTTCCAGATCCACTTGAATCCGGTGAGGGTCTGGTCGAAGTGGGCGCCGTAGGCTTTCGCAATTGATTCGAGCATCGGTGAGGAAACGATGCTCTCAATCACCATCGGGCGGTCCTGTGACGACCAGCGCTCGAGGAGGTAGTCGGCCAGGAGACACCCGATCTGGTTGCCGGTGAGCTTCACCCACCCGTCTTCCGATGGCAGGGCCACGGCCAGGCGGTCGGCGTCGGGGTCGTTGGAGAGGATGATGTCCGCACCGCCGCGTTCGGCCAGTCCGATCGCGAGGTCGAGCGCTCCGGGCTCCTCGGGGTTCGGGAAGTGGGTGGTCGGGAAGTGCCCGTCGGGCTCCACCTGCTCGGGCACGGGGAGCACGTTCAGGTACCCGGCCTTCTTCATCGCTTCTGCGAAGTACCGCCATCCGACTCCGTGCATCGGTGTGTAGACGATCGTGAGGTTGGGATCGGCGCTGCCGCCTGCCCGCGCCGCCTCGAGGTCGGAGAGGTACCCGTCGAGAACGGACGGGGGAACAGGCTCGACTCCTGGAGCGTGGAACGGATCGTCGTGCATCGGGACCTCGACCGCCGGACCCACCGCATCGATGGCCGCTGCGATCTGGCTGTCAATCGGGGGGACGATCTGGACCGCATTGGGGGCATACACCTTGTACCCGTTGTAGTCAGCGGGGTTGTGGCTGGCCGTGATGATGATCCCTGACCGGGCTCCGAGCACCCGCGCCGCGTAGGCGACGACCGGTGTCGCGACCGGGTCGGTGAAGTAGCGCACCGGGATGCCTGCGGCGGCGAGGACGGCGACTGTGTCCTCGAGGAACTGAGGGCTGGAGAGGCGTGCGTCACGGCCGACCACGACGAGACCGAGACCGGTCTCGAGGAGGTGGTCGGCAACACCTCGCGTGGCGCGGATGATGACGGCACGGTTCATTCGGTTCGAGCCGGCACCAACGATGCCGCGCAGTCCGGCGGTTCCGAATTCGAGGGTTCCGTTCATCCGGTCTGCGAGATCTTCGAGGTCTCCGTTGTCGATGGCTGCTTGGAGTTCGGCTCGAGTGGAGGGGTCGGGGTCGCCTGCGATCCAGGAGCGTGCGGCTTCGAAGGGATCGGTGCTGGTCATTTGGGTAGCGTACCCAGCCGTTGTCCCTCACGTTCCCGTGACGCTGTGCGGAGGGGGTTCCTAGCCACCGTGGGCGGCGTAGGACATCAGGACTACGACTGTCACGAGGACCCCGAGGCCGACGCGCGGGGCGAGGCGAAGAAGGCGCAGGGTTGCGGCGTCGATGCCGTCCGCCCCTTTGACGATCGGGAGGAGCCGGTGCTCGGCGAAGAAGTGAAAGCCGGTCAACGCTATGCCGAGCACCGCTCCAATCAGGATCGACCATCCCCAGCGGGTCGACACGAGCGGTGCAAGGTCGAAACGCCATCCGACCTTCTCGAGGTAGAGGAGAACCCCGGCGGCGATCACGGTCACGGAGAGGACCGAGGCAACGCGAAACACCCTGGGGAAGACGAGCTGAGCGAACCTGTTTTGCTCCAGCCCTTCGAGCTTGTGGAGTGACGGGACGAGGACGAACACGACGGCGACGACCGTCCCGAGCCAGGCCGTGCCGGCGATGATGTGCACCCAGCGAATGATCATGAAGAGGGTTTTACCCTACACGCGTAGTGTAAACATGACGAGATGGCAGGCGCTCGATCATCGTGATGCCTCGCGTCCTCCCAGCAGCGGTCTTCGGGTCCTTCCAGTACCTTGCCGGTGGAACCTGCCGGCTGACCGGTTCCCTCACCGACGGATTCGTGATCGTCGACAGCCAGGACGATCAGCCGATCACCCTGGTACTCGACGGTGTCGACATCACCAGCTGCACAGGACCGGAGCCGCCGGGGTAGGGGGGGCCGTCTTCACCAAGTTCGCCTACTCGACGATCGCGAACGCTCTCACCGGGAACGTGCCGAACTCACGAACCTTGGGGGGTACGGCGAAGAAGCGGAACTCGGCGCCGACGAGAGACTCCAGGCCCGTCAGGTGCTCGACGATCGGGATGCCTGCACGCAGGAGGGCGGTGTGTACGGTGCGCGCTCCGGTGCGGGTGTCGTCGATGTTGACCGAGTCGATCCCGACAAGGGCTGCCCCGCCGCCGATCAGGGCCTCGGCAGTCGCGCCGGCGAGGAAGGGATGTGACGGCTCTCCGTAGCGGTCGGTACCCCAGTGGCGGGCCCAACCGGTGCAGAAGAGCACGGCCTTGCCTTCGAGGTTGATGCCGGCCATGAGGTTGGGAGGGATGGCTTGTTGATCCGAGCGGACACACACCCCGGGAAGATCGGCAACACGGGAGAGGTCGAGGTCGGCGAGGTCGTACCCGTCTTCGAAGCGGTGGAACGGCGTGTCAAGGTAAGTTCCGGTGTTGGCGACCATCTCGATGGTCCCGATGTGGAACTCGGTACCGGAGCTGTAGTGATCGCGTGAATCGACCCGGCTGAGGTGCGTTCCGATGCGAGGCCCTGGCAGTCCCGGATAGGTGATCATCCCGTTCTCGATTGTGTGTGAGCAGTCGATGAGCAGCGCCATGGAATCACCCTAGGGCTGTGCCCGGGTGCTAGGGGGCCAGGCCCGCGACGATCGCATCCTGTTGGGACTCGGCGATCCGGGTGGCGAGTTCGTCGGGCGCACCCCCGGTCGAGGCCCAGAGCGCCGCGATGCCGTGGACGGCGCTCCATAGAGCGATGGCAACGGTGAAGGGGTCGCCGCGACGAAACTGCCCAGCGTCCATGGCCGCCGAAACGTCACTGATCAGATCGCGCAAGCCCTCACCGGGCTGGGTGGTGTCGGTCGGAGGCCGGCCGGGGAGGGGTCGCCCGAGGAACAGGACCCGAAACAGCGTCGGTCGGGCGAGTGAGAAGTCGAGGTACGAGCGGCCCCGGAGTCGGATCCTTCGGAGAGGGTCGGGTTCGCCTTCGATAGCCCGATCCTGACTGGAGAGAGCGAAGGGCGGTTCTGGCTCCGGATCGTTAGGGCGTGAAGACCTAGCGACCGGGTAGGAATGGCCGACCCGGCGCGAGCGTTGGTGGTGAGGTTGGCGCGATCTCGCCCGCTAGCGTTCATTCCTGGCACGTGCGATACTCGCGGTCCCTGCGCCCGTAGCTCAATTTGGACAGAGCGTCTGACTACGGATCAGAAGGTTGGGGGTTCGAGTCCCTCCGGGCGTGCCACCGAATCCCCTGTGTTTACAGGGGATTCGCCTATTCGGCCCTGAGTGCAACGACCTCTTGTCCGTATTTGGTCCGTATTTGGTCCGCGAGAGCTCGGCTCCGCACCCCATCCAAGGCGACCGCCAGGGTTTCCATGTCAGACGGAAGTAGGTGCCCGTAGCGGTCCATCGTCACCGAAATGGATGAGTGCCCGAGGTGGACCTGGACGGCCTTCGGATGCGCGCCTTGGGCAATAAGCAGGGACGCGCACGTGTGCCTCAAGTCGTGAATCCGTAGCCCATCGTGGAGCCCTGCCGCGGCAACCGCCTCGTACCAGACCTGGCGTCGGAAGTTCGAGTTACGGAGCGGTTGTCCTTGGGGCGACGTGAAGACCAGTGCGTCTGGATGGACCTCAACCTGATGCTCGAGGTGCTCGGCCAATAGGTCACGGAGGAAGCTCGGAACCACGACAACACGGTTGCGGTATGTTTTCGTGGGGCCGAAGTGGATCTTGCCCCGCGCCTCCGACAAAGACTCGGCTACCTCGATGCGTGATCGGAGCAACTGACACCGCTTGCGACGTAGTGCGGCCGCCTCTCCCCATCGGAGTCCGCCATAGGCGAGTAGATAAACGAGCGTGGCGTAGGGCTCTCGGATCTCGAGTGCAAGACGCTCAACCTCCTCCGCCGACAAGAAGAGCATCTCAGGATCGGGCTGGCGGGCGACTTTCACCCCAGTTGCAGGGTTGACGACCAGGTAACCGGCTTCGACGGCGAGCTGGAGCATGCTGTTGAGCACCTGCCGAGCCTGTCGCACCCCGGAGTGACCGAGGCCTGAGGCCTGGAGATCGGCTACCCACTCCTCGACCGCCATACGGTCGACGTGTCGGAGTTCGAAATCTCCGAAGGTAGGTAGAACATGAGCGTGCAGGTTGGACTCGTAGCCAGCCAGGGTTTTCGGTTTGAGGTGGGC